>JASBUL010000102.1 GCA_030147945.1 Oceanococcus sp. | reverse complement strand
AGCCATGCTGTCAACGGTGCGCAGCGTGATCGTGGATGAAATCCACGCCGTAGCAAGCAACAAGCGGGGCGCGCATCTTTCACTCAGCCTGGCCCGGCTGCGCGCACTGTGCGGTGGACAGATCCAGCATATCGGCTTGTCTGCAACCCAGAAGCCCATCGATAGCGTGGCGCGCTTTCTCAGCGGCCAGCAGCCCTGCCAGATCATCGACAGCGGTCACAGCCGGCAACGTGATCTGGCCCTGGAGCTGCCCGGTTCGCCTTTGAGCGCGGTGATGGCGGCCGAGGTCTGGGGCGAGGTCTACAGCCGCATTGCCGAACTTGCTCAGGCTCACCGCACCACGCTGGTGTTCGTCAACACACGACGACTGGCCGAGCGGGCCAGCCGCCATCTGGCCGATCAACTCGGTGAGGAACTGGTCGCTGCACACCATGGCAGCATGTCCAAGGAGCACCGACTGGATGCCGAACAACGGCTCAAAAGCGGCTCTTTGCGGGTCCTGGTTGCCACCGCGTCGCTGGAACTGGGCATTGATATCGGTGAGGTCGATCTGGTCTGTCAGATCGGCTCTCCGGGCGGCATCAACGCCTTTTTGCAGCGTGTCGGGCGTTCCGGCCACGCGGTCGGCGCCACCCCCAAAGGGCGGTTGTTTCCGACCACCCTGGACGAGGCAGTGGAATGCGCCGCATTGCTGGCGGCGGTGGAGCGCGGTGAGCTGGACGTCCTGAACCAGGCCGACGCAGCCCTCGATGTGCTGGCCCAGCATCTGGTCGCCGAGGCCGCTGCGCGTGAATGGGAGCAGGGCGCGCTGCTTCAGCTGGTCCAGTCCAGCTGGCCCTACCGCGCGCTCACCCCGACCCGCTTCGAAGACGTGATCCGCATGTTGTCCGAGGGCTACAGCAGCCGCCGGGGACGGCGCGGGGCCTACATTCATTGGGACCAGGTCAATGGCATGCTGCGTGGCCGACGCGGCGCCCGACTGGTCGCCCTGACCAATGCGGGCGTCATTCCGGATCAGTTCGACTATGACGTGGTGCTGATGCCGCAAGGCTTCAAGGTCGGCACGCTCAACGAAGACTTCGCCTTCGAAACGCTGGCCGGCGACATTTTTCAGCTCGGCAACCAGTCCTACAAGGTGCTCAAAACCGAAAGTGGTCGCGTGCTGGTCGAAGACGCCCACGGCCAACCGCCGACCGTGCCGTTCTGGCTGGGCGAGCGCCCCGGGCGCAGCAACGCCCTGTCCAGCGCCGTCTCAGCCTTTCGGCGCGAGGTGTCCGAGCACTATCAGCAGGGTGAGGACGCTGCGCGGAACCAGCTCATGCAGGCCTATGGCCTGACGGCCGATGCGGCCAGCCAGCTGGTGCAATATCTGGCCGCCGGTGAAGCGGCACTGGGCGCCATGCCCAACCATGACACCATCGTTCTGGAACGGTTCTTCGACGAAACCGGCGACATGCATCTGGTCGTGCACTCGACCTATGGCTCGCGGATCAATAAGGCCTGGGGGCTGGCCCTGCGCAAACGCTTTTGTCGCAAGTTCAATTTCGAACTGCAGGCCGCCGCGCTGGAAGACAGCATCGTGCTGTCGCTGGGTGTTACGCACAGTTTCCCGTTGGCCGAGGTGGCCAGTTACCTCAAACCCGAAAGTGTCCGCAGCGTACTCGAACAGGCCTTGCTGGATGCCCCGATGTTCCCCACACACTGGCGCTGGAATGCTTCAATCGCACTGGCGATCCGGCGTCATCTGGGGCATCGCAAAACGCCCCCGGCCTGGCAACGCAATGATGCTGAGGATTTGATGGCCGTGGTGTTCCCGGACCAGATTGCGTGCGCGGAAAACCTCAGCGGCAAACGTGATATTCCCGATCATCCGCTGGTCAGCCAGACCATCAACGACTGCCTGTTTGAGCTGATGGATTTGCCCGGGCTGGAAAAGGTGCTGCGCGGGCTGGGCGACGGCTCAATCGCATTGGTGTGCGCCGACCTCACCGCACCGTCGCCGCTGGCGCAGGAGATCCTCAACGCCAGACCCTACGCGTTTTTGGACGACGGGGATGCCGAAGCCCGGCGCACCATGGCAGTTGCCCAGGGCGCGGCTTTGCCGGTTGAAGATGCGCGTGCACTGGCGCGCCTCGATGCCCAGGCCATCGCCCGGGTGCGCGAAGAAGCCTGGCCCAGTCCGCGTGATGCCGATGAATTGCACGATGCGCTGGTTATTCACGGGGGGTTCCGTGACGACGAGGTCAAACCCTGGATGCCCTGGCTCGAACCATTGATGGCGCAGGGCCGCGCCGCGCGGGCCGTGCTGCCACAGGGTGGTGCCTTGTGGGTGGCCGCCGAGCGCTGGCCACAGCTGCATGCCGTTGTCCCCGACGCCCGTTGTGAGCCGCAGCTGAAACAGCTGAGCATCAGCCCCGATGCAGACCCCTTGCGTGAGCTGGTGCGCGGGCGCCTTGAAGCCTGCGGACCAACCAACGCGGCACAGATCGCCGGGCTGCTCAGGCAGCCGGAAAGTGCCATAGATCAAGCCCTGATTGCGCTGGAAAATGAAGGTTTTGCGCTGCGCGGCCAATTTGATCCGGCACTCGATGACAGCCGCGAACAATGGTGCGAACGACGGTTGCTGGCGCGCATCCATCGGCACAGCCGGGACCGCAAACGCTCCAGCATCCGGCCTGTTTCAGCGCAGGTTTTTCAGCGCTTTGTGCTGCATTGGCAGGGCATCGGCGACGAACGCCCGGAAGGGCTGGACGCCATACTCGCGGCCATGGAGAAGCTCGAGGGCTACAGTGCGCCAGCCCAGGTGTGGGAGCAGCACATCCTGCCCGCGCGCATCGCGCTGTATCTGCCGGCGCAGCTCGACAGCCTGTGCGCCGCCGGCAAGCTGACCTGGGCGCGTATCGTGGCCAAGAGCTCCGGCGCAAAAGGGCGCGGCCCGGTGCGCAACACACCGATTGCCTTCGCTCCGCGCGAAACGCTGGCCTGCTGGATGCCTGTGAACACACCGCAGCCGGAGCTCAGTGCCAATGCCGCACGTGTGCTGGCCGCGCTGGAGCAGCGTGGCGCGGCCTTTTTCAGCGATCTGGCGCAATGCACCGGCTTGCTGCGTGCTCAGCTGGAACAGGCCCTGGGTGAACTCGTCGCGGCCGGGCAGATCAATGCAGACACCTTCGCCGGCTTGCGCAGCCTGATCACGCCCAGCAAGACCAAGCCGCGCAGCGCACCGCGCACGCGACGGCGCCAGCCGCTGTTCTCCGGCGCCCAGGACGCCGGTCGCTGGTCGCTGCTGCAGACGGCGCAACCCCCGGATGATGAAGAGGTGATCGAACACATCCTGTGGACAACCCTGATGCGCTACGGGGTGATCAGTCGAAGCCTGCTCGAGCGTGAGGCTGTGCGCCCCGCCTGGCGACGCATGTTGCAGCGTGCCTGGCGGCTGGAAGCGCGCGGCGAGATTGCCGGCGGTCGTTTCATCGACGGTATGGCCGGCGAGCAGTTCGCCTTGCCCGAGGCGGTGGAAATGCTCAGGTCCATGAACACACGCCCGGCCTCCGGCGAGATGCTGCGCCTGAGTGCCTGCGATCCGGCCCACCTCAGCGGCCGTGTGCTGGCCGGCCCCAAGATCACCGAGCAGGCCAGCAATCTGGTGGTGTACCGCGATGGCGAATTGCTCGGCTGGATGCAGCGCGGCAGCCCCGAAACCGCACGCGATCTGAGCGAAAGTGATCGCCTCAAAGTGCTGGCCACGCTGACTGGCAACAGTCAGTTCGGCCAGCGCGGCTTACCCCGTCGTCACAGCGGCTAGCCGTTTTTGCGCGGCTCGAAAGCAATCATGAGACCACGCGAGTCTTCGATCAGAAACGGCTCATGCTTGAGCGCAGGGGTGACATCAATGCGCATGCGCATACCGCGCTCGTAACGCCCCAGCGAGGCGCGTGCCACGCCGAAACGCTCAACACTCAAGGCCTGGGAGAAATTTTCCACATAGCGGAATTCACCCGGCATATCGATCACATAGTGATCATTGCTCAGGCGCACACGGTAATCGGGGATGGGGCCTTTGCCGAATACGCCAATGCGCACGCGGCCGTCCAGCACGCCGTAATCGAAAGCATCCACGGCGTGCACCTTGCGCGCGCTGCTGGCCGGAGCTTCGGCATCCGCACCGATCAGCGACTCGCTGCCACCAGTTAAGCCATCCTTGAGCGGAATCTTGCGACCGCCGCGCTCAAACAGACCGGCTTCACCCGCGCTGTCATCGTTTTGGCTATCAACCGCTTTGCCTTCGCGTGCAGGGCGATCATCGATCGCGGTGTCCTGCATGTCGACCTGCTTGATCGCCGGCGGCTCCGCCGACAAGGCAGCCTGCTCCTGCGACGGCATCTCCTGCGGCTGCGGTGCGTCTTCTTCGCTCTGCGACAGCAGATAAACCGCACCACCGGCACCCGCCACCACGAGGACCGAGAGCACAACATACAGGGCAGCGTTGCCACGCTGACGGCGAACAGGGCTAGTTTGAATCATGGTCGTCGGCAAACTCAGGGGCGGGTTCCAAAGTGTAGCGATTTTGACCACGGTTGTTGGGCAAGTTCCGGTCACTGGTGGGCAGGTCGATGAAATTTCGCACCGACAGCCTGCTAGACTCCGCGTCATAATTCTGTCTCGGAACCCCGCTATGAAACTGATTACCGCGGTTATCAAACCCTTTCTGCTGGATGAAGTTCGTGAGGCCCTCTCAGCCGTTGGCGTCAACGGCATGACGGTAACCGAGGTCAAAGGCTTCGGTCGTCAGAAAGGCCATACCGAACTCTACCGCGGCGCGGAATATGTGGTTGATTTCCTGCCCAAGACCAAGCTTGAACTGGCCGTCAATGACGATCAGCTGGATGCCGCCATCGAGGCCATCCAGAAAGCGGCCTGCACCGGGAAAATCGGTGATGGCAAAATTTTCGTGTCGCCACTGGAGCAGGTCATCCGCATCCGTACCGGTGAAACCGGCGCGCAAGCCATCTAAGCCGCAGCAGCAGCCATCAAGCCGGCGCGCATGACGCCGGCTTTTTTGTGTACGCCACATTGTCAAAACACCGATGAACGAAACCGAATCCGTGCGCATCCACGACAGCCGGCTCGTCCTGGACGACGGCGAGGTGTTCGTGCGTCAGTGGATACCGAGCCGTGCAAACGCACTGCCACCGCTGGTTCTGTTTCACGATTCGCTGGGCTGCGTGACGCTATGGCGCGACTTCCCCGCAGCGCTGTGCACGACCCTGGGGCGGCGCGTTGTGGCCTATGATCGACTCGGTTTTGGACAATCCAGCCCGCGGTCCAACCTCCCCGAGCTGGATTTCATCGAACACGAGGCCGCCGTGATATTCCCGGCGCTGTGCGCGCAGCTCGGACTGACCGAGGTGGTCACCTTCGGGCACAGTGTGGGCGGCTGCATGGCACTGGCCGCAGCCAACCGCCATCCGCAGCGTTGCCGCGCGGTGGTTTCCGAAGCGGCCCAATCCTATGTCGAAGAGCGCACGCGCAATGGCATACGCGCAGCGCAGAAGGCCTTTGCCGATGAAGCCCAGCTGGCCAAGCTGGCCCGCTATCACGGCGACAAGGCGCTCTGGGTGCTCAAAGCCTGGACCGACACCTGGCTGGACCCAGCGTTCGCCAACTGGAGTCTGCAACCCGAACTGGCCACGCTGACGTGTCCTGCACTGGTGATTCATGGCGACCGAGACGAATACGGTTCGGTCGATTTCCCGCAGCGCATAGGACAAAGCGTGGCGGGACCGGCGCAGGTCGAAATCCTTGAGCAAACCGGGCACATCCCGCATCGTGAACATCCGGAGCAGGTGCTGCAGCTGGTTGCCCGATTTCTGGACACGCTCGAAAATCCAGCGCGCTGAGCCGCGGTTCACACCGACCACAGGATTTACCCATGAACGGCCCCGACCCCAGCAATCCGCATCCGATGGACGGCTTTCCGCAAGTCTGCTTCATCAAGAACACGGTCAGTAATCCGAACATCGAAATCGGCGATTACACCTACTACGATGACCCGATCGACTCGGAGAATTTCGAGCGCAATGTGCTATATCACTTCCCGTTCATTGGCGACAAGCTGATTATCGGCAAGTTCTGCGCGCTGGCGCGCGGGGTCAAGTTCATCATGAATGGCGCCAATCACAAGCTGTCGGGCATTTCGACCTATCCGTTCCAGATTTTCGGCAACGGCTGGGAGCGGGTCATGCCCCAGGACGGCGAGTTGCCGTACAAGGGCGACACCGTGATCGGGCACGACGTATGGATCGGCTACGAAGCGCTGATCATGCCCGGCGTCAACATCGGCAACGGCGCCATCGTCTCATCGCGCTCCGTGGTGGTTGCGGATGTACCGCCTTACACCATCGTCGGGGGCAATCCCGCTCAAGTGCTGAAACCGCGCTTTGATACCAAGACGATCAAGCGGCTACAGCGCATCGCCTGGTGGGACTGGCCGATTGACCGGATCTCGGCCCATCTGGAGAAGATCGTGAACGCCGACATTGACGCACTGGAAGCCGCCGCCCACCAGCGCGACCAGGGCTAGGGTCCGGGTTTCAGGCTACCGTCGGCCAGCGCCCGCAGCAGCACTTCGCTGGCACTGTCACCCGGAAAAAAGCTCTCCACACGCAGCTCGTCCGTGGTGATGTCCTGAGCCGTGCCAAAGGTGGTTATGGTGGAGAAAAGGCTGATGGTATGACCGGCCGCGCACAGCTCCATGTTCATGACCGGCGGCAGGTGCGCCGACAGGTCCGGGGTCTTCCAGCGTGACGGGGTATCCGGATAACTCAGCACCTCCTCAAGCAGGGCCAGCAGCTGAGGATGCTCGTGTGCCTCACGGAAGGTGCGATTGATCATCACCGGCGCGATCTCTTCGAAGTTGCGGATATACGGCCGCAAGCCTTGCGGGTGAAAGGTCAGCTTGAACACATTTGGCGGCTCTTGCGGCGCAATGTTGGCCCAGATCTGGCCGATGTCACCAATCAGGCTGAACAGGCGCAGCAGGGCTGTATTGGGCTGCAGCATCTTCCAGTTTGCATCCACCAGCACCGCCGGGAAGGGTTCGTGGTGGGTCAGGATCAGGTCCAGGGCTTTTTTGACCGGCGCCATGTCCGCATCGCTCAAGGGATTGGCCGCGTACACCGGTGCAAAGCCCGCCGCACCCAGCATGCGGTTGCGCTCGCGCAGCGGCAGTTCCAGCGATTCGGCCAGTTGCAGAACCATGTCGCGGCTCGGCTTCGAGCGCCCCGATTCCAGAAAGCTGACATGGCGCTGCGACACATCGGCATTCACCGCCAGATCAAGCTGACTCAGACGGCGAAAACCGCGCCAGTAGCGCAACAGATCGGGAAAGCCGGAAACCTCGGCAGCCAGGGTGCTCATGCGGTGATCCTCATCAGGCCTTGGGTCATTAAGCCGTGGCGACTGAATTCTGTCTATTACCTGCTGCGTAATTGATGGGCGACCGCCGGCGCGCTGAGATGTCCCCTCACCAAACGAGGACACAAGCATGAAAGCTCTACTGATCGCTGTGCTGATCGCGTTTTCCGCCTTCACCGTGTGGGTGATGGCACAGGTTGGCTATGCCGGCATCTGGACCGGCGCTTTGGCCAACCCCGGCAGCGAGCAGGTGCTCGTTGATCTGGTCATCGCTTGCGCGCTGATCTGCGTGTGGATGATCAAGGATGCCCAGCAACGCGGTGCTCAGGCCTGGCCATTCGTGCTCATCACACTAACCGCCGGTTCGTTCGGCCCCTTGCTGTATCTGCTGCTGCGGCGTCCGCAGAGCGCTTGAACTGCGCCACAAAAAAGCCCCGGGGTCCTCGCGGATACCGGGGCTTGTGCATGTCCCGGCCCAGCCGGGAAACAAAGTTGTCTTACTGCGGGAACAGCGCGCCCAGCTGCTGGGCAAACATCATGTCGCCGTCGAGCTGAATCTTACCGGTCATGAACGCGGTCATGCCGTCCAGTTCGCCGGTCAGCATGGCGACCAGATCTTCGTCTTCCATGGTCACGGCCACGGTGTACTCGTCGGCCGAACCTTCTACCACCGTGCACTCGCCGTTCTTGATGGTGACGGTACGCGGGGTGGAGCAGTTGAACTGGATCACGGCATCAACACCGGCCGCCGCATCGGCATTCAGTTTGCTCGGCATCGCGCCAAAGATATCGTCCAAAGTCATAAGTCTTCCTGAGTGTCAGTTGACGGTGTATGCAGGATGCAACGTCGCGTCGCCGCAGCGCTGCGTTCCCCCCTGATTACCCGCCGGGTCTATGGGAGGCCCGAGTCTAGCCCACGTCCGGTAAAAACAAAACCGGTAAGAGGGCTTACTTTGTCACCAATCGGTGACACTTCCATTTACGGGGTCAAACTGTGCTAAGTTCCGGCGCTCGCGGGCAGGTGTTACGGATATTTGATAATCCTGATTACCCGCCGCCATGACATCCGCCGGCCGATCACCCGGCGTCTCGGCGAAAGGCCCCAGAGCCCTTCGCAGCGTGAGGACAAGCATGCAATTTACATCTGAACACGAAGACATCCGCCGTACCGTCAAACGCTTTGTTGACGAGGTCATCAACCCCAATGTCGATGACTGGGAAGCGTCCCAGACCTTTCCCGCCCGCGAAGTTCTGGCCAAGGCCGGTGAACTGGGCATACTGGGCATCAACAAGCCGGTCGAATACGGCGGCATGGGCCTGGATTACAGCTATCAGATGGTCTACGCCGAAGAACTTGGCAACGCGCATTGCGGCGGCATACCCATGGCCATCGGTGTGGTCACTGATATGGCCACGCCCGCGCTGGCCCGGTTTGGCTCTGACGAGCTCAAGCGTGAGTTCCTGGCGCCGACCATTGCCGGCGAGCGGGTCTGTTCCATCGGTGTGTCCGAACCCGGCGCCGGCTCCGATGTGGCCAACATCCGCACCACGGCGGTCAAGGATGGCGACGATTACGTCATCAACGGCACCAAGATGTGGATTACCAACGGCACCCAGGCCGACTGGATCTGCCTGTTGTGCAACACCTCCGATGGCAGCCGCCATGGCAATAAATCGCTGATCATCGTGCCCATGGATGCACCGGGCATTGAAGTGGCGCAAAAGATTCACAAGATCGGCATGTGGTCATCCGACACCGCACAGCTGTTCTTTGACAACGTGCGGGTTCCGCAGCGTTACCTGATCGGTCAGGAAGGCGCGGGTTTCATGTACCAGATGATGCAGTTCCAGGAAGAACGCATTTTTGGCGCGACCAGCATCTTGCGCGGCATGGAGCAGTGCGTGGAACAAACACTGGACTACACACGCCAACGCCAGACCTTCGGTCAACCGCTGATTCACAACCAGACGGTGCATTTCCGCCTGGCCGAACTGCAGACCGAGATCGAAGCGCTGCGCGCGCTGTGCTATCAGACCTGCGAGGATTACCTCAATGGCAAGGACGTGGTGAAGCAGGCGTCCATGGCCAAGCTCAAGGCCGGCCGGCTGGCCCGCGAAGTGGCCGATTCCTGCCTCCAGTACTGGGGCGGTATGGGTTACACCTGGGAGAATCCGGTGTCGCGTTTCTTCCGTGATGGCCGCCTGATTTCCATTGGCGGCGGCGCGGATGAAATCATGCTGGGTATCATATGCAAGCTGATGGGCAGTTTGCCCGGTAAACAGAAATAACCAAGCAGGGGAGACGGGCCGTATGCCGGTCATAGCATCCAAGATCGACGTCCATTCCGACGGCTTTAAAACCAACCGCGAAGACATGCTCGCGGCCATTGCCAAATTGCGCGAAGTCGAAGACAGCGTGCGCGGTTCCGAGGAGAAGCGCCGAGAGCGCTTCGAGCAGCGCGGCCAGCTGATGCCGCGCGAGCGCGTAGCCCTGATGCTGGATCGTGGCTCGCCGTTTCTTGAGCTGTCGACCTTGTGTGGCTACAAGGAACACGATGACAAGGACGGCTCGCTGGCCGGCGGCAATCAGATTTGCGGCATCGGCTATGTGTCGGGCACGCGTTGCATGCTGGTGGCCTCCAACAGCGCCATCAAGGGCGGCACCATGTCGCCCTGGGGCGTGCAGAAAACCCTGCGCATCCAGGAAATTGCGCTCAAGCAGAAGCTGCCGGTGATCTCCATGATCGAATCCGGCGGGGCCAACCTGCCGTATCAGCTGGAAATGTTCATCGAAGGCGGGCGCACCTTCTGCAACCAGGCCCAACTGTCGGCCGCCGGCATCCCTCAGATCACTGTGGTGCATGGCTCGTCCACGGCAGGTGGCGCCTACATGCCAGGCCTGTCGGACTACGTCATCATGGTGCGTAACAAGGCCAAGGTGTTCCTGGCCGGGCCGCCGTTGCTCAAAGCTGCCACCGGCGAAATTGCCAACGACGAAGAACTGGGCGGGGCGGACATGCACGGCACCGTGGCCGGCACTTGCGAATATCTGGCCGAAGATGATGCCGATGGCATCCGTATCGCCCGTGAAGTGGTGGCCAAGCTGGACTGGAACAAGGCCCCAGGCCGCCCCCCGCGCAAAACTTTCAAGGCGCCGCGGCTGTCTGCCGACGAGCTGGCCGGCGTAGTCCCGGTCGACTACAAGAAACCCTACGATTGTCGCGAGGTTATCGCACGTCTGGTCGACGATTCCGATTTCACCGAGTTCAAGGCCGACTTTGACCAGCAGACCATCTGTGGCCAGGCCAAGATCGAAGGCTGGCCGGTCGGCTTGATCGGCAATAACGGACCGATCAACACCAAGGGTGCCAACAAGGCAGGGCAATTCATCCAGCTGTGCTGCCAGGCCGACATCCCGATTATTTATCTGCAGAACATCACCGGCTACATGGTCGGCAGCGAATCCGAACAGGCTGGCATCGTCAAGCACGGCTCGAAGATGATTCAGGCCGTGGCCAACGCCTCGGTTCCGCAGATCACTTTGGTCATCGGCGGTTCTTTCGGGGCTGGCAATTACGGCATGTGCGGACGCGGTTTCGGACCGGATTTCATCTTCGCCTGGCCCAACAGCCGCACCGCAGTGATGGGCGGCGAACAGGCCGCCGGGGTCATGGCCATCGTCAGCGAAGGCAAATTACCGGAGGCCCAGATCGAGGCCATGAAGCAGAACATCGTGCGCCTGTTCGATGAGCAATCGCACCCCTTCAAGGTCTCCGGCCACATGATTGATGATGGTCTGATCGACCCGCGTGACTCCCGCCGGGTGCTGGCCTACACCTTGTCGATCTGTCGTGATGCCCGCCACCGCGAGGTGGTCAGCAACAGCTTCGGCATCGCCCGTCTGTAAGCGGAGGGACACCCATGCAACTGAGCCACGAACACGAGGAAATCCGGCGCACCACGCGTCGCTTTGTCGAAGACGAAATCAACCCCAATGTCGAAGCCTGGGAGCGGGCCGGGGAGTTTCCTGCCCATGAGGTGTTCCGCGGGCTGGGCGAACTGGGTTTGCTCGGCATCACCAAGCCGGAGAATGTCGGCGGCCTGGGCCTCGACTATTCGTTTCAGGTGGTCTTCGCAGAGGCCCTGGGGGCCTGCACCTGCGGCGGGATTCCGATGGCGATCGGCGTGCAGACCGACATGGCCACCCCGGCGCTGGCCCGCTTTGGTTCCGATGAACTGCAGCAGGAATTCCTGGCCCCGGCGATCGCCGGCGAGCATGTGGCCGCAATTGCGGTCAGCGAACCCGGCGCCGGCTCTGATGTGGCCAGCATCAAGACCAGTGCCCGCCGCGACGGTCATGACTACGTCATCAACGGCCAGAAAATGTGGATCACCAACGGCACTCAGGCCGACTGGGCCTGCATGCTGGTCAACACCTCGGAAGGCACCGGCCACAACAACAAATCACTCATCGTGGTGCCGCTGGACGCCCCCGGCGTGCAGCGCGAAACCAAGCTCGACAAGCTCGGCCAGCGCTCGTCTGACACCGCGATCATTTTCCTCGACGGTGTGCGCGTTCCGGCAAGCAACCTGATCGGCGAGGAAGGCAAGGGCTTCACCTACCAGATGCTGCAGTTCCAGGAAGAGCGTTTGTTCCTCTCGGCCAGCATTCTGGAGGCCATGGAACGGGTGCTTACGGACACCATCGATTACACCCGTCAGCGCAAGATCTTTGGCAAAGGCGTCATCGACAACCAGTACGTCGCCTTCACCATTGCCGAGTTGAAGACCGAACTCGAAGCAGCGCGGGCGCTGGTCTGGCGCGCCACCGCTGATCTGGTGCGCGGCGAAGACGTCTCGGTGACCGCCTCCATGGCCAAACTCAAGACCGGCCGTCTGGCCCGCCAAATCACCGACACCTGCCTGCAGTTCTGGGGCGGGCAGGGCTATATGTGGGAAAGCTCGGTCTCGCAGTTCTATCGCGACCTGCGCCTGCATTCCATTGGTGGCGGGGCCGACGAGGTGATGCTCAGCATCCTGGTCAAGCGACTTGGCCTCAAAAGCGAACTCTGAAAACGAACAATGACAAGCGAGATCTGATTCGTGCGCTCGATTCAAAAGGTATTGATTGCCAACCGCGGTGAAATCGCCGTCCGTATTATTCAGGGTGCGCGCAAACTGGGTTTGCGCACCGTCGCGGTTTACAGCGACGCGGACCGTCACGCGCGGCACGTCCTGGAAGCCGACCAGGCCGTGCACATTGGCCCCTCCACCGTGGCGGAATCGTATCTGCGCGCGGATCGGTTGATAGCTGCCGCCAAGGCGGCCGGCGCACAGGCCATACACCCGGGTTACGGCTTCCTCGCCGAAAATGCCGATTTTGCTCAGGCCTGCGCCGACGCCGGCCTGGTCTTTGTTGGCCCCAGCCCGGATGCAATTGCCCTGATGGGCAACAAACGTGCGTCCAAGATCAAGATGATCGACGCTGGCGTGCCCTGCGTACCGGGCTATGAAGGTGCGGATCAGGACGATGCCACCTTGCTGCAGGAAATCGGCAAGATTGGCTTCCCGGTCATGATCAAGGCCGCAGCCGGCGGTGGTGGCCGCGGCATGCGCCTGTGCCACAGCCAGGATGAAGCCGCGGCGCAAATCCGCTCGGCGCGCTCCGAGGCGGAATCCGCCTTCGGCAGCGGCGAACTGATCCTGGAGAAAGCCGTGATCGGCGCACGTCACGTCGAAATCCAGGTGTTCGGTGATCAGCATGGTCAGGTCGTTCATCTGGGCGAACGAGACTGTTCGGTACAGCGCCGGCATCAGAAAGTGGTCGAGGAAAGCCCGTCACCGGCAGTCGACGAAGCCCTGCGCGCTCGCATGGGCGAGGCCGCCGTGCAGGCAGCCCGCAGCATCGACTATCAGGGCGCCGGCACGGTCGAGTTCCTGCTCGGGGCTGACGGGGCGTTCTATTTCCTGGAAATGAACACACGCTTGCAGGTCGAGCATCCGGTGACCGAGCTGGTGACCGGCGTTGATCTGGTCGAATGGCAGTTCCGCATCGCTGATGGCGAGCCGTTGCCGCTGAGCCAGGACAACATCCGCCAGCAAGGCCACGCCATTGAAGTGCGCCTGTGCGCCGAGGACAGCCGCCATGGCGACGTGCCGCAAACCGGCCCGGTGCTGCGCTGGCGGGTGCCGCAAGGCGAGGGCGTGCGCATGGATCACGGCCTGGTCGAGGGCGGCGAGGTCAGCCCGTTCTACGACTCCATGCTGGGCAAGTTGATCGTGTACGGGCATGACCGCGAAGCGGCGCGCCTGCGCCTGCGCCGTGCCCTGGTCGACACCACGCTGCACGGGGTGATCAGCAACATCGATTTTCTGCAGCAGATCATCCAGGAAGCCGATTTCGCCAGTGGCGATTTCCACACCGGCTACATTCCGGCGCACTTTCCGGATGAACAGCGTGCCGCCGAAACACCCGATGCCGCGCACTGGGCGGTGGCCGCGATGGTGCTGTACTGGGATGACACCTGGCAGCTCTACAGCGAGGCCGACTTCGCCACCGACATGCTCGGCTGGATGAGCGCCAACCGCAGCGAACAGTATCTCAAGCTGCGCTGGGAGGATGTCGAGCAAACCGTCTACCTGCTCAACGAAGGCGGGCGTCGCTGCACGGTCCGCGTGGGTGATCAGCAATTCCACTTTGACGTCGATGCCTGCGACGGTTTCGAGCGTCAGT
The DNA here is from genome assembly GCA_030147945.1 of Oceanococcus sp. GTDB lineage: Bacteria > Pseudomonadota > Gammaproteobacteria > Nevskiales > Oceanococcaceae > Oceanococcus. The sequence goes on along the minus strand of JASBUL010000102.1, from coordinate 2,904 downwards.
TCTATTTCGAAGGTGTGCGCCGCAGCGCCCGCTATACCCGCCAGGATCATCAGATCTGGGTCAGTTTTGACGCCCGCACCTGGTGCTATGCCGATCTCACCCTGGTGCCACCGGCACCGCCGGAGGCCGGCAGTGATGGTCGCATCTGCGCCAACAGCGACGGCAAGTTGCTGGATGTCGCAGTTCAGGTCGGTGATCAGGTCTCGCCTGGCCAGACCATCGCGGTGCTGGAAGCCATGAAAATGGAGTTCCAGCTGACCACACCGGTGGCCGGCCGCGTGGTGGCCGTCAATGCCAGCGCTGGCGATCAGGTCGCCAATCGCCAGCTGATTGTGGAGCTCAGCGTCGAGGAGAACGATGACGCCTGATGGCGAACGCAGCCTCGGGACCATTCGCGCGTTCGCTTTCGTCCACATCCCCAAGACCGCGGGCACGGCATTTCGGGTCGCCGCTACCCGCCGTTTTGGGCAAGACGCGGTACATCTGCACTACAAGCCGCAGAATCCGCAAACCTCGGCGCTCATCCGTGCCAGCGTGCTCGATGACAAACCACAGGTGTTCGCCGATCACTTTCTCAACGGTGCGACGCAGATGCTGTGCGGCCATTTCGCCGCGCGCAGCTACCTCGATATCCTCCGCCGCAAGGTTCACTGGTGCACCGTGATTCGCGACCCGGTCGAACGGGTCCTGTCCGACTACGCGCATATCCTCAAGAAGGCCGCTGACCCGGACAAGCGGCGTCGTTCACTGCCGCTGGAGACGTTCATCGAACGCCCTAACCAAATCAACAAACAGCACGATCTGCTTGAAGGCCTGACGCTGGATGATTTCGCCTGGATCGGCGAGACCGAAAATTTTGCCGCCAGCGTGAGGGTTTTCAATCAACGCTTTGGCATGAACCTGCCGGTACCGCGGGTCAACATTGGCAACTGGGATTTGCTGCAGGGCGCCGACCAGGACAAGGACCTGCGCGCGCACATCGCCAAACTGAATCAGCGTGACATCGCGCTGGTCGAAACACTCCGCCAACACCCCTGCGTGCAACAGGCACGCCAGCACGCGGCTCAAGCCGCATCACAAGCTACAGCGGGTGACGCATCCAACCCTGCGCATCCAGGCTCAGATACTCACCCTGACGCTCGCTCCAGTCACTGAGCACCAGCCGCGTTCGCTGCGCATCAAACGCGTGCTCGGCTGGACGATGGGTGTGGCCATGAATCAACAGGCGACAGGCCGGGTGTGCGTCAAAAAAAGCACTCACGGCCTGCGGCGTGACATCGAGAATGTCCTCGGGCTTGAGACGGGTCATTTCGCGCGCACTACCGCGAATCCGCGCCGCAATGCGCAGCTTCAGCGTGCGTGGCAGTCGACGATAAAGCCATTGCAACCACGGCCAACGCACAATTCGCCGAAAACGCTGGTAGCCGACATCATCCGTACACAGCACATCACCATGCATGAACTTGATGTCGCAGCGCCCTGGCGGCGAAAAGGGTTCGCTGACCACACGCGCACCACTGGCCTGTTCAAAACCCGCCCCGCATAGAAAATCACGGTTGCCGCAAATGAAGGCAATGGGGACGCCATGCCGGGTCAGCCCCCGCATGGCCGCCAGTTCATCCGCGTAGAGTGGCGCCGACACATCGTCATCGGCCCACACTTCAAACAAATCACCCAGGATGTAAACAGCCTCAGCCTGGCGGGCCGGGCCGTTCAGATAATCGATAAAACGGGCGCTGATCGCAGGTCGCGCGGGATCCAGATGAAGATCCGACAACACATGCAGCGCCACGGGCCAGCTTACTCGGCAGCAGCCGGGGCATCCGGCGTGGTGCTCGGCGTGGGCTGCGGCACCCGCGAGATGCTTTCAATCACCACCATGTCCTGCGGCACATCACTGCGGAAACGACCGCCGGGGCCGGTTTTGACCGCGGCAATGGCGTCCACCACGTTCATACCATCCACCACTTCGCCAAACACGGCATAACCCCAGCCGTGCATGGTCGGCGCCCGGTGATCCAGATTGCTGTTGTCGCGGTGATTGATGAAGAACTGTGCCGTGGCCGAATGCGGATCCGAGGTACGTGCCATGGCGATGGTGCCACGCATGTTCTTGAGACCGTTGTCAGCTTCGTTCTTGACCGGCGACGCCGTGCTCTTTTGCGCGTAGTCGGCGGTGAAGCCACCACCCTGAATCATGAAACCGGCGATGACCCGATGAAAGATCGTGCCGTCGTAAAAGCCTTCGTCCACGTAACGCAGAAAATTCGCCACCGTTTCCGGCGCCTTGTCATCGGCCAGGGCAATGCGGATGGTGCCCCGGTTGGTTTCGATATCCACCAGGGTCTGGGCGTGAGCAGTTGCAGTCATCAAAATTCCAGTCAGCAGTAGTCCGAGAAAACGGATCATGAAGAGTCCTTATTGCACGGCATCCAGTGCATGGCGGATGTAATCCACCCCACAGCCGGATTGGGGAACGGAAAGTCTGCGGCGCCAGATCTTCGCGCCGGGACGGCCATTGTACAGGCCGAGTATGTGTCGGCTGACCTGTTTGACGGGGGCGCCGCGCTGTTGTTCCGCAGCCACGTAGGGCAGCAGCGCCTCGACCACCTGCTCACGACTGGGTGCATGCATCTCACCAAAAAGGCGCTGATCCACCTCGGCCAGGACGTAAGGGTTCTTGTAGGCCGCCCGGCCAAGCATCACGCCATCCAGCGTTTCAAGCTGGCTCTGGGCCATGTCCAGATCTTCGATACCACCGTTGATCACGATGGTCAGCTCAGGGTAAAGACGCTTGAGCGCGTGAACCCGCTCGTACTGCAGCGGCGGTATCTCGCGGTTTTCCTTGGGGCTCAGGCCATTCAACCAGGCTTTGCGGGCATGCACGATGAACACGCGGCAACC
>JASBUL010000094.1 GCA_030147945.1 Oceanococcus sp. | reverse complement strand
GCCCGCGCGGGTTGGGGGGGGGGGCGGGGGGGGGCCCCCCCCCCCCACCACATCATGCCTACTCCAGCGGGCGCCAGGCTTCCGTGCGTTCCCACATGCGCAGATAGGCTTCTGCCGAGCTGAAGAACTGGCGCAGGGCGCGATCGATCTCCTCGGGCGAACGTTCGCTGGTGTAACGCTGCATGTCGGCGATCTGATCCGGGTACAGCCCATAGTGGGCGACACCGCGACCTTCATACAGATTGAACACGTGGTCGCCGGTGACCTGTTCTTCGAATTGCACCCGACCGTCCACCGAGGTGAACGGGTACAGCGGGGTGCCCGCTTCGCCGCTGTTGCCCGGCAGGCTGGCAATGCCGTTCACATCCGAGGCCATGCCGGTGGTGGGCAGGCCGGCCACCATTTGGGTTGCCGGACGCTGATCAACCTTGTTGAGACGGTCCACCCATTGTTCGCGGGCGCTGACAAAGCGGCTGATGTTGCCGCCGTTGGCAACCAGGCGATCGAGCAGCTCTTCTGAATTGAGCCAGTCGTGGCTGCTGGTCAGGCCCGGGTAGCCGTTGACCTCGGCCAGTTCGAAAATGCGGTCAATGACCTTGCGTGAGGAGTGATCGACCTCGATGATCATGCGCCGCTTCATCAGCTCGTCGATGAGTGCGTGGCCGATTTCCGTCAGGCCACGAACATTGCACAGACCCTGTTCGGTGGCCGGAATCAGCGGCGGCAGCGGGATCGGTGTCTGCTGCAACTGGCCGTCGATGTATTCCAGCTGGAACAGCAACTGATCGATGATGCCCAGCGGGTTGGGCGCATTTTCGTCGTTGGCTGAATCGCTTACGAAACTGTCCGGACACTCTTCAAACTCCAGCGTGTGTCCGGTTTCTGCCAGGTTACCGGCGTACAGCACGGTGCCGATCCCGAAGCCCTCATCGGGGACCACCCCGCCGAAGGCGTTGTCGAACTTGTGGATCGGGAAGATGTGACGAATTCCGACCCGGTAGGCGGCGTCCAGCCGCTCGGTCATTTCCTCAACCGAGCATTCGGATACGCCGAGGAATTCTCCGCAGTTGAAAATCTTGGAAATCTCGATGCCCAGGACCACCGCGAGCTTGCCTTCATCTATCACGCGACGCGCATCGGCCGGCGTTTCGACGATACGGAACCAGCCTTTACCGGGCCCGCCGTGCTGGGCGTCGATGTAGTCCTGCATTTCAAACACACGCTGGGCCTGCAGGCGCCAGTTGTCTTCGAAGTCACAGGCGTTCTGTTTCTGCGGATTGAGCTGGCACAGCACTTCGTTGCCGGTGAAATGGTTGACCAGAATTTTCAGGCCGGCGAGGTGTGCACGCTCAATCCAGCGATAGTAGGACTGATGGTGCTGCAGCGAATTGTGGCGTGGCCAGAACGGGAAGTCGGGCCAGCCGCGGGTTTCGTGGATGGGTTGACCGTGGCCGGAGGTCACGGTTTCCACCAGGCCGAGGGCGCCCTGTGGGCCATGATTGACGGCGCAGTCGTCGAGTGCGTGATCAACCCCGAACTTGTGGAACGGGTCGCCGTAGTTGACCCGGCCACCGATGAACTCGTAGGCGGTGATGTGCGAATGTGCATCGATGAAGCCGTAAACATCGTCATCGCCAATCAGCGCAGCGTTGGGGCCCTGATTGAACAGTGCCACCTCCTTGAGATATTTGGCCGGTCCGCGTTCATCCAGCACGCTGGCATTGAGCGGGGCCTCCGGATAGCGGTCGCAGTTGGCCACAGGAATCAGGCGGAATGCACTCGACTCGCCGGCCTGGGCGGCTGCGGTCAGGCCCAGTTGGCCCTCCGCAACGGCCAGGGTTTGTCCGGTGACGGCATTCTTTAGACTGACTTTGCCCGGCGCCCGTTCCGTCAGTGTCCAGACGGCCAGGTCGCTGGCTTCATCGACCATGGCCAGGCGCGGTGCGACGTTCTGGTCGCCCAGCTGACCGCCCACACCGCCCAGGCCTTCGCCCAGATCGCGGACCGGGCCGCCCAGCGGAGCGAGGGGGTCGGTGGCGAAGTCCAGAATGTCGCCGACCGCCGAGACCACGTAGCCAACCTCGCCAATGAAGTTGCCGGTGTCATCCAGCAGCTCGCCGAGCGGGTCGGAAATGCCGAGCAGTGACTTGTTACCGCGTTCGCCCTGCGCTCGGCTGTAGTGTGAAAGCAGCAGGTAATCGCCCAGCCTGGCGGGTTTGAAATAGAACGCTGCGGCCGCATCGGCGTTGGCTGAGAGGGTGTAAAGCGCGCTGTCGTTGTCGGCACTGACAAAGCCTTCACCGGATTCCAGCACGAAACACTGATTGGCCGCGGAAAACACCTGATCCGTGGTGGTTTCGCGTGGGCTGCTTTCGCGTCCGCCATTACAGCCTGCAAGCAGCAGGCCAAGTGCCAGACAACTGGCGAGTTTGGCATTGGTATGAGCCATGGGGTTCCCCTATCCCTGGATGAGCCACAAAGAGCGCCTAGAGTACTTTCATGACGCGTCGATGACAGTCGCAAAAATTGCCGACAAATCAGGGCGCTGGCGTTTCGGGTTCAGGCGGGGCTGGGCGCGCCCTGGGGTTTGCGGCCGTAGCGATTCCACAGCACATGCAGGTAAATGCCGTTGGCGCAGACGCTGAAGGTGGCGGCAAACAAGGGCTCTTCAATCGGCACGCCGAGCAGCGTGATGCCGCTGATGTCGCTGATGTTCCAGAAGCGATCGAAATAGCCCGGCGCCAGGGCATCCATGAGCAGGCACAGCGCCATGTACATGGCGGTGAAGGGCAGGCTGACCAGCAGCAGCTTTGCGGCGGCCTCGCGAAAGCACCACATGCAGGCCAGTGCGCCGCCGGTCTGGGCCAGCAGCGACCAGTAAATCGGATTGCCCTGCCACACGAAATAGAGCACCCCAAGCAGCACGAACGGGGTGGCCAGGGTGAACCAGAACCAGCGGTTGATCTGAGGCTGCCGTACCGGGTCCGTGGTCGGCAGGATGACCTGGCCCCAGTACAGCTTGAGCATCGATACATTGATGCCGGCGATGGCGAAACAGAAGATCAGACACTCGATGTCAAAGCCGAACCGGGCCGCCAGATCGAGCACCCCGGGTGGTGTCCAGTAGGACTGCAGAAAGGCCGGTTGGGTCAGCCCGAAGGGCATCGCAATCAGGCTGGATACCAGCATGATGCGTCGGTGTGAGGGATTGAACGCGAACAGCAGCAGCCAGACCAGCAGCAACATGCCGGAAGAGAACAGCCAGACGTATTGATCGGGGAGGGTGGGCATTGCGGTTGTTTGCGGTTTTGGCCGGAGTGGCGGCGCGGTAACAAGGCGCCATCCTACCCCGCCTGGGACGACAATTCTGCACGCCGTGGCGTGCTTACAGAAACAACCAGTCGATCAGACCAATGGTGAAGGCGCCGCCCACGCCGCCGCCGATGGTCGCGTGTATGTCCACATCGTCGACCTGACCGGTACCGCTGCGGCCGTCATATTCTTCTTTCAGCGCGCCGACCGCGGCTGAGGCGGCCACCCCGAGCAGAAAGGCGATGGCCCTGGCGCGGCGCGAATCCGGTTCCTTGGTGTACAGGGTGTAGATGCCCGAAGTCGCCAGACCGACCAGATAGCCGGCCATGATGTGGTCGCTCTTGTCATGGCGACCCTTGGTATGGGCCATGGCCAGACCGCTGAGGCCGGCAACGGACAGGCCCATGGTCAAAACCGGATCGGGGCGCGCGCCTGGCCTGGTCGTGCCGCTGAGCTGCAACCGGCTTGAGTAGGCGCTGAGCATCTGTGCCTGCGTGCGTGGTGCACTGGCCGCATTCATGACACCGAGGTTTGGCAGGCTCAGCTTGCCGGTCTGGGCGAACCCTGTCGGGCTCGCCGCCCACAGCAGCAGGATCAGACTAATACGCGCGCCCATTGCGGCCGCTCAAACGGGCCGCAGGAACAGTTTCATGGTGCACTGTCCTCGGCGTTGGCGGGCAGGGCGCGATCGCGCAGAAACGCGTACATCTGCTCGTTGCGTGATTGTGGCCAGATCAGGTGACGCAACGCGCCCTCGCTGAGCAGGCCGAGTGGTTGCTCGCTGCTGTACTCGCAGCGTGCGACACAGCTGTCGGTGTCCTCGCCACTGGCTGACAGAATCACCGATTCCAGCTCCAGACCGGGCAGTGTTTCGGCGAAACGCTCGCCCATCCCGACACTGCCGGTGGTGCAGATGCCGATGATGTCGCAATTGTTGTGCACGGTCATGATCGGCCGCAGATTGTTGCCGAAAGGCGCCTGCGCGCAGGGGTCTTCCACATCGGTGAACGGATCCGGGTTGGAGTACACCGCCGTGGCTGCAATGCCCGGGGTGTTGAGCGCGTAGAGAATGGCCATGGCCGCTCCATTGGACCAGCCCGACATGAAGATTCGTTGACGGTCGACCAGATCGCGGTTCAGCACTTCGGACATGAAATGATCCACGGTGGCGACATCGACATTGATGGCTGGATCACTGCGGTCGAGATTGCGGTACCAGTTGTCGTAACCCCAGGCGTGATCGTCCGGGAACGGGTAGTGATGAGGCTTGTCGCGCCCTTCGACCATTAGCAGGATGAAGCCTGGGCGGTTGGGGTCGCCGCTCAGATCGGCGCCACGGTAGTCCAGGTCCATGCCGGACAAGAGGGTTTGTGGATCGCCGGGAAACAAAGAACCGTGCAGGAAGACCAGCAGCGGCAAGGGCTGTTCGGGGCTGGCGTGATCGGGGATTTGCAGGCAAGCTTCGCGCGGCGTGCCCATGGCGTCCTCCCAGCTGAGGTACTCGCCACCTTTGAGTGGGCAACTCAGTTCCACCGGATACAGCGAGGCGGCGACGCCTTGCAGTGATGGGGCGGATTCAAAGGGCGGATTGCCGTATACGCCTGCGCAGCCTTCACCGCCGGCCGGCTGCGGCGGCACGCTGGCTTGGTCGGCGCGTGCAGCGGCACTGTTCGGTGCGCTGCCGTCGCTGTGCCCGCAGGCGCTGAGCAGGGTGATGGCCAGGCCGGCACAGATAGCGATCAGGCTTGTTCTTGTTGTCACCATGATGTTCTCTTTGTTGTCCTCCGAATCGCTCATCCTAGACCCATCATGGTGGTGGTCAATATGTCTGCTCAGTCGGGCAGGGGGAGTGCGCCGTTGACCTTGATCGCCTTCAGGCTGAACTGCGATTCGATGTTCTGCACGCCCGGCCAGCGCAAGATGCCGTTCATGCTCAGATCGGAGAAGTGGTCGATGCTCTGGGCCACAACTTTCAGCAGGTAATCCGAGGCGCCGGTCATGGCATGACATTCCACGATGTGTTCTTCGGCGTAGACCTGACGCAGGAAGGCGCTGCGAATCTGCTCGTCGTGTTTGTCGATCGTGACCTGGACATAGGCCGTAACCGGCAGGCCGATCTTGCGCTGATCCAGACGCGCGCTGTAGCCGGTAATCAAGCCATCGGCTTCGAGCTGACGTACACGACGAAAGCAGGGGGACTCTGAGATACCCACCCGTGCAGCCAGATCCACATTGGAAACGCGGCCGTCCTGCTGCAGCTCGCGCAGAATTCGGCGATTGGTTTTATTGAGCGTCGAATGGGTGGAATCATTCATAAATATCTCAAATATGAGATGAAAGCGCCGATATTATCAGATCAGAGGCAATAAAAGACGACATATTGCCCGCTTGCGGGCGTAGCATGAAGTCACCCATAACGAGGAGAACGCGGGTGGCTGATGTGTTGGACAATCCCATGGGGCTGGATGGCTTCGAGTTCGTTGAATTCGCCAGCCGCGAGCGTGGCGTACTGGAACCGGTTTTCCGCATGCTGGGTTTCACCCATGTGGCGCGTCACCGCTCCAAGGATGTCGATCTGTGGCGTCAGGGTGGCATCAATTTCATCGCCAACTACGAACAACCCTCACCGGCGGCGTATTACACCGAAGAGCATGGTCCCGGTGCCTGCGGCATGGGCTTTCGGGTCAAGGACGCCGCCGCGGCTTACCGTCGTGCACTGGCCCTGGGCGCGCAGCCTGTGGCCGTGCCGGTGGGACCCATGGAACTCAATCTGCCGGCCATCAAGGGCATCGGCGGTGCCATCGTCTACCTGATCGACCGCTACGATGAAGCGCTTTCGATCTACGACATCGACTTTGTGTATCTCGACGGCGTGGAGCGCCACCCGCCGGGCTGTGGCTTCGAGGTGATCGATCACCTCACCCACAATGTCTATCGCGGGCGCATGGACTACTGGGCCAAGTACTACGAGCACCTGTTCAACTTCCGCGAGATTCGCTACTTCGACATCAAGGGTGAATACACCGGACTGACCTCGCGGGCGATGACGGCGCCGGACGGCAAGATTCGGATTCCCCTCAACGAAGAAGCGCAAGGCGGCAAAGGCCAGATCGAGGAATACCTGATGGCCTACAACGGCGAAGGGATCCAGCATATTGCCTTTGCCTGTGACGATCTGATCGCCGCCTGGGACAAGCTCAAGGCGCTTGGTATGCGTTTCATGACGCCACCGCCGGCGGCCTACTACGAGATGCTTGATGAACGCCTGCCAGGGCATGGCGAGCCGGTCGAAGCCCTCAAGACGCGGGGCATTCTTCTGGATGGTTCGACCACCGATGGTGATCCGAGGCTGCTGTTGCAGATCTTCTCGGAAACCCTGATCGGCCCGATTTTCTTCGAATTCATCCAGCGCAAAAAAGATGAAGGCTTTGGCGAGGGCAATTTCCAGGCCCTGTTCGAGTCGATGGAGCGCGACCAGATCCGGCGTGGTTCACTGGCCGATGCCGAAGGCGCAAGCTGAGGAGGCCGCATGCAACTGCAGCGCATTCATCATGTGGCCTATCGCTGTCACGACGCGCGGGAAACTGTCGAGTTCTACCAGCGCGCCTTGAATATGCGCTTCGTGCTGGCCATTGCCGAGGATGAGGTGCCGTCCACCGGTCAGCCTGATCCATACATGCACGTGTTTCTGGATGCCGGCATGGGCAATGTGCTGGCCTTTTTCGAGTTGCCTGGAGCCGCGCCTATGGGCCGCGACAGCAACACCCCGGACTGGGTTCAGCACATCGCTTTCGAGCTGGCCAGTGTTGAAGACCTGCACGCCGCCAAAGCACATTTGCTGGACCTTGGGCTGGAGGTGCTGGGGCCGACTGATCACGGTATTTTTCAGTCACTGTACTTCTTCGACCCGAACGGGCACCGCATCGAGCTGGCGGCCAATACGCACAGCCCTCAGGACATGGCCCGTCTTGCCGAGGTGGCCCCGGCCATGCTTGAAGAGTGGAGCCGCACCAAGAAGGCGCCGCGCCATGCGGCCTGGTTGCACGACAGAACCCGCAAGGAGCACAGCGTATGAAACTGGCAAGCCTGAAAGACGGACGAGATGGGCGCCTGCTGGTGGTTTCGCGTGATCTGCAATGGGCGGTTGAGGTGCCGGAGATCGCGCTCACGATGCAGGCTGCTCTGGACAACTGGTCGGACTGTGAGCCGGCCTTGCGCGCGGTCGCCGCGCAGCTTGAGCAAGGCGACTGCAGTCAGGCCCGGGCTTTTGATCCTCGGGCCTGCAGCTCGCCGCTGCCGCGTGCCTACCACTGGGCCGATGGCAGCGCCTACGTGAACCACGTGGAGCTGGTGCGACGGGCGCGTGGCGCCGAGCTGCCGGACAGTTTCTGGAGCGACCCGCTGATCTACCAGGGCGGTTCCGATTGCTTTGTCGGGCCGTGCGATCCGATTGTGGCCGACCCGGCCGGTGGCATCGACTTTGAGGCCGAGATCGCGGTGATCACCGGCGATGTCGGCATGGGCGTTGACCCGCTGCAGGCGCTGGACAGCGTGCGTCTGCTGATGTTGGTCAATGATGTGTCGCTGCGTCAGCTGATCCCGGGCGAGCTGGCCAAGGGTTTCGGCTTCTACCAGTCCAAGCCGGCCTCGGCATTTTCGCCTGTTGCGGTGACCCCGGATGAACTGGCCGGGGCATGGCAGGGCGGGCGGGTGTGTCGGCCACTGCTGAGCACCCTCAATGCGCAGCCTTTTGGTCGACCACAGGCGGGCGAGGACATGACCTTTCATTTCGGCCAGCTGATTGCGCATGCCTGTCGCACCCGTGAGATGGGGGCTGGCGCCATCATTGGTTCGGGCACCGTTTCCAACAAGCAGGATACGGCGCATGGATCGGCCATCGCCGATGGTGGGCGCGGCTATTCCTGCATTGCCGAATTGCGCATGATCGAAACCATACGCGACGGCCAGCCGGCGACCGCGTTCATGCAGCCGGGCGATCAGATTCGCATCGAGATGCTTGATCAGACGGGTGCCTCGATCTTCGGCGCCATCGAGCAAACGGTGCAGCCGCCGACCGGATTGGGCTGAGCAAGGGCAGGACGGCGCGACGATCATGAGCCAGCAGGAGGTGATTGAACGCTTGCCCGCCCATCTGCGGGCCTTTGTGGCACGCCAGGATCATGCGCGCAGCTACAGCGCCGAAGATCATGCGGTGTGGCGTTTCACCCTGCATCAGTTGGTCAAAGCGCTGCGTGACACCGCCCATCCGGTGTATCTGGAGGGTTTGCGCCGCACCGGGATAGATCTGGAGCGAATCCCCGATATCGACGACATCAACCGGCACATGCAAACGCTGGGCTGGAGCGCGGTGGTGGTTGACGGTTTCATACCGCCGGCCGTGTTCATGGAGTTTCAGGCCCGTCGGGTGTTGCCGATTGCGCTGGGTATGCGCAGCCTGCAACACATCCTCTACACCTCCGCGCCGGATATCGTGCATGAAGCGGCCGGTCATGCGCCGTTTTTAGTCGATGTTGATTACGCCGAATATCTGCAGGCTTTCGGTGCGGTGGGCATGAAAGCGATCTCCACAGCGGCTGATCACGCGGTCTATGCCGCGATTCGTCATCTGTCGATCGTCAAGGAAGATCCTCAGGCCAGCGTGCAACAGATCGCATCGGCCCAGGCTGCCCTGGACCGCGCACTGGCTGCCAACGACAACCGCTCCGAGGCGGCCTTGCTGTCGCGCCTGCACTGGTGGACGGTGGAATACGGGCTGGTCGGCGAGTGCGACGACTACAAACTGTTCGGTGCCGGGTTGCTGTCATCGCTGGGCGAGTGTGTGAGTTGCCTGGACGATAGCCAGGTGCGCAAGCATCCGCTGTCGGTCGAGGCGGTGAATACGCCCTACGACATCACCGCACGGCAGCCGCAGTTGTTCGTGGCCCAGAACTGCAAGCATCTGAGTCAGGTGCTGGAGGTTTTTGCCGATGGCATGGCTTACCGTCAGGGTGGCCTGCGCGCGCTGCGCAAGGCGTTGGACAGCGCGGCGGTGTGTACGGCGCGCTACAGCAGCGGGCTGCAGGTCAGCGGGCGCATCGTCGAGGTGCAGACGGATGCGCTGGACAACCCGATCTACCTGCGCTGCGAAGGGCCGACCCAGCTGGCTTATGCCGATCATGAGCTGCCCGGACACGGCATCGATCATCACGCGGCCGGGTTCGGTTCGCCGGTAGGGCGCGTCAAAGGCTTGTCGCGCTGCCTGTCCGAATATTGCGTGGATGAACTCAAGGCACTGGGTATCGAGGCGGGCAAGCAGGTTTCGCTGGAGTTTCTGTCGGGTATTACGGTGCACGGGCAGTTGCTCAGAATCTGGCGAGAAAATGGCCGCAATATCCTGTTCAGCCTGGCCGCTTGCCGGGTCCGCGGGATGCGAGGTGAAAGCCTGTTTGAGCCGCCCTGGGGTGTCTTCGACATGGCTGTGGGCGAGCGCATTGACGCGGTGTGGGGCGGTGCTGCGGACCGCAGCCGCTTCGATGTCTTCCCTCAGCCCTCAGCCGAGCATGCGCCATGTGCCGACGGGTGCGAAGCGAAGCGTCAGCTGGATACGCTGTACAAGCGCATCCGTTGTATCCGTGAACAGGCCGCAGCGTGTGACAGTGCCGAGCTTGCGCGCCTGGAGCAGCAGCTCAAGGCCTATCCGGATGCCTGGCTGGCGCAGCTTGAACTGTTGCAGCTCAGCACCGGCGCCCTGGCGCAACGTTTGCGCGAGGCCCTGCGCGACAGCGCAAGTCGCCTCGGTGGCGACACCGCCTTGCTGATCACCATGGGGCTTGCCGAGCTGGCGGGCGAGGGCGATAGTGCGGTTCAAGGGACATCGGCGGGGTGACGGCTATGGCGGCTGTTGAAATTTTCAGTTACTGGCGCTCCAGCGCGGCCTGGCGTGTGCGTATTGCGCTGGAGCTCAAGGGCATCGATTACCACATTCACCCGGTTCATCTGATCCAGGACGGCGGTCAGCAGTTTTCGCCGGCTTACCGCACGTTGAGTCCTGAGGCGCTGGTGCCGAGCATGCGTCATGCCGGGTTTGAACTTAGCCAGTCACTGGCCATCTGCGAATACCTGGAGGCCACCTGGCCGCAGCCGGCGCTGTTGCCGGCGAACCCGCAGGATGCGGCCCGGGTGCGCAGCTTCTGCGCGCTGATCGCCTGCGACACCCACCCCCTGAACAACCTGCGCGTGCTGCGCTATCTGGAGCATGATCTGGGTGTGGCCGAAGCGGCGCGAACCCGCTGGTACCACCACTGGCTGGATGCGGCCCTGCCCGCGCTGGAGGCCCGGGTGGCTGCGCGGGCCACGGCATTTGCCTATGCCGATCAACCTGGTCTGGCCGAGTGCTTTCTGATTCCGCAGCTGTTCAACGCGCGACGTTTCGAGGTTCCGCTTGAGGCCTATCCGGCGCTGCTCGATCTGGAGGCGCGCTGCCTGGCGCTGCCGGCCTTCCTCAAATCACATCCGGATCAGCAGCCGGACAATCCGGCCCGCATGGGATAGCACAGTCACCCGAAAGGATGAATCCCCCGGACCGCGGACGTCTAAGATGAAAAGCAGCTCATTCCCAGTGGGCTGAACGACGACAAATGCCAGCGCCCGTGATCAGCGGGGCGGCGAAAAGACCGGGGAGACCAATGATGCAGGATGTATCACGTGCGGGCCTGTGGGCCGCGGCAGGACTGTTGCTGGCCTTTTCCAGCGCCCATGCGCAGGATGCGGCCGGGGCCGCAGAGGTAAAGGATGACGACGCCAAGCTCGACACCATCGTGGTGACGGCCACCAAGGGCGGCGCCACTGATTTGCAGAGTACGCCGCTGGCGGTAACGGCGCTGACCGCGGACCAACTCGAGGAGCGGGGCATCAGCGATGTCCGCGGCCTGATCAACTACACACCGGGACTTCAGATCTCCGACCTCAGCGGTTACGCCCAGTTGTATATCCGCGGGGTTGGCTCGAATACCGTGTTCATCGGATCAGACCCCAGCACCACCATTCATCTGGATGGTGTTTATCTGGCACGCCCGCTGAGCTTCTTCTCCGACTTCCTCGACGTCGAACGCATCGAAGTGCTGCGCGGCCCCCAGGGCACGCTGTACGGGCGCAACTCGGTCGGCGGCACCATCAACATCATCTCGCGACGGCCACAGGATGAGCTGCAGGGCGAGGTGCAGGTCGGCTTGGGAAATCACGGCCTGTTCGAAAGCAAGGCCTACATCACCGGCCCGTTGGGCGCGTCCGGAATTGCGGCTTCGCTGGCGGTGAATCGGAGCTCGCACGATGCATTCTTTGACAACGTCTCCAGCGGTGGTGGTGTGCAGGACGAAGACAGCTGGGGCTTGCGTGGCCAGGTGCTGTTCCCGCTGGATCTGGATGGCGAGTTCATCCTGCGCGCTGATTACACCGACACCGACGAAGCGCTGGGTCAGTACCCCAAACTGCTGGCCCCCAGTGGCAATGAAACCGACGATAGCGTGCTGGGTGATTACCACACGGTGTCGATGAATCGCAGCAATCGCACCCAGCAGGAAATCTACGGGGTGGCCGGCGAGCTCAACTATCAGCTCAGCCCTTTGTGGTCGATGAAATCACTGACCGCCTATCGCGCCCTGCGTGCAGCGATCGACTCGGATGCGGATTCCAGCGACAGCGACATTCTGCGCACCCAGATCACCCCGATTCGACAACACCAAATCAGCGAGGAACTGACCTTCAATGCACGCTTTGACCAGCTCAATCTGGTGCTTGGGGCCTACTACTTTGACGAGCTCAATCGCGAACCATTGACGCTGGCGGTGTATCCGGCCGGTTTCTCGCATGTGCAGCGACCGCGCCTGGATGCCGAATCCTACGCCCTGTTTGGCCAGGGCGAGTTTTTCCTCAGCCCGCGCCTGTCACTGATCGCCGGCCTGCGCTGGACGCATGAAACCAAGGATTACGAGCTCACCGACTTCTACGCCGCTTCCACCGCAGATGATCCGAGCGAGGTTGAAAATGCGCCTCAGATCAGCGGCGCTGAGGGTCTCAGCGATCCGTTCTATATCGATGTCTCGCGCTCGCGCAGTGCGCTGACGCCCAAGCTGGGCGTCAATTTCCAGTGGACCCCGGACATCATGCTGTTTGCCTCGGCGACCCGCGGCTTCAAGAGTGGTGGCTATGATTACGGCGCCTCCAATGCCGAGGATGCTGCGGCCGGCTATGGGCCGGAGTACCTGTGGTCCTATGAGCTTGGTGCCAAAACCGACTGGCTGGATCGACGTCTGCGACTGAATGTCGATGCGTTCTACTACGACTACAGCGATATGCAGGTGGAGCATTTCGTCAACAACGGCGGCAGTTTCGGAGCGGTCACCGAGAACGCCGCCAGTGCCGAGGTCAAGGGACTGGAGATCGAGCTGGTCGCGCGCCCGCTGCGTGGGCTGGATATGTTCGCCAATCTGGCCTGGCTGGATGCGACCTATTCCAGGTACCCGCAAGCCTATTCCAATCAGTTCGGTGATTTTGATGCCAGCGGAAAGCGTCTCAACAACGCGCCCCGATGGTCGGGGACGCTCGGCGCCAGCTACGCCTGGTCGCTGGGTGAGCACGGTGATGCGTTTGCCGGTGTCGATTACCACTATCAGACCGAGGTCTATTTCACGCCGGTCAACGACGGCGTGGATGGTGCTGAGGATTATCCCGAGCAGCAGGGTGATTACGGCCTGCTCAATGCGCGTATCGGCTGGGACAGCCCGACCGGCACCTGGCGCGCCATGCTGGTGGGTAGCAATCTGACCGACGAAAAGTATGTCACCGGCACGGCCAACTACACCGCTGCGATCGCTGGTCGTGTAGGCGATCCGCGCACGGCCAAACTGCTGGTGTCCTGGCGCTTCTAGGGCACGTTGCAAACGATCAGGCGCACGCTGGTTTGCGCGTGCGCCTGTTGCTGCGAGGGCTTATACGCTGGGGCTGGTGCTGCGCGTGAAACTGGGGCCGTTGTGCTCCCACGACTCGACCTTGTCCAGCACCATCTGTTCCATGTCGTGCTTGAACTGGACAACGCGCGAGCGCAGCGCATCATCGGCCGTGGCCAGAATCTGCGCCGCGAGAATACCGGCATTCTTGGCCCCATTGATGGCGACCGTTGCGACCGGTACACCAGGCGGCATCTGTACGATTGACAGGAGCGAATCCTGACCGCTCAGGCTCGAGGTTTTGACCGGAACCCCGATCACCGGCAGTTCGGTCATGGCCGCGGCCATGCCGGGCAGATGAGCGGCGCCACCAGCGCCAGCGATGATCACCTTGAGACCGCGCTGCTGGGCTGCACGGGCGTATTCGTAGAGCCGGGTGGGGGTGCGGTGGGCTGACACGATCGTCATTTCGTAGCCCACGTCCAGCGCTTGCAAGCTGTCCGCCGCGGCCTGCATGACCGGCAGATCTGAATCGCTGCCCATGATGATGCCGACGCGAATCTCGCTCATAGCGGCTGATCTCCAAGGATTTTGATGGTCTGGCTCACGGCCGAGGCACGCTCGTTGGCCAGCTCAAGGGTCGGGGCCGTCACCGTGATGTGGCCCATTTTTCGATGGGGTTTGGTCTCGGCCTTGCCGTAAAGCTGCACGGCCACGCCAGGCACCTTGAGGCTGTCGGCCAGGCCCTGAATCACCGGGCGCCCGGTGTAACCCGGTTCGCCAAGCAGGTTGAGCATCACGGCCGGCTGGAGCAAGTCGGTGGCGCCCAACGGCAGGTTGGTGATGGTGCGCAGATGCTGCTCGAACTGGTCGGTCACACTCGCTTCAATCGTGTAGTGGCCGGAGTTATGCGTGCGCGGTGCAATTTCATTGACCAGCAGCTCGCCGTCATCGGTCAGGAACAGCTCCACCCCGAAGATGCCTATGCCATCGATGGCCTCAACGGTGCGTACCGCCAGCGCCCGCGCAGCTTCGGTCGTGGCGTTGTCGATGCGGGCGGGGACCAGCAGCCGGTCAAGGATGTTCTCGCCGCTGCTGAATTCCATCTCGACCACCGGGTAGCAGCGCACCTCGCCGTCCTGGCCTCGCGCCACCATCACCGCAAGCTCTTTGGTCGCATGGACAAAGCGCTCGACCAGGCCGGGCGCTTTCAAACAGTTGTCGAAATCCGCCGCGCTTTTCATCACCGCAACACCGCGACCATCGTAGCCGCCACGGCGGGTTTTCTGCACCAGCGGATAGCCAAAAGCTTCGAAGGCTGCGCGGTCAGGCTCCGGCATGTCGATGAAATCCGAAGTGGGGATTCCGCATCGGGCGAACATCTGTTTCTGGCGGTATTTGTCCTGAATCTCCGCCAGCAGCCTGGGCGACGGAAAAATCTTGTGACCTTCATCCTCCAGCGCGATCAGGGTGTCGGTGTCGATGTCTTCGATTTCGAAGGTGGTCACCGTGGTGGATTCAACCAGCTCGCGCAGTCGCGCGGGGTCGTGGTAGTTGCCCACAATCTGGTGTCCGGCCAGTTGCCCCGCCGGAGAATTCAGGTAGGGGTCCAACACCACCACTTCACATCCCAAACGGTGCGCGGCCATGACCAGCATGCGGCCGAGCTGCCCGCCGCCGATGACGCCCACGCGGGCGATGGGATAGGGAAAGGAATCCAGCATGAATTTATTCTTGAAAGCGGTTAGAGCTGACACATTATCCCTGAAAATCCAACGCGTTTCCGGGCCGATCTGGCAGGTACGTGTCGATCTTCAGCGAACATCGGGCTGGCGTCGCTAGCGGCCGGCGGGCACGTCCGCAATGGCGGTGCTTACACGCCGCGTGGTGGTGCCTCAAACAAACAAGGCCTTGCGCGAATAACGCGTAAGGCCTTGTCTTGATTGGTGGGCCCACCAGGACTTGAACCTGGAACCAACGGATTATGAGTCCAGACAACCTACGTCACTGCAACAGCACGTTGATCAACATCACGCTACCAAATGTCACCAATCCCTTTTATATCAAGAGATTCATGTGAATTGTTAGTAGGGTAATTCAGGCGGATCTTAGGTGGCCTGGGGCCGAGCGACCCTACCATCTCATCACCAGTCGTGGCACCATAGTTCGAGGCGCCGCTGACCAACGGACCCCACACACAATGCAACTCGAACTCTTCGACAGCTCGCTTCGTAAAGGCCTCGAAAGGATTTCGAGTAGCAATCGCCTACACCGGTATTTTACCGTAGATCTCGACGCGGCGAGGGGCCGATTAAGCCAGTCATTGAACCGCCTCGAGCATCGTGGAGTGTTGAGTACTGATGTTCGGCGCGTGGTCGAGGGAGGAATCGTTGAATTTGTGCTGTCTCGACTCCAAGGAATTAACCGGAGCCGAACATCGCTTGAGAAGTTGCGGCCCGCGTTGCGTGCTGAAGCGATGGAAACCGCGCTCATTCTCAGTCTCCATCAGGACGTTTCGTGCGAGTTTCTTAGCGATCTGCTCTGTCTGGAGGTAGTTCACCTCGGTATCGCAGATGCGAACTACTTCTCCAATAGCGATGATTTCGGGTCGGCGACGGTTCGTGCGATGAAGATTTTCCGTCTGACTCATCGCTATGTCGGCTTCGGGAAAAGGCATTACGCGTTCAGAGAGCAGGATCGATACATCTACGCCAGAATCAATGACGCTTGGATGCGCGTCCCGGAAAGAGTGACCGTCAACGCCCATTATTGGCGTGAGCTTCTGAGCGCCAATGGTGTTGAGAAGCTCAGCGATCTGTGTGGCAAGAACATCATTCCCGATGCTGTTGCCAGGCTCACGCAACCCGACTTCCAGAGCCTGAATCGATATGCTGGGCCAAAGTTGCCTACGCTCCCGAGGGCAGAGGAGCGTGTCCGTACATTCTATGTTTCCCACCCACCGCCGGCTATCGAATTTTCAGATCGATGTTTGCTCGATGCTGAGTTGCAGCTCGCATACGGCAATGCACTGCAGAGACTCTCCAATACAACAACGCCACTGGTAACTCGTGAATGGGCTGGCGTTTTCCTGCTGGCGGGTTTGTGTTTCTGGCAGCCAGAGAGTGTCTGGACAGTTCGGTGGGCGCGGGGAAGTGAACCAGATTTTGGGGAGTTGAGTCCTTCTGGGCGATTCCTACGACTATCGCCCGTGCACGATCAGCGTTCAGAACTCGACTCGATTCCTGAACGACTCCGATTTTGGTTGAGACTGTCACAGCCAGTCATTAACGGATTGATCGCATTGTCGCCGCCGGAAGGTGGCGAGTTGATTTTCAAACATGCGGATGATGCGGAAAAAAGGCGGCGCGACCGACTCGCAGCACTGCTGTCGCAACCTGCGAGCCGTTTCACCGTCGAGCGG
This sequence comes from Oceanococcus sp., assembly GCA_030147945.1. GTDB lineage: Bacteria > Pseudomonadota > Gammaproteobacteria > Nevskiales > Oceanococcaceae > Oceanococcus. The sequence continues at coordinate 1,708 of JASBUL010000094.1, read as the reverse complement.
TTCGTTCTGTCTACTCCTCGGCTGCTCCGTGAAATCACTCGCGACCGGCGAAAGGCCGCACTGATTTGTAGTAGCCGCCTGGGGGAGAGCACGGGCCCGCTTCACTACTACCGAACCACGAGCGATGAACTACAGCGGCACTTCGACGTATTCATGAGCCAAGTGATGCCATCTAACCAGAATTCAGCGGTCCTTTTGTGACCTCTTACTCGGTCGGTTCAGATGTCGGCGGTGATCGCAAGATTGTTGCCCAGGCGATACGTGCGTTACAGAGTGTCCCAAGTCGCAATGAATGGCGGGACGGTAACGAATCAGCTTACGAGCAAGCGACAGCAGTTTGTCGTTACACGGTCGGGATGCTGTTGGCGGCGACCGGCGGGAGGGGTGGAGATCGAATCGGCGAACTGACTATCGATCATTTCTGCTTCTTCCTGAATCTAGCGCTTCTCGGAGACAAGGTTGATGCGCCAGCCAATGTCTATCGTGTCGTTGCGATCGGGTCGCCTATTGACGAGCGTAGCGATGCCAAAAGGCAAAGTGGTAAGACGAAGTCGCAGCGGGGAAGGATCGAACGGCAGATCGATGTGCTGCTTCGGCTATATAGGCGAATACTCGCGACGCAAATCCTACGCACGGACATCGATCGAAGGAGGCATCAGGCGATCCGCGCAGCCTTATCCGGCGCAGGACCATTGTTCCTCAACTTATCAGCGACTGCGTCAACTACCAATATCGACGGGGAATGGTATAAGTGCCGTTTGCCCCCTCAGACACGCGCCAATCATTCGCGGCATCGTTTCGCCACATTATGGATCGAGATGGGGGGATGCGAAGACGACCTACATCGCCAGCTGGGTCACAGGCTGGCCGGCTTCGTCGAGCCGAGTGACGAGGTCTCCTTTGAAGCACCGTCCATGTTTGCCGACCGTTGCGGTCCGATCGTTGAGAAAATTCTTGCACATGACGGATGGAATGTCCTTTTCGAGCGGGCAGGTGTGAATGACGCCCATCGGGGAAAGTCAATTGATCCGGTGTTACCAATCGTTCTGACTCACCTTCAAAAGAATCATCTTGCCGAGGTTCGCAGCGCGAGCAAACGATACGGACGCCCGAAGCTTTCTGCCGCGCAATCCGCATTGATAAAGGGCTTTCTAGCCAGCGCGGAGATGCTTGAACCATTTCTTTCGGATGAGGGAGTGTTGAATCACGAAGGTCTGGTGACGCATTTGCGAAAGGAGCTGCTTGATTGGCCGGATACATTGCGTGTCAGGGCAACGCTCGGTTGGTTAGCCATGCGGGCCGCGCGGCGCGTCCTGGGTGACAGAATAAAATTCGTTGACGAACTCAGAACAACTGGAGCTACGGGCAAGCTTCTCTACACGCCAGCGCTGAGCAAGGCCTGTAACGTCTTCGATCGATTGCGAAAGTCTGTGTTGGCACGTGTGTCAGGTGGTGAAGTCGAGCTCTCCAAGACGCCATCGTCAGCCTGGGCGCTGATTGCAATCCTTCTTTGGCAGCCACTGCGCGATGTGTCACAGGCGAAGAGGATATTTGAAAATCTTCAGTTTGTTCGACGCGCGCCGCATGAACCCGGCTTGTTGCTGTTGGACGACGGCTCAACTGAAGTCCTTTGGTTGGATCCGCTCTGCTATCTCGTGCTCCACAATTGTAGCGCTTTCACCGCAAAGCTCGATTGGAATGAGGCGTC
>JASBUL010000081.1 GCA_030147945.1 Oceanococcus sp. | reverse complement strand
AGCCGGCCTTGTCGATGTCGTACAGGCCGACATGCCAGCCTTCTCGATGAAAGGCCTGCGCGCAGGCTTTGCCGATGCCGGCAGCCGCGCCGGTGATGAAAATGTTTTTGGCGTTGGAGGACATGGATGAACGCGGTCGGGAAATGATCAACAGCCGCCAAGTGTGCACGATCCGAGCCGCAGATGCCGCATCGGTGGCGTCGTTTGGGCCGGCTTTTTTTACTGATCCTGTGAGTTTTATGCCGGCGCTACGGTCTGCTCATTCGAACAGAGGTAATCTCGGTTTGTTGGCCCCGTCCGGGGTATTGTTTGATCGCAAGGAGTGAACAGCATGTTGAAGAAAGAAATCGGCAAATCCATCGTTTTGACGTCGGGTTCGGCACTGGCCCTGTCCATGGCGTTGTCCGGCGGCGTTCATGCCGAAGCCAATCCGTTCCAGGCCACGGATCTGGGCAACGGTTACATGCAGCTGGCGGAAGCCAAATGTGGCGAAGGCCGTTGCGGCGGCAGCAAAGCGGGTGAGGCCAAATGCGGTGAGGCCAAATGTGGCGAAGCCAAGTGTGGTGAGGGCAAGTGTGGCGGCGCCAAAGCCAGCGAGGCCAAATGCGGTGAAGGCCGTTGTGGCGGTTCCAAGGCATCGGAAGCCAAATGTGGTGAAGGCAAGTGCGGCGAAGGCAAGTGTGGTGGCAACCAGTCCACCATGGACCGCATGATCGGCAAGTGATCGCGCGCTGATGTCATCACAACTGGCTGCGGCTGGTCTGGGGCTGCGGCGGGATTTCCTGCCGCAGTTCCTCGACAGGCCGCCGGAAAATGTCGACTTCATTGAAGTCGCGCCGGAGAACTGGATGGGGCTGGGCGGACGCCTGGGCCGACAGTTTGCCGAAGCGCTCAGGCACAAGCCCTTGTACTGCCATGGTCTGTCTCTGGACCTGGGTGGTCCACGTCCGCTCGACCGTGACTTTCTCGACCGCCTCAAGAGTTTTCTGGATCAGCACGAGGTGGTCAGCTATTCCGAGCACCTCAGTGCCTGTGGCGATCAGGGTCATATGTATGACCTCATGCCGATTCCGTTCACTGAGGACGCAGTGGACTATGTGGCCGCACGCATTCGGGCCGTGCAGACGCATCTGCAGCGCCCGGTGGCGGTTGAAAACGTGTCCTACTATGCCGCGCCCGGTGCCCGTATGAGCGAGCTGGAGTTCATCTGTGCGGTGCTCGATGAAGCCGATTGCCAGCTGTTGCTGGATGTGAACAACATCGTGGTCAATAGCATCAACCATGGCTACGACGCGCAAGCCTTTCTGCGTGGTTTGCCGCCACAGCGCGTGGCCTACATTCATGTGGCCGGACACGACCATGAAGCCGAGGATCTGCGGGTCGACACCCATGGTGCCGATGTGGATGCCGAGGTCTGGGCACTGCTCGCCGATGCCTACGCGCATGTCGGGGTCGTGCCGACCCTGCTTGAGCGCGATTTCAACATCCCGTCGCTCGAGGCTCTGCTTGGCGAGGTCGAGCAGATTCATCAGATCCAGCAGCAGCATCTGAGCAAGGCCGTGCGCGCGCATGGCTGAGCATGGGTTTCAGGCCGTGCAGGCGCAGTTTGCGGCGCATATTCGCGATCCCCAAACGCAGGCGCCGCCAGCGGGTGTCGAGGATCGCCGTATGGCGATTTACCGGCGCCTGTTCATCAACAATATCGACAATTTCCTGTGCCAGGCGTTTCCGGTGCTGCGTCAGCTATACGGCGACGCCGACTGGGCGGCGCTGGTTCGCAGCTTCTACGCCGGTCACAGCTGCCAGCGTCCGCAGTTCTATCAGCTGGCTGAAGAGTTTCTGGATTATCTGCAGCACACGCACCGCATGCGCGAGGTCGATCCGCCGTTCATGCTCGAGTTGGCCCATTACGAATGGGTGGAATTGGCCCTGGCCATTGATCCCGCCGAGGCTCCGGATGATTTTGATCCGAATGGCGATCCTATGAGTCAGGTTTGCGTGTGCACCCCGTGGATGCGCGTGCTGACCTACAGCTTCCCGGTGCAGCGCATTGGTCCGCAATTCCAGCCGCATGATGCGCCGCCCGAGCCGACCTGCCTGCTGGTGTTTCGCCAGCGCGATGAGCGCATCGGTTTTCTGGAACTCAATGTGCTGACCGCACGTTTTCTGCAGTTGTTGACCGACACGCCGAAAAGCGGCCGTGAAGCATTGGCCCAGCTTGCCGATGAGGCGGCGCTAGAGGTTCAACAGATCGCCGGTTTTGCCGCCGACCTGATTGACGACCTGCACCGTCGCGGTGTGATCCTGGGCGCGCGAGCCGGCGGCTGACAGCTAGGCGGGCGGCGCCAGCCGGATCAGCTTGCCCTTGCTGGCATCGGTCAGCACATAGATCAGCCCGTCGGGGCCGACCCGTACATCACGAATACGAGCATCTTCGCCCGCCACGTAACGGTGCTCACCGACGATGCGTCCATCTTCGACATCCAGCCGGACCAGACGACGGTGCTTGAGCGCGCCGACCAGGATGTCGCCCTGCCAGTCGGCAAAAGCGCTGCCACGGTAAAACGCCATGCCGGAGGGCGCGATCGACGGCACCCAGTAATGCCGCGGCGGCTCGATGCCGGGTTTTTCGCTGCCTTCGCCAATCGAGAAACCGGTGCCGTATTCCTTGCCGTAGGTGATCAGCGGCCAGCCGTAATTGCGTCCTGCCACAATCCGGTTGAGCTCGTCACCGCCTTGTGGGCCGTGCTCATGGGTCCAGATTTCGCCGCTGTCCGGATGCGTGGCCATGCCTTGAATGTTGCGATGGCCGTAGCTGTAGATCGCCGGGTGGGCCTTGTTCTGGTTGCGCAACGGATTGTCTTCGGGAATGCCGCCGTCGAGGGTCAGGCGGATCACGCTACCCGCCGCATCCGCGCTGTCCTGAGCGCGTTGGCGCTCACCCCGGTCTCCGATACTGAAATACACATGACCGTCATCATCAAAGGCGATGCGCGAACCGAAGTGACGGCCGGAGTCGGTTTTCTGCGGCAGGCTGAACAGGGTTTGCCAATCGTCCAGGCGCGCGCTGTTACCCTCCACGACCAGGCGGCCACGGCCCAAGGCGGTGCCGTAGACATCGTCGCCCGCCTGATTGAAGGTCAGGTACACCCAGTTGCTGTCGCCATCCAAAGCGAAGGCCGGATGCAGTGCCACATCCATCAAGCCACCCTGGCCGGTCACGGCCACATCCGGCAGCTGGGCAACGCGGATGCGTTGTTTGCCTTTGACATACAAAAGCTCGCCAGCTTTTTGCGTGATCAGCCAGGCCTGATCGGGCAGAAATGCCAGGGCCCACGGCTGATCCAGGTCTTCAAGCAATGTTTGCGCGCGAAACGGAGCGGGCTCGGTGGCCACGCTGGGTTCGCTGCGGCACGCGCTGCTCAAGCTCAGTAGGGCGAGACTGCCGAGCACGGCCATATGTTTGTAACGGGACAGGTGAGACATCTCAATAGCTCCGGAGCAGGTGGGGCACGGCTTATGCGACCACCGCCAGCATGTCAGGTTCAGCGCGCCTTGCGTGCTTCGCGCCAGTTGGCATGAGTGGACCAGAACGCCACGCTGCGCTGATACGCGGCGCGGTCGAGCTCAACGCCGGAACCCCCTTCGTCCACCCCAAGCGCGTTGCGCATCATGGTGATCGGCGCCAGCGGGGTTTCTTTGGGTTCCGCCGTGGCCAGGCAGCCGACCACGCCCCAGTCGGCGTCGATCGGGTCGCCTTCCTTGTGCAGCTGGGCCCGGTCGTAAACGATCACCAGCAGGTATTCGGCGCGCGGCGGCTCGACACCTTCGAACCAGCGGTTGAGCACGGCCAGCTCATCGTCATTGCGCGCCTCGTAAGCCGAGCGCAACAGGTGCTGGTTGTCGGCGGTAATGGGTACCGCGGCCACTCGTGTGGTGGTCCAGTTGCGGTGCACATGCAACTTGCAGAACGGTGCGTAACCATCCAGCACATCCAGCGGGGTGTGGGTATTGATGTGATGCTCGAAGCTGGCCGCATCGCAGCCGGTGATGGCATTGCGCCGTCCATCCTTGGGAAACAGGCGGCGGCGGGCGAAGCGGGTCAGGGTGATGTGCATCGGGCGCTCCAGCGGTGTGGTGGATGGGCGGTGCGCGCATGGTACCCAACAGGCCTTGATGCTGCCGCATCGCGCTTTTGATCAGTATGTTCAGTATTGACTGAACGATATGAAACATGCACGATGCGCGCCACATGAACACACCCCAATCCAATGTGCCTGCAGCCGCGCGTGCCGCCGCCGAAGCTGCCGCCGAAGAATTCATCGAAGGCATGGGCCTGACCGCCGAGGCTGATGGTCTGCCGCGTATCGCCGGGCGCATGTGGGGCCTGTTTGTGATCGAAGGCGGGCCTTGCAGTTTCACCGAGCTGGCCGAACGTTTGCAGGTATCACGCGGCAGTATCAGCACCAATGCCCGACTGCTGCGTGACTTCGGGATACTCGAGCGGGTCAGTCGGCCGGGTGATCGACAGGATTATTACCGCCTGGCCGAGAATCCCTATGGCGCCTTGTTGCACGGCTATGCGGACCGTATGCGGGCCAAGCAACGCAATGCCGAGCGTGCGATCAGCGCGCTGCCCCTGCAACACATGCCCGGCGTGCGTCAGCGTTTGGAAAGCATGCAGCAGTTTCACCAGTCGGCGGTTGAAGCCACCGAAGCCCTGATCGCCAAATTGCGCGATCCGGCACACCCTCATCAACAGGACGATCAATGACATCCAGACATCCAGGATGGATAGCGGGCGGCATTCTGCTGCTGGTCTGCATCTGGCTCTTATCCGGCGCATTTGGCAGTGATGACGCGCATGCTGAGCAGACCTCCACCCAGACGGAGGCCCCCAAGCTGCGTGTGCGCGTGGTCGAGTCACAGGCGGCGGAGCGCATCCGTGAGGCGCGGGTCAGTGCTCGTACTGCACCATTGCGGGCGGTTGCGCTGCGCGCTGAGACGGCCGGGCGGGTGACGACGATTGCGGTGGAGCGTGGCCAGCCGGTGCGGCAGGGCGAAGTGCTGTTTGAACTGGAAACCGGCGATCGTGCCGCCCGGGTGCAGCGCGCCCAGGCTCAGGTTGAGGAGCGCAAACTGCAGTATCAGGCCGCGCAGCGTCTGGCGCGCCAGAACCTGCAAAGCCCGGTTGAAGTGGCCTCGGCCAAATCCAATCTCTCGCTGGCCGAAGCGGAACTGCTGCAAGCCCAGGAAGCCTTGCGCAATACACGCATACGGGCGCCATTTGACGGCATGCTCGACAGTCGTCAGGTCGAGCAGGGCGACTATCTCAGCGTGGGTGACCCGATCGGTCGTTTCATCCAGATCGAACCTTTCCTGGTCCAGGCCCAGGTGTCAGAGGATGTGGTGGTGTTTCTCAAGGCCGGACAAAACGCCCGTGCCCAGCTGCCCGATGGCAGTGAAGCCAGCGGTGTGCTGCGCCACGTCGCGCGTGAGGCCGATGCCAACACGCGCATGTTTCCTGTCGAGCTGCTGGTCGCCGCGCACGAAAAACCGGTCATTGCCGGTGGTTCTGCGGTGCTGATGCTGCCGCTGGAGCGGGTGCAGGTGCATGTGGTTGAACCGGCCTCGCTGGCGCTGGACAACGAGGAGCATTTCGGCATCAAGAGTGTTGATGAGCAGGGCAAAGTGCGCTTTCACCGTGCCACCATCGAGCAGGCCGGCAAGGACGAGATCTGGCTCGGTGGCTTGCCTGAGCAGCTGCGCATCATCACGGTCGGCCAGGGCTTTGTCAGCGCCGGTGAAGATGTCGAGGCGGTGGTCGTCTCCGACGCATCCTGAGGCGCTGACATGGATCAGATACTGGCCGCGGCTTTCAGTCGTCCGCGCACCCTGTTCGTCGGTCTATTGACCATCCTGATTGCGGGCACCGTCAGCTACCTCAGCATCCCCAAGGAGGCTGAGCCGGATGTCAGCTTCCCGACCATTTATGTGTCGATGGTGCACCAGGGCATCACCCCCGAGGATTCGGTGCGTCTGCTGATCAAACCGATGGAGCAGGAACTGCGTTCGCTCGAGGGCCTCAAGGAGATGCGTTCCACCGCAGCCGAGGGCTACGGCACCATCAAGCTTGAGTTTGAGGCCGGCACCGATGTGGATGAGGCGATGGATGATGTCCGCGTCAAGGTCGATCTGGCTCGCCCCGAGCTGCCCAGCGAAACCGAGGAGCCGACCATCCAGGAGGTCAATATCGCCTTGCTGCCAATGATGGTGGTCAATCTCTATGGCGATGTGGATGAACGCACTCTGGTGACCATCGCCAACGACCTCAAGGACCGGCTGGAAGCGCTGGCCGAAGTGCTCGAGGCCGAGGTGGTCGGCGACCGCGAGGAGATGGTTGAAATCATTATCGATCCGGTGCGTCTGGACACCTACCAGCTGGTGGTGGAAAACGTCATTGGCGCGGTCGATCGCAACAACCAGTTGGTCGCCGCCGGCGCACTGACCAGCGGCAGCGGCCGCTTCACGCTCAAGGTGCCCGGCATCATTGACGATGTCGACAAACTGCTCAGCTTGGTCATCCGCGAGGCCGATGGCGAAGTGGTGCGGCTGAGTGATGTGGCCACGGTGCGCCGGACCTGGATGGACCGCGAAAGCCACGCCCGGCTTAATGGCAAACGCACCATCGCACTGGAGGTGTCCAAGCGGGTTGGCACCAACATCATCGAAACCAGCGCCAAGGTGCGTGAGCTGGTCGAACAAACGCGCAAGGCTTGGCCCAAAGCGGTCGAGGTCAACTATTCACAGGATAAATCAACCGAAACCCAGCGCAATCTGGATGACCTGCAGAACAACGTGCTGTCCGGCGTTCTGCTGGTGATGATCGTGGTGGTGGCGTTTTTGGGCCTGCGCGCAGGAACACTGGTCGGTATTTCAATTCCAGGCTCGTTCCTGCTCGGCATTCTGATCATCGGCAGCATGGGCGTGACCATCAACATGGTGGTGCTGTTCGGGCTGATTCTGGCTCTGGGTTTGCTGGTCGACAGCACCATCATCGTGGTCGAACTGGCCGATCGGTACCTGGCCGAAGGGCAGCCGCGCACCCAGGCTTATCTGCACGCCGCGCAGCGCATGGCCTGGCCGGTGATTGCCTCCACGGCCACCACGCTTGCGGCCTTTGTGCCGCTGCTGGTGTGGCCCGGGGTGATCGGCGAATTCATGAGCTATCTGCCGCTGACCCTGATCTGCGTGCTGGGCTCCTCGTTGTTCATGGCACTGCTGTTCATCCCCAATCTGGGTGCGGTGATCGGTGGCGCCTCACAGGCCGGGCGTCAGGTCGGTTGGCAGCCGGGTCAACCACTGAGCGGCTGGACCGGGCGCTACGTGGCGCTGGTTCAAAGTCTGCTGCCGCACTCCGGCAAGGTGCTGATGGGCGCGTTTGTCGCCCTCATCGCCACATTCATGCTCTACGGCAAACTCGGCAAGGGGGTGGAGTTTTTCCCCGATGTCGACATGGACAATGCGCTGGTCAAGGTTCATGCCCGTGGCCCCTTGTCGCTGGACGAGATCGATCGGTTGGTCAGCGAGGTCGAGCGCAGCGTGCAGGACATCGAAGGTGTGGAGTCGATCTATGCGCGCTCCGGCCTGAAGTTCACCCGCGGTGACAACACCGAGGACACCGTGGGCATTATTCAGCTGGGTTTCGAGGCCTGGGACCAGCGCCCTGCATCAAGCGAACTGATCAAGGCGATTCGCCAGCGCGTCGGCGAGCCGGCCGGGCTGGGCGTGGAAGTGATCACCCCCGAGGCCGGGCCGTCCGATGGCAAGCCGGTGCGCATCGAGCTGTACGGACCATCGCTGGAAGAACTGAGCAAGGCGGTGACCTGGCTGCGCAAGGGCATGCGCGAGGTCGGTGGTTTTGTGGACGTCAGCGACACCTTGCCGCACCCCAATCTGGAGTGGCGCATCGATATCGATCGCACTGAAGCGGCACGTTTCGGCACCGATATCGCCACCGTGGGGCAGGTGCTGCAGCTGGTCACCCAAGGCATCAAGGTCGGTGAATACCGTGCCCCCGATGCACTTGAGGAAATGGATATCCGGGTGCGTTTTCCCGAGCCTATGCGGGATCTGGACACCCTGGACCGACTGCATGTGACGACCCAGCACGGTCTGGTGCCGGTCACCAACTTCATGCAGCGCGAAGCCGCCTTCAAGGTGGCCAACATCAACCGTATCGACGGGCATCGGGCCATCGCGGTGGAATCCTATGTGGCCGACGGGCTGGTCGTGGCCAATCAGCTGGCCAAGCTGGGCAGCTGGGTTGATGCGCACTACGAGGATGCCCATCTGCACCCCTCATTGCGCGTCGCATTCAAGGGCGAGGATGAGGAAATCCGTGAGGCCGAGGCGTTCCTGTCCAAGGCCTTCATGGTCGCACTGGCGTTGATCGCGGTGATTCTGCTGACCCAGTTCAACAGCTTCTATCAGTCGTGGCTGATACTCACGGCGGTGATGTTTTCGACCATCGGCGTGCTGATCGGTCTGATGGCAACCGGCCAGACCTTTGGCGTGGTGATGTCCGGCATCGGGCTGATTTCGCTGGCCGGCATCGTGGTCAACAACAACATCGTGCTGATCGACACCTACAACCAGCACCGTGCCGCCGGCATGTCGGTTGATGATGCGGTGCTGACCACCGGCGCGGAACGTTTGCGTCCGGTGTTGCTCACCACAGTAACCACGGTGCTGGGTCTGCTGCCGATGGTTCTGAAGATGAACATCAATCTGTTCGCGCGCGAGATCACCTTCGGTGCGCCCTCAACGCAGTACTGGCAGCAGCTGGCTTCTTCGATTGTTGGCGGTCTGATCTTCGCTACCGTGCTGACGCTGGTACTGACCCCGTGCCTGCTGGTGCTAGGCGAGCGTCTTTACCGCAAGCTCGGGCGCACCAACACGGTTCATACCCATGCTGCGGCCGAGGTCTGAGCGGATCAGTTGCCGATGGCCTGAGCGGCCAGGATAACCGCAGCATAGCGCGCGCCCTTGCCCAGGGTGACCAGGGGCAGGAACAGCCACAGGCGCACTTTCATGATGCCGGCGACCACCGTCAGGGCGTCGCCGCCAACCGGCGCCCAGGAGAACAGCAAGGTCCAGGTGCCGTAGCGCTGAAACCAGCGTTGCGCGCGATCCAGGGCTTGCTGGCGTACCGGAAACCAGCGCCGGTCCACATAGTGGGTCAGGTGCCAGCCGATAACCCAGTTGACCACTGCGCCCAGGGTGTTGCCGGCTGTGGCGAACAGCCACAGCAGCATGGGGTCGAGGCCACGGTTGAGCTGCGCCACCAACAGCACCTCGGAATAGAACGGCAGCAGGGTGGCCGCGCCGAACGCGGTGGCAAACAGCAGCAGATAGGCGCTCATGCCGCGGCGTCGCGCAAGGCCTGGAACAGCGCGCGTTGTTCGCGCCGCAGGGGCAGGTATTCGGGGTGCCATTGCACGCCGATGAGAAAACGCCGTCCCGGATGTTCCACCGCCTGAACGATGTCGTCGAGATCACGCCCGACCACACGCAGATCCTCGCCCAGCGCGGAAATTGCCTGATGATGCAGGCTGTTAATGCGGGTGCGTTGGCAGCCGAGTATGTGGCTGAGGCGACTGTCCGGATCGAGCGTCAGGGTCTTGCGCGGAAACGGGGTGCGCCGATTGGATGTCTTGATGCGGATGCGGCGCAGGTCGGTGTGCAGTGAGCCGCCCAGCACCACGTTGATCAGTTGGGCGCCACGGCAGATGCCGAGGATCGGAATGTCGCGATCGAGGACGCGTTTGAGGGTGTCGATTTCGAATGCATCGCGGGCCGCATCCATAGGCGCGGTGTCGGGTGCGTCGGGCAGATACAGGCCGGGGTCGATGTCGTCGCCACCACTGATGATCATGCCATCCAGCGGGCGCGGCGGCTGCGCCCGTGAAGGGGTCAGGCGCAGGGCCTCGGCGCCAACCCGGTGCAGCGCCCAGCGGATGAACCACCAGGCAATCGGAAAGCGTGTGTCGGGGCCCGTCACCCCGATCAGGGGGCGTGCGCTCAAAGCAGTTCAGGCAGCAAAAAGCTGGCGCAGTCCTTGGACCAATCCTCGAACAGCCCTCCGGTGATGCCGCTGCTGTGCTTGTGCCAGGCCTGCATCACGGCATCCAGACGCGTTGCGTCGGCGGCCAGCGCCTCGACCTGAAGCCAGTCGCGCCAGGCCCGGATCAGACCCCAGTCGGGTTCATCGATCTGGCAGTTGGGCAGGCGGTAATGAAAGGTCGGGCGGGCCTTGATGCGGTCATCATCAACCACATTGATAACCCGCTGCTCGTCGATGTGGCGGAACAGCGGCAGCATGTCCAGGGCGCGATTGCGGGTCGGGTTGTGCGTCAGGTAGTCATCGATCAGCTGATCCATGTCGGGCGCATAGTCCGCATCCAGCAGCAACCGCATATAGGCTTTGGGGAAAGGATCAATGTACGGCGTGATGCGCCGACTGAGGTCCACTTCACTGCGTTTGACCAGCCATTCGAACAGGGCCAGAAAGGCGCGCAGGTAAGCCAGCACGGTGCTGTGGTGCAGATCCGGCAGTTCCGGGTTCATGTGCAGTCCGAAGGCGTAAAGCGGCGCCTGGCGGGTGCCGCGCGCCCCGGCTTCACGCAGTTCCTGGATCACGCTGTCGATGCGCCAGACTTCGGGCAGGGGTATCGGCGGGCTGACCACCTCGAACGGCACGACCTGTTCGGCGATCAGCGAAATCACGCTTTCGGCGAGATTTTCCAGGTCGTCGACTTCGGCCTCAGGGTCGTGCTCGCGACCCAGTTTCTTCATGTACTCCGAATCCAGCTCGATGCCGAAGTCGCCGCGAAAATCGCCCATCTCGGCATCGCGCAGAAAATATTCGTACTTGGATTGCTGATCGATGCGTCCGCCGAGCACCTTGCGGATGATGTCGGCGATGCGTTCCATGCCGAGCCCGGAGAATTCGATCTCGATGCCCATGCGACGTGGTTTGTCCTCGGCGCTGTGCGTGCGTGGCGGTTGCGGCCACAGGCTGGCGCGATAGCGCGCGCAGTCAAATTCGGACATCAACGGTCTCCCAATATGTGCGCCAGTGGTGCCAGGCGCGTGGAGTGACGACAAACCACCTGCAGCAGAGTCAGCAACGGCACCGCGAGCAGCACCCCCGGCGCGCCCCAGATCCAGCCCCAGAAGAAAATCCACACGAACACCACGATGGGGTCCAGGCGCAGGCGGTAGCCATGCACCAGCGGGTCGATGATCTGCCCGACGAACGAGGTGAACAGCAGATAGCCCAGCGGGGCGGCAAGCATCATCCACACCGTGTCATAGCTGACCATGCCAACCACGGCAAGCATGGCCACGGTCAGCGACACCCCAAGATAGGGGACAAAGCGCAGGGCCGCCGCCATCGTGCCCCACAGGGCCGGGTCGGGAAAATCGAGCAGCCACAGGGCCAGGGTCACGATCAGCCCGAGCAGCGTGTTGACCGCCGCGATGGTGACCAGATAACGCGACATCTGCAGCTGTGCGTCACGCGCCACGCGCAGGGCGCGCAAGCGGTCTTTTTCATCCTTGAAGGTGTCTGCGCAACGCCTGACCAACTGGTCGCCAGCGCTGAGCAAAAAGAACAGCAGAATGATGCTGAGTCCGCCGAATACAGCGAAATTGCGCATCCCAACCCACAGCTCGGCGCGCCAGCCAGGCTCGGCAATGATCACTTTCTGCTCGCCATGGCTGCCGTCATCGACACCGATTTCACGGGTCAGGGCGTCAATGGACTTGCCGGCATCATCCATGCGGCTGACCTCACGCTCCATGCTGGCCAGTTCGCGCATCAGGATTTCGCTGGCTTCGGGCACACGTTGCAGCCATTCCATAGCCGAGGACGACAAGGCGGCCACGCCGACACCGGCCACACCCAGCATGCTTGCAATCAGCAGCAGCGAGCTGACCGGTCGCGGTATGTGCCAGGCCTGCATGCGTGTGACCAGCGGGGTCAGCAGCAGGGCAAAGATCACCGCCAGGGTCAGTGGCAGGAGCATTTCGCGGGCCAGATGCAGGGTATAAGCCGTGGCCAGCAGGGCGAGGAAATACAGGGCCGCGCGCGGCAGGGCGTCGCGGCCGGAGGTGTCAGACATGTGGACTCAGCCGGAACTGTCGCGTGGGCCGGCGAACCACCAGATGATCAGCCCCAGCACCGGCAGCAGCAGGATCACCACGATCCATACGAGCTTGTTCACGGTGGAGACGCGCGATTGCACGATATTGAGAATGGCCCAGATGTCCGCGATCAGGATCAGCAGGCCGAAGACGCCGGAAATTTCGATGTTCATCAATTGCTTCCCGTGAGTTCTTCATCAGCATAGCAAGTGCGCGGCGCGCTGACGAAGCCACCATTTGCCGATTGGCAATGGGCGCGGCGCATGCGTAGGGTAGATAAGGGTAGAAACCAAGGGGACAACCATGAAAACTGCGACCTTGATCTCCACCCTGGGTGTGGGCATCATCGTTTACAGCGCCCAGGCGCAGGCCGCTGGCGCTCTGTCTGCCGGTGTCTGGATGAACTACGAATATCAGTTCGACAACCCGGCTTCGGCGCACGAAGAAACCCGCGGTGACATCGAGAACGAGGCCCTGATCCTGTACACCGACGGCCAGGCCGAGGACGGACAAGGGCGCTGGCTGTATTCGGCCGAACTGCGCATCGGGCCCGGCTCTTTCACGGACACGGCCAACAACTCAAGCGGCGACACCTTCGCCTTGCACAAGGCCTGGATCGGTTGGCGTTTCGGTCAGGCTGGCGTCCTGCGGGTTGGCAAATCACAGGTGCCTTTTGCCTGGAAAACGGTCAATTTCTGGCCCGGTGACATCCTCCAGGCCGGCTATGGCGATCAAATGGATGTCGGCATCAAGTGGACCGATGAGGTCGGCACGCTCAAGTATGACCTGGCTTATTACCATGCTGATGACTGGGGCACGACCAGCACCGACAGCGTGGATGACAACGGCCACTGGGGCAGTTCCACCACCTACCGCAAGGTGCACACCGCGGTCGGCAACGTTGAATATCTGGTTGCACCTGGTCAGCGCATTGCGGTGTCGGCCCAGGCCGGGCGTTTGCAGGATCTGACGACCGGCGAGGGTGACGTGGATGGCCGTCATCAGGCCCTGGCGCTGTGGTACCACGGTGAATTCGGCAAGTTCTACAGCAAGCTTGAATACGTGCTGATGGAGCGTGAGATGCCGGACAGGCATCTGGCCGGCGCACGCATTGAAAATACGCGCATCGCAGCAGAGCTGGGCTATCGCCATGGTCCATGGTTTTTCTATCTGGACAGCAGTCTGGCTGAGCCAGACACCGCGGGCTCGACAGTTGATAGCGTGAGTGCGCATGCGCCAGGCCTGAGCTACGACTACGGGCCGGGCTGGATTTACCTGGAGTATCTGACCCAGGACGGTTTTGTTGATCGCAATGGTCAGGTGGGTGAGGGCGATTTTGACGCGTTGTACCTCTCGATCGATTTCTATCTATAAGGAGGCTGCCGTGTCAGAAGAACTGCAATCTGCATTCGATACCGACTTTGAAGCCGGGCAAGACAACGTTCAGGTCTTTGGGTTGGATCTGCACAACCCGGTGTTCTTTATCAGCTCGTTGCTGGTCGTGGTGTTCGTGATCGGAACCCTGATGTTCCCGGATCAGGCCTTGAGCACGCTCAACGGCGCCAAAGCCTTTGCCATCAACCATTTCGACTGGCTGTTCATGTTGGGCGGCAATGTCTTTGTACTGTTTTGCCTGGCCATGATCGTGCTGCCGATGGGCCGCATACGCCTGGGTGGTGATGATGCACAGCCCGAATTTTCCCGCGCCTCCTGGCTGGCGATGCTGTTTGCCGCGGGCATGGGGATCGGTTTGATGTTCTGGAGTGTGGCCGAGCCGGTGGCCTATTTCACCGGTTGGTACGGCACGCCGCTGAATGTCGAGGCCGGCACGCCCGAGGCCATGCGGCTGGCCATGGGGGCGACCATGTATCACTGGGGCTTCCATCCCTGGGCGATCTACGGCGTGGTGGCGCTGGCGCTGGCCTACTTCGCGTTCAACCACGATATGCCCCTGACCATGCGTTCGGCGTTCTATCCGTTGCTCGGCGAGCGCTGCTGGGGCTGGCCCGGACATGTGGTCGACACCCTGGCGGTGCTGGCCACGATATTCGGTCTGGCCACCTCGCTGGGACTGGGCGCGCAACAAGCGGCCAGCGGACTGGGCTTTCTGTTCGATGTGTCATCCGGGCTGAATACCCAGATCGCGATCATTTTCGGCGTGACCACGGTGGCGCTGCTGTCGGTGCTGCGCGGTATCGATGGCGGGGTCAAGCTGCTCAGCAACATCAACATGGCGCTGGCCTTGCTGCTGCTGGTCTTCGTGATTGCGGCCGGCGCAGGGCTGGGTATCTTTGCTCAGGCAGCCAGCACCGCGACGAGCTATCTTTCCAACCTGGTGCCCTTGAGTGGCTGGGCCGGGCGTGAAGACGACACCTTTCTGCACGGCTGGACCGTGTTCTACTGGGCCTGGTGGGTCTCGTGGTCGCCTTTTGTGGGCATGTTCATTGCGCGGATTTCGCGCGGGCGCACCATCCGTGAGTTCATGATCGCCGTGCTGCTGGTGCCCACCGCAGTCACCGTGATCTGGATGTCGGCGTTTGGTGGCGCTGCGCTGGAGCAGGTTCAGGGCGGTGTCGGTGAGCTGGCTGGTGGCATTGGCAAGGTTTCACTGGCCTTGTTCCAGATGCTGGAGAATCTGCCCTGGGCGGGCCTCACCTCGTTCATGGCGATCATTCTGGTGCTGGTGTTTTTCGTGACCTCCTCAGACTCTGGTTCGCTGGTGATCGACAGCATCACCGCTGGCGGCAAGGTGGACGCGCCGGTGGCCCAGCGCGTGTTCTGGGCGGTTATGGAGGGCATGATTGCCGGCGCCTTGCTCTATGGTGGTGGCAAACAGGCGCTGGATGCCTTGCAAGCGGGTGCCATTTCCACCGGTCTTCCGTTTACAGTGTTGCTGCTGGTCATGTGCGTAAGCCTGTATCGCGGGTTGCGCCTGGATGTGCGCCACCGCATGGCGGCGGCCAGCAACAACTGACAACTGCCCACAGTCACGGAGTCGCTCCATGAAACCCGCTGCTTTATTGCTCGTCATGAGCGCCTTGATGCCTTTGGCCAGTGCCCAGGCATCGCAGAATGCCGCCTTGCGCGCAGCCATTGATGGCGAGCACCGCACGGCCTCGTTTCGCGCCCGCGATGATGCCCGTCATCCGTACCAGACCCTGGAGTTTTTCGGCATCACGCCGGACATGACGGTGGTTGAGTTGTGGCCGGGTGGAGGCTGGTACAGCGAGATTCTGGCGCCGTATTTAAAACCCCACGGGGTGCTGTATGCGGCGCATTTCGATCCTGAAACCGAGATCGAATATTTTCGCCGTTCGCGGCAGCGCTACGAGGCCAAGCTGGCCGCCGATCCGCAGACTTACTCGCAGGTCCGGCTGAGCGTGTTTGATCCGCCGCACAAGCTGGAGATTGCGCCGCCCGGCAGCGCCGATGCGGTGCTGACCTTCCGTAATGTGCACAACTGGTACATGCGTGGCGGCGGGGAAGACAAGCTGAGCGCCGCGTTCAGGGCCATGTATGTGGCGCTCAAGCCGGGCGGTATTCTTGGTGTGGTCGATCATCGACTGCCGCCCGAGCGGCCTTTTTCAGATCAGGACGCCAGTGGTTACATGCGCACGGATCTGGTCATCGATGTGGCCCGCGAGGTTGGTTTCGAGCTGGTCGATGGGTCGGAGATCAATGCCAATCCGGCGGATACCGCGGACCATCCCAAGGGGGTTTGGACCCTGCCTCCGTCCTTGCGTCTGGGCGAGGAGAATGCGGATTACTACCTGACCATTGGCGAAAGCGACCGCATGACGCTCAAGTTCGTCAAACCGCAGCTCAATTGAGCCGCGGGCTGATTCAGGTATAGATGGCCATTTCCCGGGCGCTGCGTGCGGCGTCCGGGTCCACGCTGTGGGTGGCCTGGGCAATGTCCGCGATGTAGCTGTCGGGCAGGCGGTTTTCGCGCGCGCCAAACAGCACATGATGCTTGTACCAGTGCCACGGCAGCACGTCGGCGTGGCGTTCGCGGGCCAGATAGATCTCGCCGCATACGCTGTCGCGTTCGCGCTGCAGCCAGACACTGGCGCGGCGGTAGCCCGGGCCTTCGAAACCGTCGAGCACATGGATTTCCTCGGCCGGTATGTCCCACAGCACGCCGATCACCTGATCCTGGGCCTGACCGGTGGGGCTGGCGTCGCATTTGCCCGAGCCGTCCAGTTCGCTGCGCTGTTCAAAGGTCAGGCGATGGCCGGGCAGGTGGGCCAGCCCCAGATTGCGGATGTCGCGGATGCGGGCGCCCAGGCGCGCGGCGGCCATGTTGGAGCCGTAGGCGAAATAGATCAGTCGTGACACGGGGCATAAAAAAGCGGATGTGCCCTCAATGTGCCACATCCGCGTTGTGTGCGCCGCAAGCGACGGCTGATCAGGCCGCCAGAGGCAATTCCTGGGTGTTGTCGCCGTCATCGCTGCTCGGCGTGTTGCGGCTGCGGCTGGGCAGCGACAGGCGCGCGATGCGCTTCCAGGTCGACAGGGTCTGGCGCCAGAACGAGCCGGTGTTGTAGGGCAGGCCAAACTCTTCACAGATGGCGCGCACCCTGGGCGAGATTTCGGCGTAACGGTGCGCCGGCAGATCGGGGAACAGATGATGTTCGATCTGGAAGCTCAGGTTGCCGCTCATGATGTGCATCAGGCGGCCGCCGCTGAAGTTGGCCGAGCCCAGCAGCTGGCGGACATACCACTGGCCGCGGGTTTCGCTATCGACCACCGACTCCGGAAACTGCTCGACCTCTTCGGGGAAGTGGCCGTTGAAGATCACCGCACAGGCCCACACGTTGCGGGCCAGGTTGGCCGCCACGTTGCCAACGAACACCAGCGGCGCCATCGGTCCGGCCAGCAGCGGAAACAGCAGGTAGTCCTTGGCCAGCTGCTTGCGCATCTTCTTCCACACCGGCTTGAAGTCCTCACGCAGCTGCTTGCCGCTTTTGGTCTTGTAGACCAGAACGTCTTCCAGCTTGAGGTTTTGCACCGCAACGAAATGCTGGAAGAAGGTGTGCAGGACCACGGTCAGCGGCAGATTGGCCAGAAAGCGCGGCTCCCACGGCTGTTCTTCCGACATGCGCAGCAGGCCGTAGCCGATGTCGTGGTCACGGTTGATCACATTGGTGTACGTGTGATGCTCGTGATTGTGGGTGGCTTTCCAGTTCTTGGCGGTGTCAGCGGTGTCCCAGTCGAAATCACGCGAGTTGAGCGCGGGATCATTCATGAAATCGTACTGGCCGTGCATCACGTTGTGGCCGATTTCCATGTTGTCGAGAATCTTCGAAGCCGACAGTGCGGCGACGGCCAGAGGCCAGGTCGGCGGCAGCATCATCATGATGCGGCCACCGATCTCCAGCTGACGCTGACGCTTGACCAGCGTGCGGATGTAAGTCTCGTCACGCTCGCCCAGATCAGCCAGCACGTCGCTGCGAATCGCATCAAAGCGGCGGCCAATGTCCTCGAACTGCTCTTCACTCAGGCGGTTGAATACGCTCATCAAAAGCTCCTTGAATCGTAGGTCAGATGTCCAGCGTGACGCTGCCTTCAGGCACGCTCACGCAGATCTGGATGTCTTGTTCGCCGTCTTCGCTCAGCTGTCCGGTGCGCAGGTCACGCACCCGGCCACTGGTTTTACGGCAGGTGCAGGCGTAGCACACGCCCATGCGGCAGCCGTGCTCAGGACGCAGGCCAGCGCTTTCGGCCTGTTCCAGCAAGGTCTGGCCGGAGTTGGCGGCGAGTCGCTCGCTGCGGGCAAAGCGCACATCGCCAGCCGGGTTTTCGCTGGTCACCGGCGCGGCGGCCAGCGTGAAACGTTCCACGTGCAACCTGTGTGTGCAGGCCCGTGCGGCATAAACCGTTTCGACCGCCTGCATCAGGCCGGGCGGTCCGCACAGAAAGGTCTCGGCAGCATCAAAATCTGGAATCGCCGCCGCCAGTTGAGCCTCGCTGAACAGGCCGCTGAGTTCGCCATGCGTGTCCTGGGCGTAGCAGCGCAGCACCTTCAGATTGGGGTGCATGTGACTCAGAGCGTCGAGTTCGTCGGCGTACAACTGATCGCTGTGACGGTTGTTGTAGTGCAGGAAGGTGATGGCGCCCTGGTGACCTTCATCGCACAGGGTGCGCAGCATCGACATGACCGGCGTGATGCCGCTGCCTCCACTGATCAACACGATGCGCTGAGGGCGGGTGTCGGGCAGGGCGAATTCGCCTTCGGCCTGCGACAGCGTGACCACATCGCCGATATCAAGGCGATCCCGCATGTGGCGGGTAACAAAGGCGTCAGCGGGCAGTTTGGCGGTGATCTCGATCAGGCCGTCGTCAGCATGGGCCGATTGCACCGGCGAAAAGCAGCGGGTGCGCAGACTGCCGTCGATGCTGACGCTGAAACGCAGGTACTGGCCGGGCTTGAAACCTTGCCAGTTGCTATTGGGGCGCAGCTTGAGCGTGACCGTGTCGCTGGTTTGTGAACATTTGGAAACCACGCTGGCGCGAATTTCGTTCAGCGACCAGGCCGGGTTGATGTATTCCAGATAGCGATCGACGCCGTGGGGGTAGGCCAGGGTTTCGGCAATCCTGGATTTCAGCAGACTTTTCACGCCCTGACGCAGGTTCTGCGACCAGCGGCCTGACGCGTTGTTGGTGGTGCCACTCATGAGAATCTATCCATTAGTGAACGAATGTGCACATGATGGATGTCTGGAAATTAAAAGTCAACAAGCGTACACATAAATGACTTAAGTGATTGATAACGCAAATAAGTCTTGTGTTTACATCATGAATTTTAAGAATCCAGGGGCGTTTCAGTGGATGTGTGCGTGCTGAATTCGGAAGGCGGGCCTTGAATGGCCTAAAATGGCGATCTGTTTCCTGGTGATCGCCATGTCTTCGCCCGCTGTGTCCCTGCCGTCCAACCTGCCGCGTCAGCGGCTATACGACTACCCCAAGTACTGGGCGGAGTGCTATGACAAAGCACCATTCCTGCCCACCACGCGGGCGGAAATGGATGCGCTGGGCTGGGATTCCTGTGACGTCGTGATCGTCACGGGTGATGCCTATGTCGACCATCCGTCATTCGGCATGGCCATCATCGGTCGACTGCTGGAGGATCAGGGTTTTCGTGTGGGCATCATCGCCCAGCCGGACTGGAACCGGCCGCAGGACTTTCTCAGTCTGGGCGTGCCCAATCTGTGTTTCGGCGTGGCTGCCGGCAACATGGATTCGATGATCAACCGCTACACCGCCGATCGCAAACCGCGCTCGGATGATGCTTACACACCGGGCGGGAAGGCCGGCGCGCGCCCCGATCGTTGCAGCATCATTTACACCCAGCAATGCCGCGCAGTGGCGCCACATACGCCGATCATACTGGGTGGCATCGAAGCGTCGCTGCGGCGCATTGCGCACTACGATTACTGGCAGGACAAGGTGCGTCGCTCCATCCTGGCCGATGCGCCGGCCGATATTCTGCTTTACGGCAACGCCGAGCGGGCCGTGGTTGAGGTGGTGCAACGTCTGGCCCGCGGTGATGAGATCGACGCCATCACCGATGTGCGCGGCACCGCCTTCTGGCGCCAGGACACGCCTGCAGACGTGCTCGAAATTGATTCCACCCGTATCGATCGGCCGGGCCGCATCGACCGCATCGTCAATCCCTACGTCAACACCCAGGAGATGGACGACTGCGAACTGGAGCGGCGCAATCAGCAACAGCTGGACCCATCGGCCGAGAAGCCCCTGCGCTTCATGCCGCATCCGCAGCGTGACCGTGATCGCACGGTGATCCGTCTGCCGGCTTTCGAAAAGGTGCGTAACGACAAAGCACTGTACGCCCACGCCAACCGCGTGCTGCATCTGGAAACCAATCCCGGCAACGCCCGCGCGCTGGTGCAGCGCCATGGCCACCGTGATCTGTGGCTCAACGCGCCGGCACAGCCCTTGTCGACCGAAGAGATGGATTACGTGTTCGGGCAGCCGTTCTCCCGCGTGCCGCACCCGCGCTACAAGGGCGAGCGTATTCCGGCCTACGAGATGATCCGCTTCTCGGTCAACATCATGCGCGGCTGTTTTGGCGGCTGCACCTTCTGTTCGATCACCGAGCATGAAGGGCGCATCATTCAGAACCGCTCGCAGGCCTCCATCCTCAATGAGGTCCAGGAAATCCGCGA
>JASBUL010000024.1 GCA_030147945.1 Oceanococcus sp. | reverse complement strand
GAGCGCCGCGAATCTGGTTCAGGAACGAGGCTTCGCCGACCTGCTCGCCGCGCGATTCACGGTAGATCAGCACACGCAGGTGCTCGATCTGCCCGTTGTTGATGACAAAACCGCAGGTGGTGGGCACGTAGCCTTCCTTGCCGATGTCATCGAAGATCCAGGCCGTGCGCGTGCCCTGTTGCCAGTAACGCACCCGGCTTTGCGGAAAGGCGCGGCCGAACACCGCGGCGATCTTGCTCTGCTCAGCCTGGCCCAGCGCCAGCGTCTTAGGTGCCGGGGCACTGCCGTCGAACACCTCGGCAAGAAAGGCTTCGGGAGTTTGAAATGTTTTGTAAAGCTCGAATGCGTAGGCGCTGGCTGCGGTGAGCAGCCACAATGCCAGCACCACGACATAGGCGATCAGTTCGTGGCGCCCGAACGCTCGCCCGCGATCCGCGGGGCGGGCGGTGCTTGAGGAGGGCGGTGTAGACAGTGTCATGCAAGCTACCTGAATGAAGTGAGGATTGGTGGTGAAAGAGGCGTGGGGGCGGCCGAATTGAAGCCGCCAAGTCTTTGGGGAACTCACGTAGGTGACATCTCATGCGTGATGCAGCGACCGCAACCAGGGAAGTGACCCGCCCCCACGCAAGGGGGTGACCGTGCGCCTTAACGCGTCACGATGTCGTCGGTAAACGGCGCCAGCGCCGCGATGAGATAGTTACAGGTGTAGTAGGTGATATTGGTGCGCTCGCACGCGTTGTAAGCCGCCTCCACCACGGCGTTGAACTGCTCCATGTTGATGGCCAGGTCGGCGTGTGCAGCCGCCATGCTGGCACCCTGGTATTCCACCGGTTTGCCAAGCACCAACTGTTCCAACTGGGTGTTGAGGTAGATTTGCCGCTCGATGTTGCCGTACTCACGAAAGACGTGATTGATGCGGTTGTCGAGCATGATGTAATAGAACAGTGACTCGACCCAGTTGCGCACGCCTTCCTCGCCGCCGAACTTTTCGACAGCCGAGGAGGGGATGCCCAGGATGGGGTTGGTTTTCTTCTCGGTGGCTGCGGCGCTGTGCGCCGCACCCAATCCGAAGCTGGCAGCCAGGGTCATGGCGATCAGACGTGTCTTGAGTGTCATGTGAATCTCCTTGCGTGGTTGCTGTGCGCCTTACCAGGTCGCGTGCATCGAGATGTAGAAGCCATGCTGCTCGGGTGTGAGCGTGATGTTGCCGAGCATGGCGTAGGCGAATACGAACGAAATGTTCTTGTTCGGGAAGTAGGCGAAGAAGGCGTCAAACCAGTCGTCTTCGGGCAGCTGGGTGAGGGTGTCGCCGGTGCCCAGGCCGAGGTCGCTGAGCAGGCCGGTGACGCCGGTCAGGTCCAATCCGGCCAGTTCCACACTGTGGCCACCGAGGTTGTCGCCGTGCTGGGCGTACTCAAAGCCAAAGGCCGTGTTCTTGGACAACAGGTGGGCGATGGAGACCTCCAGTCGCAGTTCCTTGTCGTTGCCGTCAGGCCCGCCGAAACCGGTCAGACCGGTCTGGTTGGCCGAGGTGTAACGGCCGGCCACGCTGACCAGGGTGCTGATCGGGAAGAAGATCTTGGTTGCCACCGCATAGGCTTCCCAGTCTTCGGTGTCGGCCGCCTGCAAGGTGTTCATCAGGGCGGCGTTCTTGTTCTCCTTCCAGTGACCACCGATGGCGACCTGTGGAATCCAGCTGTCCGAGGTGTAGACCGCATCCCCGAACAGGCGCAGCTTGGCCCCGTAGACGTCCATCTTGATCGTGGTGTTGAAGGGCTCGATGCCGGTGTCCAGGCCGGCGGCATCCGAAATCAGACCAACGGTGTCGAAGGTGCCACCTGTTGGCAGCGTGCTGCGGGTGTATGACAACTCCAGGCGATCGAAGAAACCAGCGGTGAAACCATAGGAGTTGAGCGAGTAGTCGGGCAGGTACACCCAGGTGTAGTGCAGACCACCGTTGATCCCGTCGCGAGTGGCATAGCCGGAGATCGTGGCCCAGGGGGCGATGCCCCCACCACCGGCTCCATCGACGTTGATGACCCCGCCGGTGGCCAGTACCTTGCCGGAATTGACCAGTCCGGCCGTTGCCGCGTTACCCCAGAGCAGTCCGCCTGCGACCAGCATCGCACTCGCCCAGCGGCGTTTACTCCCATTCGAATAATTCATTTGTTTTGTCCTCAAAAGTTACTCACGGTTGCGGCGTCTAAGCAGCCTGGACGCCGTGTACTTGTCTCCCTGATCGGACACCTGGCCGAACAACCGGCCAAAAAAAAGCACCCTCATCACCGAAACCAGATTTCCGGAGATGAGGACGCCGTTGTCCTTGTGTGGCAGCGCTTTAGCGTTGCCGCCTGTTTGTCTTCAGCACCCCAGCGGTGCCTGGTTTTATTAAAGCAATGGCTATGCCAACTTGCCTTGCTGTGCAGATGGGACGTTTACCCAGCCTGCAGTGCTACACAGGCCGCCGTTGACCTGCTTGTTGCCTGACGCCAGCACCATGCTGGCGCGATTGCGCACCTCAGCAGTGCGCCTGCGTCATCGTGGTGATGTTCTCAGCCCTCCACCACAACGGTGCCGGTCATGTATTTGTGCATGCCGCAGTGGTACGGGTATTCACCCGGTTGCTCGAAAACGCGACTGAAACTGTCGCCCTTGCGCAGCGCATCACTCTGGCGGGTGCCAAAGACAACGATGTGCCGGGACATCTCATTGTTGGTCCAGGTCACTGTTGAGCCCTTGGCCACCACCAGCCGTTCCGGGCTGAAGGCATGGCGGTCGATGCTGACAGCGGCCGTGCCTGAGGCCATTACCGGGGTGGTCTTGGGTGCAGCGGGTGCCGCACTGTGCTGATGTGCGTGCGGTTCCATCGGAGCGGCGCTGTAGCCCGGGTTGTACGGCTCGGAGGTCTGTTCAGCGGTGTATGACGAGGTGGTCTGGCCGGCGTAGGCCGGTGCCGCCGTTTTGGTGATCTGATTGACCGGCTGCACGATGATTTTGCCGTTGACGTCCTTGTGCACGCTGCAGCGGTAGCTGTATTCGCCCGGTTGGTCGAAGGTGCGTGAGACGCTGTCGCCTTCCCACGGGCGGGTCCAGATACGCTGGGTGCCGCTGTCGGCAAAGGTGATGTCGTGCGAGATTTCGTCGTAGTTGACCCAGTTCACCTTGGTCCCGACCGGCACCGTCAGGTTGCCCGGTTTGGCATGGAAGGTGGAGATGTACACGGTCTGCGGCGGGGGCGGTTCGGCGGCAACCGGTGCCTGCGGTTTGAGCGTGCCGATCAAGGCCAGTTCGACGCGTCGGTTGAGTGCCCGGCCGATGGCTGTGGCGTTGTCGGCCATCGGTTGCGATTCACCCAGGCCCTGGCTTTCCAGCTGGGCCGGATTGACCCCGGCGCCGATCAGGAAATCGACCACGGCCGAGGCCCGCTGCAAGGACAGGGCCTGGTTGTAATCGGCCCCGCCGACTGCGTCGGTGTGGCCCTGTATAGCCACCTTCATGCTCGGGTTTTTCTTCAGCTCGCTGGCAACCTGCTGCAGCAGACCGATCGAATGCGGCTTCAATGTGGCCTTGTCAGTGTCGAATTTGACATCGCGCAGGATCAGCGAATCGCCGGCCATGCAGCCGCCCAGTTCCAGGGCAGTGGACGATGTTGGTGCGGTGCAGCCAGCCCCGGCGCTTGATGGCAGCGGCAGTGCCGCCATCAAGAGCAGGGGTAACAGCAAGGGTTTCAAGTGCGTTTTCATGTGAACTCCCAGGGTCGGTGCGCCGCGCATAGACGCCGCGCATAAAAAAAGCCCACGCCCCCGGGCTCGGGAGCGTGGACTTCGTTGTCCGTGAATCAGCGGTTTGTGTGCTGCGTGGCCGCGCCGCGCAAGCCTCTCTGACGAAGCAACAAATATGCCAGTGACGGGCCTAGTCGGTGCTGTGGGCCAGTGATCGGTTGTTGCGGGTGTCGAGCAGAATCTGGCGCAGTTCGGGCACGCAGGAGCCACAGTTGGTGCCGGCCTTGAGGCACTGGCCAATGGCCTCGGGGCTGTCCAGGTCCTGTTCCTGGATGGCGCGCGCAATGCTGTTGCGGCCTACGCCGAAGCAGGAACAGACCAGCGCGCCGGCATCGGCTGTGGCATCGGCCGGACGTCCGGCGAGCACGCTGATGCGGTCGCGATCATCCAGCGGTCCCTGATCAAACAGGGCGGCAAGCCAGGCGCGAGAGGGCAGGTCCGGTTGCGGTGACACAAACACGCAGGCGTGCACCGTGTCGTCGATGATTACCGCTGCGCGGTACAGCGCCGAGGCGTTGTCGCGAAACTCGATCAGATCGACCGCCTCGCTGTGATCCAGCTGCAGCAGCTCACGAATCCACTGCGACCAGTCGTCCGGTTGATGACGGCCGGCAATTTCGTAACGCAGGAATGATTGCCCCTGAATGCGGGTCCACCAGGCCAGTGCGGTGGTGTCGATGTCATCGCGGGTCAGCACGAAACCGTGCCAATCCACGCTGAAGGGCTCGATCGACACCGGGGTGTGCTTGAACTCCGGCTCGCCCGAAATGGGACACACCGCCGGGTTGACGACCTTGCCCACGCGGGCATCCGAGGCGGTCTGCTGACTCCAGTGGATGGGGATGAAAATCTGCCCCCGTGACATCTCAGCACTGAAGCGTACGCGCACCACCACGCGGCCCCAGCGGCTGCGCACGCGGGCCAGCGCACCCTCGCGCACCGCGCACAGCATGGCGTCGTGCGGGTGAATGTCCACGAATGGCTCGGCAATGTGATTGGACAGTTGGGGCGCCAGGCCCGTGCGCGTCATGGTGTGCCACTGGTCGCGAATGCGCCCGGTATTGAGTACAAACGGGAACTCGGCATCGGCGGCGTGAACCGGCGCTCGGTATGTCACGGCGACCAGATTGGCACGTCGATTGGCGGTGTAGAAATGTTCGGTGCAGAGTCGCGCGGTGCCGCCATCACCGGCCTGCCGAACCGGCCACTGTATCGGTTGCAAGGCGTCGTATTGCTCGGCGCTGAGCCCGGCCAGACCGCCGATGTGAAACGGACGAGGCGTCTGGTCATCGCTGTTGGCATGAGCTGACAATCGCGCGTGCTCATCGAAGATCTGGGCCGGCGCGGTGTAGTCGAAGCCGCTGTAACCCAGACGTTGTGCGACCTGGCTAATGATCCACCAGTCGGGACGTGCTTCGCCGGCGGCGGGCAGAAAACCACGCTGGCGCGAAATGCGACGCTCCGAATTGGTCACCGTACCGTCTTTTTCAGCCCAGCCGGTGGCCGGCAGGCGGATGTGTGCCAGGCGCGCGGTGTCGGTGTCTTCGCGGATGTCCGAAACGATCACCAGTGGGCAGCGCTCAAGTGCTTCGCGCACCCGGTTGGCGTTGGGCAGGCTGACCACCGGGTTGGTCGCCATGATCCAGATCGCCTTGATCTGACCGCTGTGCACCGCTTCGAACAGATCCACGGCCTTGAGTCCCGGCTGGCTGGCGATGTGCGGGCTGCCCCAGAACGCCTGTACCAGGGCGCGGTGGCCGGGTTCGCTCAGCGACAGATGTGCGGCCAGCATGTTGGACAGACCACCGACCTCGCGCCCGCCCATGGCGTTGGGTTGGCCGGTCATCGAGAACGGACCCATGCCGGGGCGTCCGATGCGACCGCTGAGCAGATGACAATTGATAATGCTGTTGACCTTGTCGGCGCCGGCGCTGGATTGATTGACGCCCTGCGAGAACACGGTCACGACCTTTTCGGTGCGTCCGAAACGCTGGTAGAAGGCGCAGACCTCGGCGATGCCCAGTCCGCACAGCTCAGCCACTTCATCAACACTCAGCTCGGCACTGTCCAGGGCCTGGCGGGCACCCTGGGTGTGGCGCGCCACGAATTCTTCATCGACATGGCCGCGGCGATGCAGGTCGGTCAGCAAGCCGTTGAACAGGGCCACATCAGTGCCCGGCTTGAGCGCCAGATGCTGGTCGGCAATGTCGCAGGTCGGGGTGCCGCGCGGATCAATCACCACCACATGCATTTCAGGGCGCTGGCGTTTGGCCGCGACCAGACGCTGGTACACCACCGGATGGCACCAGGCCAGATTGGAGCCGGTGATAACCACCATGTCGGCCAGCTCCAGATCCTGGTAGTTGCATGGCACGGTGTCGGCGCCGAAGGCGCGCACATGCCCCGCCACGGCCGACGACATGCACAGGCGCGAATTGGTGTCGATGTTGGCGGTGCCGAGATAGCCTTTGACCAGCTTGTTGGCGACGTAATAATCCTCGGTGAGCAGCTGACCGGAGACGTACAGCGCCACCGCTTCGGGGCCGTGCTCGTCGATCACCTGCTTCAGGCGCTGCGCGGTGGTGCCCAGCGCCGTATCCCAGCTTTCGATGCGACCATCAATCTGCGGATGCAGCAGCCGCCCTTGCAGGCTGGTGGTGGCGGCCAGCGCCGAACCCTTGGAGCACAGACGCCCCAGATTGGCGGGGTGCGCCGGATCGCCGGCGATGTGAACCTGACCGGCGCCATCAACGCTGGCCTGCACGCCGCAGCCAACGCCGCAATAGGGGCAGGTCGTGCGCTGGGTGCCGCTGTGGGCCAGGGGCAGGGCGGGAAGATTGGACATGGTGGTTGTGGCGGCTCCGGGCATCAGGCCGCGGCTTCGGCGCCGACGAAGGCTTTGCCGAAGATCAGCACGTCGCGCAGGTCTGTGACATCCACGCCATCGATCATCAGCTCGTAGTACCACGAACCGTCACTCACATCGCCGTAGAGCACGGCGCCGGCAATGCGGCCGTGGCGCAGGACCAGCTTCTTGTACACGCCGCGGCGCAGGTCGCGGAACTCGATTTCCTCGTCGCCCTCATCGGCGATGAAGTCACCGGCTGAGAACAGATCAATGCCGGTCACCTTCAGACGGGTCGACACCTGCGAGCCGGGGTAGTGGCCTATGCCCATCTGAGCCAGATGATTGGCGCAGACCTTGGCCTGCTCCCACAGCGGGGCGACCAAGCCGTAAATGGCCTGACGATGCTGCACGCATTCGCCCACGGCATAGATGGTTGGGTCGAAGGTCTGCATGGCGTCATTGACCACGATGCCGCGTTCGCAATGCAGCCCGCTGTCTTTGGCCAGCTGGATATTGGGGCGGATGCCCACGGCCATGACGATCAGATCGGCCGCCAGTTCCTGGCCGTCCTTGAAGCGAATGCCGCTGACCCGCGCATCGCCGAGTATCGCCTCGGTCTGCGCCTGCATGCAGAAACGAATGCCACGGTCCTTGAGGGCTTGTTGCAACAGGCCGGCAGCGGGTTTGTCCAGCTGCCGTTCCATCAGGCTGTCCATCAGATGCACCACGGTGACGTCCATGCCCTGCTTGAGCAGACCATTGGCTGCTTCCAGGCCGAGCAGGCCGCCGCCGATGACCACCGCGCGCTGCTGGGTGCGGGCGGCTTCCAGCATGGTGTTGACGTCCTGAATGTCGCGAAAGCTGATCACTCCGGGCAGGTCATGGCCGGGCACCGGGATGATGAACGGGTCCGAGCCGGTGGCTAGCAGCAGGCGGTCGTAGGGCACACGCAGGCCCGAGGCGGCGACGACTTCGCGGCACCCGCGATCAATGCGCATCACCGGGTTGCCGGCGTGCAGGGTGATGCCGTGGGCGGCATACCACTGCGGCGTGTTGATCATGATGTCGTCCAGTGTTTTCTCGCCGGCCAGCACCGGTGACAGCATTATGCGGTTGTAGTTGCCGTGCGGCTCGGCGCCGAACACGGTGATGTCGTAGAGCGTGTCGTCCAGGGCCAGCAGCTCCTCTACGGTGCGCATGCCGGCCATGCCATTGCCGATCACGACAAGTTTCTTTTTCTCGCTCATGTTCTGATCGTTCGGCGCGTTCATGCGGCGGCGCTGACGCTGGCCTGCAGGGCCACTTCGACGGTCTGGTCGACCACTCGGGCGGCGTAGGCGTGAACACTGTGGTCGGGGTTTTCCAGGCACTGGCCGTCACGCAGACGGTAGTGCTGTTTGTACACCGGTGAGGCCACCACCAGCTCGCCACCAAGATCGCCGACGATGCCGCGCGACAGCACATTGGCCTGGCTGTGCGGGTCGAAGTTGTCCAGGGCAAAGACCTGATCGTGGTCGAGACGGAACAGGGCGATCTGGGTGCCGTCGATCAGGGCGCCAACACCGGTGCCGGGCAGGATGTCGTCCAGGGCGCAAACCGGGGTCCAGTCGTTGATGGCAATCTCTTGCAGGGCCAAACGCATCACGCAGCCTCCTGTTGGCGACGTTCGGCCTCGGTGGCCGGACGGATTTGCCCACGCTCCTGCACAAACACCACGTGACTGTCAGGCTCGGGCGAATTGACGAAATGACGGAAGCGCTTGAGCTTGTGCTCGTCCTCCAGGGTCTTTTTCCACTCGCATTCGTAGGT
The DNA here is from genome assembly GCA_030147945.1 of Oceanococcus sp. Taxonomy (GTDB): domain Bacteria; phylum Pseudomonadota; class Gammaproteobacteria; order Nevskiales; family Oceanococcaceae; genus Oceanococcus. Next base: position 903 of record JASBUL010000024.1, on the reverse strand, counting down.
GTCGACCAGTGATTGCATCTGGGCCTCCAGTTCCGCGCCCAGTCCCAGCGAATCCTCGATCACCACTTGCTGGGTGTACTCAAGGCCGCCGTCCAGCTCTTCCAGCCAGCGCGCGGTGCGCTGCAGCCGATCGGCAGTGCGGATGTAGAGCATCAGAAAACGGTCGATGTAACGGATCAGGGTGGCGTCATCCAGATCGGTGGCGAACAGATCGGCATGACGTGGTTTCATGCCGCCGTTGCCGGCAACATAAAGGTTCCAGCCGCGTTCGGTGGCGATCACGCCGATGTCCTTGCACTGTGCCTCAGCGCATTCGCGGGTGCAGCCGGATACGGCAAATTTGAGCTTGTGCGGCGCGCGGATGCCGCGATAACGCTCTTCCAGCAGGATCGACATGCCCACCGAGTCCTGCTGACCGTAGCGGCACCAGGTTGAACCGACGCAGGATTTCACCGTACGTACGGCCTTGCCGTAGGCATGCCCGGATTCGAAGCCGGCGTCGACCAGCTCGCGCCAGATCAGCGGCAGCTGCTCGACCCGGGCGCCGAACAGGTCAATGCGCTGGCCGCCGGTGATTTTGGTGTAGAGGCCGAATTTCTCCGCCACCTGTCCGAGCACGATGAGTTTTTGCGGCGTGATTTCGCCGCCGGGTATGCGTGGCACCACCGAGTAGCTGCCGTCTTTCTGCATGTTGGCCATGAAGTAGTCGTTGGTGTCCTGCAGGCCGGCCAGATGCGGCTGCAGGACATGCTCGTTCCAGGTTGACGCCAGGATCGAGGCCACCGTGGGTTTGCAGATGTCGCAGCCGTGGCCATGACCATGCGCATCGCGGATTGACTCGAAGGTTTTGTGCTTCTCCACCCGGATGAGGTGCTCCAGCTCCTGGCGTGAGTAGGCGAAGTG
>JASBUL010000022.1 GCA_030147945.1 Oceanococcus sp. | reverse complement strand
TGATTTCATGCATTGGCACGGCCCGATTCTGACCGACTCGGGCGGTTTCCAGGTCTGGAGTCTGGCCGAACTGCGCAAGCTGACCGAGCAGGGCGTGGAATTTCGCTCGCCGGTCAACGGCGACAAGGTGTTTCTCAGTCCGGAAATTTCGATCGAGATCCAGCAGGCCCTGGGCTCGGATATCATCATGCAGTTCGATGAATGCACCGCATATCCGGCCACCCACGATGAGGCGCGCCAGTCGCTGGAGTTGTCCCTGCGCTGGGCGGCGCGTTGCAAACAGGCCCACGCCGGGCAGGGCGGTGCCCTGTTCGGCATTGTGCAGGGTGGCATGCATGAGGATCTGCGCGCGCAGTCCATCGCCGGGTTGGCCGATATCGGCTTCGACGGTTACGCCATCGGCGGGTTGTCGGTGGGGGAGCCGGAGGCTGATCGTATCCGCGTGCTGGATGCCTTGGAAGACAAGATGCCGGCGCAGTCACCGCGTTATCTCATGGGGGTGGGCACACCGCTGGACATGGTCGAGGCGGTCGCGCGCGGGGTAGACATGTTCGATTGCGTGATGCCGACGCGCAACGCCCGCAACGGTCATCTGTTCACCAACGAAGGCATTATCCGCATACGCAACGCCCGCCATCGCAACGATACCGGTCCGCTGGATCCGCAATGCGACTGCTACACCTGCCAGAACTACAGTCGCGCCTATCTCTATCATCTGCAGCGTTGTGGCGAGATTCTCAGTGCCCGGCTGAACACGATCCACAACCTGCATTACTACCTGAACCTGATGTCTGACATGCGCGAAGCCATTGAACAGGGACGCTTTTCGGCGTTTTACACTGAGTTTCGCCGCCGGTTCATGGCATAATCCGGCTCTTTTTCGCGACCCCAATGGGATAAGCAATGGATTGGTTGATTTCCTCCGCAATGGCCCAGCAGGCCGGTTCCGCCGCACAGCCCAGCCTGATGGCGCAGCTGTTTCCGCTGGTGGCTTTGATCGTGCTGTTCTACTTCATGCTGATTCGTCCGCAGATGAAGCGGAACAAAGAACACAAATCGATGGTCTCCGGCATCAGCAAAGGTGATGAAGTGGTGACCAGCGGTGGCCTGGCCGGTCGTGTAACCGCCGTCGGCGAGGTCTATATGACGGTCGAGATCGCTGAAGGCACCGAGGTCAAAGTGCAGAAAGCTGCGCTTGCCCAGGTGTTGCCCAAGGGCAGCTTGAAACAGCTCTGATTCACCCCACATAGACCGACATTCACCCGACGAACGGCGCCTGGGAGCGGTGCCTTCGTCGGTTTTTCGATGGGGCCCCGCTGCCTGATCGTTGCTTCATCGCAGTGTCACGCGTTTGCCGCGTTACCTGCCGGGACGTCACATGAACAAATCTCCCCTGTGGAAAGTGCTGCTGCTGATTGCTGTTGTGGCCAGCGGCTTCCTCTACGCCTTGCCCAATATTTATGGTGAGGATGCGGCCCTGCTGGTGTCGCCGGACAGCGGTGATGCGGCCACGCCGCAGGAGCTGAATCGGGTTGAAGCGGCGCTCAAACGCGCCGGCATCGAGGGCTATTCCAGCCGTTTCGATGAGCAGGGGCGGGTGGAAATTCGTCTCGACCACGAAGACAGCCAGCTGCCCGCAGCGGATGCGCTCAAGCGCACCCTGGGCCACGACTACATTGTGGCCATGACCATGATTCCGCGTACCCCGGGCTGGCTGCTCGGACTGGGTGGCCAACCCATGGCCCTGGGCCTGGATCTGCGTGGCGGTGTGCACTTCCTGATGGAAGTGGATGTGGAATATGTGCTGAGCAGCGCGGCTGAGCAATACGCCCGTGACCTGCCCAGTTTCCTGCGCAACCACGAGCCGCCGATCCGCTATACCGGACGGCGTCAGGCCGAGGGTGCGGTGGAGCTGGATTTCGCCGACCTCGAAACCCGCGATGCCGCCCTGCGGGCCATCCGTAACGAATTCCGCGAGCTGAGCATCGAACCGACGTCAGATGAAGCGCTGACCCTGCGCGCGGCGATGTCGGAAGAAGAGGTCAACCGGCTGGTTGATTTCTCGGTCAAGCAGAACCTGACCACCCTGCGCAATCGTGTCAATCAGCTCGGCGTGGCCGAGCCGCTGGTGCAGCGCCAGGGCCGTGATCGCATTCTGGTCCAGTTGCCGGGCGTCAAGGACCCGACGCAGGCCAAGTCCATTCTCGATGCTACGGCGACGCTGGAATATCGTGCGGTGGCCGAGCGCGAGGATGCGCAGCTGGCCGACCGCACCGGGGTGGTGCCGGCCGATACCGATCTGTTCTATGAGCGTGGTACCGGGCGCCCGATCTTGCTCAAGTCCGATGTCATTGCCACCGGCAGCCAGATCATCGACGCCGCGGCGACGATTGATCAGGAGTCCGGTACGCCGGCCGTTTCGGTCACCCTGAACGGCGCGGGCGCCAAATCGATGTTCAGCTTCACCGAAAGCAACGTCGGCCGCCTGATGGCGGTGCTGTTCAAGGAAACCGATATCCGTATCAGTCGCAATGCCGCCGGTGAAGAGGTGCGTCAGCGCATCGAAACCGAGGAGGTTATCAGCGTAGCGACGGTGCGCGGCGTGTTCGGCAAGCGTTTTCAGACCACCGGCCTGACCAGCAAGGAAGCACATGACCTGTCCTTGCTGCTGCGCTCGGGTGCGTTGGCCGCGCCCATCGCCATCGTCGAGGAACGCACCATTGGCCCGAGCCTGGGGCAGGACAACATCGATCAGGGCATGGAGGCCGTAATGATCGGTTTCGCCCTGGTGGTTGTGCTGATGGTGCTGTACTACCGCGTGTTCGGCTTGATCGCCAACCTGGCCCTGTTCATGAACCTGGTTCTGATCATTGCGGCGCTGTCGATACTTCAGGCCACGCTGACCTTGCCCGGTATCGCCGGGATCGTGCTCACCGTGGGTATGGCGGTAGACGCCAATGTGCTGATTTTCGAGCGCATCCGCGAGGAGTTGATTGACGGCTCGGGCGCGCAGCAGGCGATCCGTTCGGGTTACGAAAAAGCGTTCGTGACCATTGCCGATGCCAACATCACCACGCTGATCGCAGCCATCGTGCTGTTTGTGTTCGGCACCGGCCCGATCAAGGGCTTTGCCGTGACCCTGTCGATCGGCGTGCTGTCATCCATGTTCACCGCCATTCTGGGCACCCGCGTGCTCGTCAATGCACTCTACGGCGGGACCCGCCGCGAAGACCTGCCGGTTTAACGGGCGAGGAATCAGATTATGCGCATGTTTTCCAAACCCACGAATTACAACTTCATGGGCATCCGCAAGATCAGCGGCGTGATTTCACTGCTGCTGGTTGCCGCATCGATCGCGCTGATTGCTACGCGCGGGCTCAACTTCGGCATCGACTTCACTGGCGGCGTGCTGGTCGAGGTGGGCTATCCGGAGGCGGTGGAACTGAGCAACGTCCGTGAGGTGCTGGCGGCGAATGATTTTGGCGATGCCATCGTGCAGCATTTCGGTGCCGCGGATGATGTGCTGATCCGCCTGCCGCCGCGCGAGTCGGAAGATGCCAGTGAACTCAGCGAGCAGGTCTATGCGGCGCTGCGCAGCGACGGTGCGGCGGTGGATTTGCGCCGTGTCGAGTTCGTGGGGCCGCAGGTTGGCGAAGAGCTGACCGTGGACGGTGGCCTGGCCATGATTTGGGCCTTGTCGTGCATCTTCCTGTACGTGGTTTTCCGTTTTCACTGGAAGTTTTCGGCGGGCGCCGTGGCCGCACTGGGCCACGACGTGTTCATCGTGCTGGGGATCTTTTCGCTGCTGCAGATCGATTTCGACCTGTCGGTGCTGGCGGCCCTTCTGGCTGTGATTGGTTACTCGCTGAACGACACCATTGTGGTGTTCGACCGTTGCCGCGAGAACTACCGGCGCAAAACCGGTGGTGACGAGGTTGAGGTCATGAACCGTTCGATCAACGAGATGCTGTCACGCACCTTGATGACCTCGCTGACCACCATGATCGTGCTGGTGGCCCTGTTTCTGATCGGCGGCGAAGCGCTGTCCGGTTTCTCGCTGGCCCTGTTGATTGGTGTCGGCGTTGGTACCTACTCGTCCATCTATGTGGCCGGTAACGCCTCGCTGGCCCTGGGGCTCAAGCGTGATGATCTGATTCCGCCGCCGCCGCCGGAAGGTCTGGACGACAACGGCGCCCAAGTCTGAGGACCCTGTTATGTCGCAACACCATATCCGTATCACCCAGGACTCGGCACGCCCGGTCGGCGAGCTGTTTGCGGCGCTGGCCGATCACAACAAGCTGAACAAAGTGTTCCTGATTCCGGTGCGCCGCATTCGTGATGGCCAGCCTGACGTCAACGGTGCGGGTTCGGTGCGCCGTATGGGGCCGCCGCCGCTGGGTATCGAGGAAACCGTGACGGCTGCGCAGGCCGACGAATTCATCGAATACCGCATCACCCGCAACGGTGGCCCGGTGCGCAATCACAAAGGACGTCTGGATTTCGTCGCCACCGAGCGTGGCAGTCAGGTGACCTGGACGATTGACTTTGAAGCGCCGCTGGCGCCGATCGGTCGCGCGCTGGAGCTGGGCCTGTCCCAGGCTCTCAAGATGGGGCTCAAGCGCATCGCCTGAGCCGTATCGTGCAGCAGCTGCGCTGAACCTCAGCGCGTCTGATTGATGGGCGCGCCCGGTGGTGACACCGCGCGTTCCATGCGGATCTGCATGCGCAGCTGCCATTCGTCCAGAGCCACCGCGTCTTCGCGAATCAGGCCGGGGGCCAGCGTGCCGGCATCCTGACCCTCAATCCAGTTGCTGATGGTGAGGCCGAAGTTAGCGCTGTCATCACCACTGATGCGCATGCCCAAGTCGTCGGCTGCGCTGGTGTTCAGGCTGGCCAGCGCCAGACTCAGGGCAGCGAGTGTGCGCAGCATCATGGCTGTTCTCCTGCAGCATTTTCGTGGGCGTAGGCATGCCCCAGGCTGAAGCGGGCCATGATCAAATAGCGGGTTGCCCGCTCAAGTTCCTGGTACATCCAGTAATAAGCCTGACGATCCAGGTTTTTCTGTTGCGCCTGGCGCTCGGATTCGATGCGTTTGCGCAGCTGGGTGGCGCGCAGCTTGAGGTCCGGGTGCTCGGCAATGGCATCGGTGAGCTGTTCGACCTCGTTCAGCATGTGCATGTCGTTGAGTATGGTCAGGGTGTCACCGTCCAGCAGCAGGCGGGGGCGGTAGGCGTTGTCCGGAATGGGTAGCGGGTCCGCCTCACTGCGCCACCAGGCGCCGGTGGCGTAGCGCCGGGCCCAGGCTGCCGGTTCCGGCGGCCACTGCTCACGCACCAGTTCGGCGCCGTTCAGGGATAGCCCCTTGCGTGACTGGCGCATGCCGGCCTTGAGGTCGTCACGAATCAGTTCCAGGCGGGCAATCGCTTTTTCGCTGTACTGGATCGCCCGGGCGTACTCGCCCAGTTTGAGCAGCGCATAGGGCGTGGCGACCAGGGCCTCCTGAACGGCCGCATCGAAGGGATCCTGATCCTGCAGGCGGGCCCAGTCGGTGATGGCGTCGCGCACCGCCGTACGCGAGGCATCACCGGGCTGGCGCAGCGCCGCATCAATGGCTTGCACGAACAAGGGGCGGAAGCCGTCATCCGGCACAGCGATCAGGCGCCCTTGCTGCAGGGCCAGCGGCAGCAGCTTGCTCCAGCCCCGACCGAGCAGGGCGCGGTTGGTGTACGGACTGCCCAGACGCATACGGCTGAGCATGGCTTGGGCAGCCTCGGCGCGGCCGTAGCGCAGATGACGGTAGCCCAGTTTGAGCTGAGCCAGATCCTGTATGCGCGCGTGGTATTCATCCGCCGGTGCGGGCGCCGTGGCCAGGGTTTCCAGCAGGCGGTCAGCAGCCTCGTCCTGACGGCTGTCGATCAGCGCCACGGCGAGGTTGTAGCGCAGCAGGGCCGGCCCGGCGTCAGTCGTTTGCTTGAGCGCGGCTTCAACCTTGTTCTGAGCCAGCAGCCGGCGTGCATCGAGCAGCTTGGCCGCAGCCTGTTGCTCGGCCGACCAGTTGTTGCCGCCCGCGTTTAGGCGTTCGCCCGCTTCATCGATCTGGCCCAGCTGCAAGGCCAGCTCAGCCGCGCGCAGGCGCGCCCGATTGCGTGTTTCGTTGTCGGTTCGGGCCTGGCTGAGCTGGCTGTAGGTGGCCTGAGCGGCACTGTCCAGGCCCCAGGCAGCCAGACTCTGGGCGAGCAGTTCCTGGGCGCTGGCTGTACCGGCCAAAACCGGGTCGACATGGGCCAGCATCTGCATCTGGGTGACTGCTTTGAGCGCGCGGCCCAGGGCCAGCTCGAAACGTGCGCTGCGCAGGATGCCGGCGCCATCGATCGGAGCCTGGATGGCGATACGCTGGCTACCACGCTCGCGCGCATCGAGCTGGACCGAGAAGCCGCGCGGCCAGCTGTCCAGTCGCAGGGTTTGCGTGCGCGCTTCGGTGTAGGTGCTGCCTTGCTGGGCCCACTGCATTTCGACACTGATTTCATGCGGGCCACCGGCCAGATTGACCAGCCCCAGTTTGTGCATGGCGTCGGCGGCCAGCAGCTCGGCTTCGCTGCCATGGTAGGCATAGTCGATGTGCAGCTGGCCATCCACCGCAATGCGCACGCGCTGCAGGCGCACGCCGGGATTGCGCTGGCCGATGAGTACGCTGGCGCTGGAGGAAAACTGGCGCTGGTCGGCCAGTCGCAGGGTGTACAGCGCCAGGGTCTGTTGCTTGATTGACTGCAGGCGCGCGTCATTGCTGGCCGCTGCCGACGTGCTCAGGCTCAGACCCAGGCTCAAGGCCAGCAGACTGAGGGCGCGGGTCAGCGGTCGTGTGTGGTGGGGAAAAGACAAGGTGCTAGAGAATCCGTTATTGGTTTTCCGATCACCGGCGCGCGTACAATTCGCCGCCGTCCCAGGATGTACTGTGAATGCCTGAATACGTTTTTTTCCAGCCGACTGCAAATTGCGGCCCTTGTACCGGAGAGTGTGTATGAGCCTGACATCTGCGCAGAAACGCGAACTCAAAGCCCGTGCCCACAGTTTGTCGGCGATTATTCAAACCGGTGGCAAGGGGGTGACCGAGGCGATCATTGCCGAGACCGATCAGGCCATTGAGCATCATGAACTGATCAAGGTGCGGCTGGCTGGCGCAGAGCGTGACGAGCGCGCCGAGATGGCGGTCGAGCTGGCTGCCGCGGTCAAGGCCGAGATCGTCTCAACCATCGGCGCCGTGGTCATTCTGTACCGTCCGTCCAAGACCCTGCAGCGCAAGGCCGAGCGCGCCGCCCAGGCGGCGGCTGCCCAGGCCCGGGCAAAAAAGAACCCGCCGCGCACGCGCCGCTGATCATTCGCGCAGAATGCGGTCCGGTGGCGTGTTGGTCACCGGACGCAGGCTCAGCCAAGCCAGGGCGCAAACGAGAACGGCCCCGGCGGCTGCACTGCCCACCACAGTCAGCCAGCGGATTTCATAGGGAATCTCGAACACCTGGGCCGCCAGCACCCAGCCGACTGCCTGGGCGCACAGTGCGGCGACCAGACCGCTGAGCGCCCCCAACGCGGCGAACTCGCTGAGCAGAGCCTGGCGTACTTCCCGGCGCGAGGCACCCAGGGTGCGCATCAGGGCAATCTCACGGCGGCGTTCGTGGCGACCGGCTTCCATGGCCGCCAGCAGCACGATCAGTCCCGCCGCCACGGTGAACACGAAGACCATTTCCAGCGCGCCGACAATGCGCTGCATGATCGTGCGCACCTGATCCATCAGCGCATCCAGGTCGAGTACCGTGACGCCGGGGAAAGTCTGGCTCAGGTCGCGCATTGCGCTGCGTTGTTCCGGGGGCAGGTAGAAGCTGGTCAGCCAGGTTGCAGGCACAGCGTCGAGCACCCCGGGCGGGGTGAGCAAGAAGAAATTGGGCTGGAAGGATTCCCAGTCAACCTCGCGCAGATGGTGGATGGTGAAACGCCGGACATCACCGGCAAAGTCCAGGCTGAGGGTGTCGCCGATGCCCACACCCAGACGCTCCCGCACGTAAAGCTCGGCCGAGATCAGCGCCTGTCCGTGGGCTTCTGGGCCCCAGAACTGCCCCTCGACCATGCGGTTGTCATCACCAAGCTGATCGGCCCAGGACAGATTGAAGTCCCGGTTGATCCAGCGCTGGGTTTCCGGATCGCTGAAACTGTCGGCATCAACGGGCTGGTCGTTGACCGCCACCAGGCGCGCTCGGGCCATCGGCCAGATGCGCTGAGCGGTTACCCCGCGGGCTTTCAGGAACGCCTGCAGAGGTTCGACCTGGTCGCTCTGGATGTTGATGAGGAACTGGTTCGGGGTGTCGGGCGGCAGCTTGTTCTGCCAGCCCTGCAGCAGATCGTGACGCACCACGGTGAGCAGCAGCAGCGCCAGCAGGCCCAGGCCCAGCGCCATGCTCTGGGCGATCGACAGGCCGGTGCGGCGCAACAGATTGCCCAGGCCCAGACGCCAGCCGCGCAGCGCGGCATGGCGCAAAGGTCGCAGCAGCGCCAGGATGGCCAGGCTCAACACCGCCAGCAGCGCTGCGGTCAGCGCCTGGCCGGCGATCACCGCGCCGAGCATGCTCCAGCTCGGGGCCTGCAAGGCCAGTAGGCCGACCAACCCGCCCAGTGCGGCAAATTGCCAGCCCCAGCCGGCGCGCTGCTGTGGGTTGTCATTGCGCAGCACGGCAATCGGCGCCGCCCGGGTTGCGTCCAGCAGTGGCGGCAGGGCAAAGCCGGCGAGCAGAATCAGGGCAATCAGCCAGGCCTGAGCCAGTGCCAGCGGATGCGGCGGCGGCAGACTTGGCAGCAGCATCAGCTGGGCCAAATCCTGCAGCAGGAATTGCACAGCCCAGCCGATCCCAGCGCCCAGCCCACCGGCCACACTGGCCATGGCCAGAAGGCTGATCAGCAAGGCGCCGAGAATATCCCGGCGCGCGGCCCCCAGGCAGCGTAGCAGGGCAACATCGGCACGCAGACGCTGGCCGTATTGATGTGCGCACAGACCCACGGCGATGGCGCCCAGCAGGCTGGCGGTCATGCTGGCCAAAGCCAGAAAACTCTCAGCCCGACTCACTGCGCTGCGAATTTCCGGGCGTGCGTCGGCGGGCGTGCTGAGCTGCGTATCGGGTGGAAATTCCAGCGCCTTGACCTGTTGCAGGCTGTCTTCATCGCCGCTGACCAGTACGCGGTACTGGGCGCGGCTGCCGGGTTGCAGCAGCTTGGTCGCCGGCAGATCCTGCATGTTGATGAGCAGGCGTGGCGCGATGTCGACAAAGCCAGAGCCGCGATCCGGCTCGTAGGTCAGCAGGCGCGATACACGCAAGGTTGTGGCACCGACCTCGATCGTGGCATCGCGCTGCAGGCGTAGCTCGCTCCACAGCTGGGCGTCGACCCAGGCGCTGCCCGGCGCAGGAATCTGCCGTGCAACACGTTCTTCGTGCAGCGGTGCGGCGGCGGTGCGCAACTCACCCTTCAATGGATAGTGCTCATCCACCGCTTTTAGTCCGGCCAGATGATTGCTGTCGCCAAACCAGATCACCGAGGGCAAGTGAATGGTTCTGGCCATGCGCAGCTGCGGGTTGAGTGCGCTGATCGCTGTGTCATCGATCGGGCTGCGCGCGCTGATGATCAGATCCGCGCCCAGCGATTCACCGCTTTGTGCGGTGATCGCCCGGGCCATGCGGTCGCCGAACAGCTGCACCGCGCTGCTGGCGGCGACCGCGCAAACCAGCGCCAGGCCGAGTACGCGCAGTTCGCTGTCTTGGATGAGGGCGCTGAGGTGGTGGCGCGCCCAGCGTAAACGCCAGTTCATGATGGTCTCCTAGGCGTTGACGAGCTGGCCGTCACGCAAGCGCAACTGGCGCTGGCAGCGCGCGGCCAGGGCTTCGTCATGCGTCACCAGCACTAAGGTGGTGCCGTGCTGCGCGTTGAGCGCGAACATCAGTTCCACGATGTGCGCGCCGGTGGCCGCGTCCAGGTTGCCGGTGGGTTCATCGGCAAACAGGATGGCCGGTCGGGCGACAAAGGCTCGGGCCAGCGCGATTCGCTGCTTTTCGCCGCCGGACAGCTGGCGCGGCAAATGCTCCAGGCGGTGGCCCAGTTCGACATCCTTGAGGGCGCTGATCGCGCGCTCACGGGCGTCGCTCAAGCCGGCCAGTTCAGCAGACAGGCGCACGTTTTCCAAGGCGGTAAAACCGCTGAGCAGCTGAAAGGACTGAAACACGAAGCCCACGCGCCCGGCGCGCACTTTGGCGCGTTGTTCCTCGTCCAGGCCATTGAGCGCGTGGCCGTCAAGTAGGATACGTCCGGCGCTGGGTTGGTCCAGACCAGCAAGCAAAGACAGCAGGGTGGTTTTGCCGGCGCCGGAACGCCCGAGGATGGCGACAGTCTCACCGCTATCGATAGAGACGCTGGTGGCGTTGAGAATCTGGATGCGGCTGCTGCCGGAACCGACGCTTTTTTCGATTTTTTCAGCCTGGATGGCGAGTGACATGATGGCGCGAGTCCTGATTTTCTTTGTCTGCTTAGTTTCGTTCGCGGCGCAAGCGAGCCCGAACATACTGGTGATGGGTGATTCCCTGTCTGCGGCTTACGGCGTCCCCAAGGCGCAGGGCTGGGTCAGTTTGCTGCAACAGCGCTTGAGCGCGCAGTCGTTCCCGCACCAGGTCATCAATGCGAGCATATCGGGTGAGACCACGGAAGGGGGGCTGCGTCGCTTGCCACAGGCTTTGGACCGCGCAAAACCGGCGGTGGTTCTCATCGAACTGGGCGCCAACGATGGCTTGCGCGTGCAAAGCCTTGAGCAGATGCGCGAAAACCTGACCAGCATGATTGCGCTGTCGAGCCAGGCCGGCGCCCGTGTGGTGCTGTTCGAGATGCGCATTCCGCCCAACTATGGCGCGCGCTACAGCGAGGCGTTCCAGGCCAGCTTCAGCCAGGTTGCTGGCCACACGGACGTGCCCTTGGTGCCCTTCTTTCTGGCTCCCATAGCAACCGACCCGAGCCTGTTTCAGGATGATGGTATCCATCCAACCGCGGCGGCACAGCCGCGCATGCTGGATGTGGTGTGGCCGGTGCTGGAGCCGTTGCTGGGATCGGCGTCGCGCTAGGCTGTGCTTGTTACCCTGGCGATGTTGGCGAACGAACGGAGAGTCCAATCATGATCGAACGTGTGTGCGCACTGATGCTGATCGGCGGGCTGGCTGCATGCGCCAGCAAGAATGCGATTGTGGACACCAAAGGTGTTGATCAGGCCCAGTATCAGCAGGATTACAGCGAATGCGAGGCCTACGCCGACCAGGTCTCGACCGGTCAGGCCGCGGCCAAAAGCGCAGGTTTCGGCGCCGTGGTCAGCGGCGCGATCACCGCGGTGCTGGGCGGTGACAGTTCCGCCATCGCGCGCTCGGCGGGTGCCGGCGCGGTCGGTGGTGGCGCCGGTGGCGCGCTCCAGGGCGAAAGCGAAAAAGGGCAGGTGTTGCGCAATTGCTTGCGCGGGCGCGGTTACCGGGTGCTCAACTGAGCCTGATCAGCCTCAGCCCGCAATCGCTGCCATCAAAGGTTCAATCAGGCGCGTGTTGGCCGCCGCGATGTCGCCGCTTTTCAACGGATCGCCGCCGGCCAGCTCTTGCACCGCACCGCCGGCTTCACGCACCAGCAGGATGCCGGCAGCGATATCCCAGGGTTTGAGGTTGAGTTCCCAGAAGCCGTCGTAGCGACCGGCTGCAACATAGGCCAGATCGAGCGCCGCCGAGCCGCTGCGGCGAATGCCGCCACCGCCCTTGGTGACGCGCTCCAGCTGAGGCAGGTAGCGGTCCATGCGCGGGCCTTCGTCGAGCGGTTCGCCGGTGGTGATCAGCGCCTGATCCAGGCGTCGTGCGCCACTGACGCGGATGCGACGACGATTGAGCTGCGCGCCGCGGCCCTTGCTCGCGGTGAACAGCTCTTCCTTGAATGGATCGTAAACAATCGCGTGGGCCAGCTCGCCACGATCAACGATGCCTATGCTGGTGCAGAAGTGCGGGATCTGGTGCAGGTAGTTGGTCGTGCCATCGAGCGGGTCGATGATCCACTGCACCTCGTGTTCGCCATGTTCGCCGCTTTCCTCACCCAGGATCGCGTGATCCGGGTAGGCGCGGTGAATGGTTTCGATGATCGCCTGCTCGGCCCGGTGGTCGACGTCGGAGACGAAGTCGTAGCGGCCCTTGCGGTCGATCTTCAACTGATCGACGCGATCCAGGTGGCGCATCATAATGTTGCCAGCCGCACGTGCGGCAGAAATTCCGATATTGACGAGAGGGTGCATGGACGCCGACAGGGCAGGACAAACAGCCGCACAGGATACCACGCACAACCCGGCAGACGGCCGACCGCCGTTGCGCGTTGTGCTGTGCGGGACGACTCACCCGGGCAACATAGGCGGCGCGGCCCGGGCCATGAAGACCATGGGACTGAGTCAGCTGGTGCTGGTTGACCCCAAGCCGGGCATTTTTCCCAGTGATGAAGCGACCGCGCGCGCGGTCAGCGCAGTCGACGTGCTCGACAACGCGCGGGTCTGCGCAACGCTGGCTGAAGCCGTGGCTGATTGCACGCTGGTGGTGGGTACAACGGCGCGCGAGCGCCATATCGGCCCGCAGGTGATGTTGCCGCGCGATTTCTGCGCCGAGGCCGGGCAGCTGGCCGGCGACGGTGAGGTGGCCCTGGTGTTCGGGCGCGAGCGCACTGGTCTGACCAACGAGGAAGTGGATCTGTGCCAGCGCCTGGTGCGGATTCCCACGCAGAGCGCTTTTGCTTCGCTGAATCTTGCTGCGGCGGTTCAGATTCTGGCTTACGAATGGATACAGTCAGCGGCGCGCCTGCCGCAAGCTGCGCCGGAGGGCTACCGGCCGGCACGCTCTGAAGAGCTCGAAGGGCTGATCGGTCACATTGACAGGGTGATCAAGCGCACCGGTTTTTTTGCTGGCAAAAATCAGGAAGCCATCCTGCGCCGCATCCGGCGCATTTATGCGCGGGCACAGCTTGATACCAACGAGATCAACATCCTGCGCGGGCAGCTCGCCGCCACCGAAAAGACCTTGGACAGCGCCACGGCGGAGCCGTGATTTGCATGCCCTGGCGCGGATCGCGTTAAAATTCCGACTCGTTCAGTAGGAAAAGGCGGCGGCAGCCGCCGGTTCAGCAGGTAAGCCCATGTTCTCGTCCATGCGTGAAGACATCCAGTCGGTATTCGGCCGCGACCCCGCGGCGCGCTCGACCTGGGAAGTGCTGACCTGTTATCCGGGCCTGCATGCCCTGTGGTTCCATCGTGTCGCGCATGCGCTGTGGCGTCGGCGCCTGCACTGGCTGGCGCGCTGGGTGGCGCATGTCAGCCGCTGGCTGACCGGTATCGAGATTCATCCCGGTGCGCGCATCGGCAGGCGTTTTTTCATCGATCACGGTTTTGGCGTGGTGATCGGTGAAACCGCCGAAATCGGTGACGACGTCACCCTGTATCAGGGCGTGACGCTGGGCGGAACCAGCTGGAACAAAGGCAAGCGTCATCCCACCCTGAAGAACAATGTGGTGGTCGGGGCCGGGGCAAAAGTGCTCGGGCCTTTCACGGTGGGCGAGGGGGCGCGTATCGGCTCCAACGCGGTGGTCACCAAGGAGGTGCCGGATGGTGCCACCATGGTTGGCGTGCTGGCGCGTCAGGTGTTGCGCGAAAAAACGCCCGAACCTTCGGACGCCACGGTTGCGATCGCCAAGAAGCTGGGTTTCGACGCTTACGGCCTGAGCAAGGACATGCCCGACCCTGTGGCCAATGCAATCAGCAAGATGCTGGAGCACATCCATGCCCAGGACGAGCAGCTCAAACAGATCTGCAAACGCTTGTGCGAGCTTGGCGGGCGCGAGCCGCAGGTCGATGTCCCCGAACTCGATGTGCCGGAATTCGATCCGTGTCAGGAGGCCGAGGAGTGAATGTCACCTCGCGCGGTCGCTACGCGGTGACCGCCCTGCTTGATCTGTCCTTGCACGGCTGCCAGCAACCGGTGCCGCTGGCCGATGTGGCGCGACGTCAGGGGCTGTCGGTGAAGTATCTTGAACAGATTTTCTGCGGTCTGAAGAACCGGGGCCTGGTGGAGAGCGTGCGAGGCGCTAGCGGTGGCTACCGCCTGTGTCGCGCTGCGGATGCGATCAGCGTGGCCGAGGTTGTTGCTGCGGTGGAAGCGCAGAAAATCACCCAGGATGCGGCCGGGCCGGTGCACCAAACCCTGCTCAGTGAATTCTGGTCGGGTTTGTCCGAGTGCATGCGCAATTATCTGGAGGACGCCACCCTGGCCTCGCTGTGCGAGTGCGCCAGGGGTGGTCAGCCCGGTTGTGCAGAGCAGGGCGATGAGGCGCCGCGCGCATGATTTATTTCGATCACAACGCCACCACGCCCATGGCCGAGGACGTACTGGAGGCCATGCAGCCGTGGTTGAGTCAGCACTACGGCAACCCGTTCAGCGTGCACCGAGCCGGGCGTCTGGCGCGACAGGCGATCGACACCGCGCGTGAGCAGGTGGCCGCGTTGCTTGGCGCCCAGCCGGGCGAGATTGTGTTCACTTCAGGTGGCACGGAAGCCGACAACCTAGCGTTCAATGCGGTGGCGTCGGGCGCAGGCCAACAGCAGGCTCGCTATGTGGTTGCCAGCACCGAGCATGCGGCGGTGCTGGAGGCGGCCCAGGCGCGCGCCGTGGCCGGCGCGCAGGTGGATATCCTGCCGGTGGATGGTCAGGGGCGGATCAGCGAAGACAGTCTGGCGCGGGTGCTGGCCGAAGGGGCGTCGAATTCAACGTTGGTGTCGATCATGTGGGCCAACAACGAAACCGGGGTGATCCAGGACATCGCCGCACTCGGCGGCGTGGCCCGAGCGCATGGCGCGCGCATGCACACGGATGCGGTTCAGGCCGCGGGCAAGCTGGTCCTGGATTTCGCCGCCACGCCGGTTGATCTGCTCAGCTTGTCTGCGCACAAGATTTACGGCCCCAAGGGGGTTGGCGCGCTGCTGTGCAAGCGTGATGTGGAATTGCGCCCGCTGCTGTTCGGTGGCGGGCATGAGCATCACCTGCGTGCCGGCACCGAGAACTTGCCCGGCATCGTGGGCTTCGGGCAGGCGGCGGTGCTGGCACGGCGCGATTTGGCCGCGCGGCAGCAGCACACGCTGGCTTTGCGCGAGCACCTGGAGCACGGCCTGGCGAGCCTGCCCAATGTGCAGATTTTTGCCGGCGAGGCCGCCCGGGTCAGCAACACCTGTCAGTTTGGCGTGCGCGGCTTTCATTCCGAGGCGCTGCTGATGGAACTGGATCGGCGTGACATCGAGGTGACCAGCGGTTCGGCCTGCCACGCCGGCACCGGTAAGCCCACCCATGTGCTGCTGGCCATGGGCTATGACGAAGACACCGCGCACAGCGCGATCCGGGTCAGCTTTGGGGTGCGTAACACGCATGATGAGGTCGATGTCTTTCTCAAGGCGCTGAACGAGATCGTGGGCACGCGCGCGCCGGCTTTCGCGGCAGGACTGTTCGGTGGCTGAGATGATTTACCTTGATCACGCCGCGACCACGCCGGTGCGTCGCGAGGTCGCCGAGGCCATGGCCATGTGTATGACCGAAACGGGCCATTTTGCCAATCCCGGCTCGGATCATGCGCCCGGACGTCAGGCCGCGCACATCGTGGAGCAGGCCCGTGAACGCTTCGCCGCATTGATCGGCGCCAAGGCCGAGGACATCGTGTTCACGTCCGGTGCGACCGAATCCAACAACATGGCGCTGCTGGGTGGCGCGGCGTTCTACAGCAACAAGGGCAAGCGTATTGCGCTGGCCAAGACCGAGCACAAGTCGGTGCTGGATCCGTGCCGTCAACTGGCCAGCCGGGGCTGGAGCCTGGACTGGCTGGAGACCGACGAACAAGGGCTGATCACCACGCAAGCGCTGACCGCGGCCATAACCGATGAGACCTGTCTGGCCAGCTGCATGCTGGTCAATAACGAAACCGGTGTGGTCCACAACATTCCGGCCCTGGCCCGGGTGTGCAGTGAGGCTCAGGTGTTGCTGCATGTGGATGCGGCCCAAGCGCTGGGCAAGCTGCCCATCGAGGCGCGCCGCTGGGACGTCGCGATGATGAGCTTTTCGGCGCACAAGCTGGGTGGCCCCAAAGGGATCGGCGCGCTGTATCTGCGGCGCAAACCTCCGGTCAAGGTGCAGCCGCTGGTGTTCGGTGGTGGCCAGGAGCGTGGGCTGCGCTCGGGCACCTTGCCGGTGCATCAGATTGTCGGGCTGGTCCGTGCTGCAGAGCTGGCTGAGGCGGAGCGTGAGCAGATGTTCCGTCATCTGGGGCGGTTGCGCCGTCGTTTGCTGGATCAGCTTGTTGCTGGTCTGCCGCAGGTCGAGGTCAATGGTGCGCAAGCCGCGCAATCACCGCATATCCTCAATCTGAGTTTTCACGGTGTCGATGGCGAGGCCCTGCGCGCTGATCTGATCGATCTGGCCGTGAGCAGTGGTTCGGCGTGCACTTCGGACCATGCCGAGTCGTCCTATGTGCTGCGCGCAATGGGGCGTAGCGACAGCCTGGCCGACGCCAGTTTGCGGTTCAGCTTTGGCCCGACCACCACGGCCGAGCAGGTCGATCAAGCGGCTCAGCGCGTGATCGCCAGCGTGCGGCGTTTGCGCGCGCTGTCACCTTTGTGGCGCGAGGAGCCAGCGGCATGAATCCCAGTGCATATCCGGACAAGATCTGGAAACTGTTTCGCGAGCCGCGCCGTCATGGTTGTTTCGAGGCCGAACAAAAACCTTCGCGTGGGCGTGCCGCGACGCCGGCCAGCCACGCGGTGCTGCAGCTTGAATTGCTGGTGGCGCCGGACGGGCGCATCGATGATGCGCTGTTCCAGGCACTGGGTTGCCCCTATTTGATTGCCACTGGCGCGTGGCTGTGTGCCCATGTCACCGGGCGGCGTCGTGACGCCATGGCCACGCTGGAACCGCGTCTGATCGCGGAACAACTGGACCTGCCTGCGGTCAAGCGTTATTGCGCGGTGATGGCCGTGGAAGCCTTGAATCAGGCCCTGGATGATGCGCCGACGGTCGAGGCCGTGTCGGCGCCAACCGCTGAATGAGTACGAACTATGAATGAGATTACCCTGACCCCTGCTGCTGCCGAGCGTATCCGCTCGCAAATCGAACGCCGTGGCCACGGCCTTGGTTTGCGTCTGGCCGTGCGTGAAACGGGCTGTTCGGGCTACTCCTATGTGCTGGATTACGCCGACGAAGCTGCGCCGGGCGACCACCTGGTCGAAGCGCATGGCGTCAAGTTGTTTGTCGAGGCGGACAGCCTGCCGTTGTTACAGGGGCTGACCCTGGATTTTCGTCGCGAAGGGCTCAATGAGCTGTTTCATTTCGACAATCCCAACGCCGAGGAACTGTGCGGCTGCGGCGAAAGCTTCACCACGGCGGCGCCCAGCAGCAACGCACGCCCTGCGACGCTGTGACAGAAACGCCGTAAACCGTTAAAATTCGGTCGGTTAAGGGAGTGCTGCTGTGCGCTGGTGCGTAAAGCGGTGCTCCATTCACGATCCCTTTTTGCGCCCGATGCTGCGCACGCAGTCATCGGGCTTTGTTTACAGGAGCTTTTCATGACAGAGCGCACGCTCTCCATCATCAAACCCGACGCCGTTGCCAAGAACGTGATCGGTGAAATCTACAGCCGTTTCGAAAAGGCCGGTCTGCAGATCGTGGCAGCGCGCATGGTTCAGTTGAGCCGTGCCGACGCGGAAGGTTTTTACGCCGTGCACAAAGAGCGTCCGTTCTTCAACGATCTGGTCGAGTTCATGATTTCCGGTCCGGTGATGGTGCAGGTGCTGGAAGGTGAAGGCGCCATTGCCAAGAACCGTGATCTGATGGGTGCCACCAACCCGAAAGACGCTGCGCCTGGCACGATCCGTGCTGATTTCGCAGACTCCATCGACGCCAATGCCGTGCACGGCAGTGATGCGCCGGAAACCGCCAAAGTCGAAATCGACTACTTCTTCGGCGAATCCGGCCTCTGCCCGCGCGGCTAAGACCGACGAGAACGCGATGACACAGGCCGCTCCCACCAATCTTCTGGGTATGGATCGCCCGGCGCTCGAACAATGGTTCGCAGCGCTGGGGGAGCGGCCTTTTCGTGCGCGTCAGCTGATGCAATGGATGTATCAGCGCAGCGAGCCGCGCTTCGAGGCGATGACCGATATCGCCAAGGCCTTGCGCGAGCAGCTGCAGGATATTGCCGAGGTGCGCACGCCCGAGCTCATTACCGAGCAGGTCTCGGCGGACGGCACGCGCAAATGGTTGTTGCGGGTGGACGAGGGCAACGCGGTTGAAACCGTGTTCATTCCCGAGGCGGCACGCGGCACCTTGTGCATCTCCTCGCAGGTTGGCTGTGCCATGGACTGTCAGTTCTGTGCCACCGCCACCCAGGGTTTCTCGCGCAACCTGTCGGCTTCGGAAATCCTCGGTCAGGTGTGGTTTGCGCAGAAGGCGCTCAACGCCGTGCCGCGCGAGCAGCGCGTGATCTCCAATGTGGTGTTCATGGGCATGGGCGAGCCGCTGGCCAATTTTGACCAGGTGGTGACGGCCATTCGCGTGCTGCTGGATGATCTCGGCTATGGCCTGTCCAAGCGCCGGGTTACGGTCAGCACCTCAGGGCTGGTGCCGTTCATCGACCGTCTGCGCGAAACCGTGGACACCGCGCTGGCCGTGTCTCTGCATGCCGCCGACGATGATCTGCGCAACGAGATCGTCCCCATCAACCGCAAATATCCGCTATCGGAATTGATGGCGGCCTGTCGCCGTTACACCGATGGCAAGGACCGGCACGTTCAGATCGTGTACGAGTACGTGATGCTGGATGGCGTCAACGATTCCGCACAACAGGCGCGCGCGTTGGCGGCTCTGCTGCGCGGTCTGCCGGCCAAGGTGAATCTGATTCCTTTCAATCCGTTTCAGGGCACGAGCTATAAAACCTCCAAGCCCGAAGCGGTGCAGGCGTTTGCCGAGATTCTGCGTGGCAAGCGCATTGTGACCACCACGCGCAAAACGCGCGGCGACGATATCGATGCCGCGTGCGGTCAGCTGGTCGGGCAGGTCAAGAACCGCCAGCGCCGTCGCTTGAGCGAGATTCCCGTGGTGGTGCAGTCATGATGCGGCGCTGGGCGACATTGCTTGCCGTTGCTCTGCTCGCTGCCTGTGTGCAGACCGGGCCGCCGCGTTTTGAAGCCGATCTGGACCAGGCCGCGCGCATCAACACCCAGCTGGGGCTGGATTATCTGCGTCAGGGCAATATCGAGTTGGCCTCGTCGCGCCTGAACAAGGCGTTGGAACAGAACGACAAGCTGGCTGATACGCACTGGGGCCTGGCACTGGTGCATGCGCATTACGGCGAGGCCGGCAAAGCCCGACGGGCCTTCGACCGGGCCCGTTCGCTGGCCCCGGACGATGGCAACATCATCGCCAGTTTCGGTCAGTTTCTGTGTGAGCAGGGTGAGGTTGAAGCCGCTGAGCAGCAGTTTGCCAAAGCGCTGTCGATGCCGCGTTACATGACGCCGGAAGTGGCTTACAGCAACGCAGCAGCCTGCTATCAGCGCAACGGTGACGTGACTCGGGCGGAAGAGAATTTTCGCCGGGCGTTGGTCTACAACCCGCGCTTTGCACGTGCCCTGCGGCATCTGGCGGCGATCAGCTACGACCGTCAGGATTACCTGCGCGCACGCGCTTTCCTGCAGCGTCTGGAAGCGCAAGGTGGGCACTCGCTGGAAAGTCTGGTGCTGGGTTTGCGCACCGAGTACGCCCTGGGTGATCGCAAGGCGGCGCAGGCGTATGCAGACGAACTGGTGTCGCGGGCGCCGGAAATCGGAACCCGCATTGACCTGAATACTGGGGAAGCCTGGTAGCCATGAGTGAGCAGGACTACGAGTATCTGGACGCTCCCGACGACCTGAGTCAGGTGCCGATCCCGGGGCAGCTGGTGCGTCAGACCCGTGAACAGCGTGGCTTGTCCATCGACGACATGAGTGCGCGCACGCGGCTGACCGAAAACGTGCTGCACATGGTCGAGCGCGACGATTATCTGGGCATGGGCGAGCCGGTTTATGCGCGCGGCTATTATCGCAAGTGCGCCGAAGCTCTGGGCCTTAATGGTGATTTGCTGGTTGAAGCGTATGAGCGCCACAGCGGCACCATGTCGCCGGTGCCGACCATCGATCAGCGTCCTTCGATTGCCTACCGCGAGGGACCGGGACGGGTTGCGCTGATAGTCGCGATTGCGCTGATGTTGCTGGTGTTCGCGGTCAGTGCTTTGTGGCTGCTGGACACGGATGCTGACGCCGAGGCTGTGGCGCAGGCGGCGCCAACCCCTGTGCGCGCAATGGCTACGCCGCTGCCCAGTGCAAGCCCGCGCCCGCTTCAGGACCCGGTGGTGGCTGAAAGCACAGCCGTGACGGATCAGGCGACCGCACGTCCGCTGGCAACGGCGACGCCGGCACTGGCGCCTGTTGCCGCGCAGGCCACGCCCACGCCGCAGCGCCCGCTGACTACGCCGCAAGCCACTCCGGCAGCGGTGCCGGTGCGTCCGCAAGTGCGGGTTGAGGTGCAGGGCGGGGAAGCCTGGCTGGATGTACGCGACCCGGCCGGCGGCAAATTGCTGTACAAACTGCTGCAGCCCGGTTCCGTGCGTGAGTTCAGCGGTCAGCCGCCGTTCAAGGTGGCGCTGGGGCGTGCCGACAACGTGCGCATCTGGGTGCAGGGCCAGCCCGTGCCGTTCGAGTCGCAGATTGAAAATGATCTGCGCGCCTTCTTCTATATCGACGCGCAAGGGCGCGTGAGCGACGAGGTGACGCCGTGAAGTCCCATCACACGATCACCCGGCGCAAGTCGCGTCAGATCATGGTTGGCCATGTCCCGGTCGGTGGTGATGCACCGATCTCGGTGCAGAGCATGACCAACACCGAAACACGTGATGTGGAAGCCACCGTGGCCCAGATTCAGGCCATCCAGAAGGCGGGCGCTGACATCGTGCGGGTGTCCGTGCCGACCCTGGATGCGGCCGAAGCTTTCGGCAAGATTCGCAAGCGGGTGACCATCCCGCTGGTGGCCGACATCCATTTCAACTACAAGGTCGGGCTGGCGGCGGCCGAGCAGGGCGCCGATTGTCTGCGCATCAACCCGGGCAATATCGGCAGCGA
>JASBUL010000038.1 GCA_030147945.1 Oceanococcus sp. | reverse complement strand
CACTACGCACGCCATCGCGGCGAAGCCGACGCCGTGGCCCAGGCGATCGCAGAGCACTATCAGCCGGAAGGGCCAAACGACGCCGTACCAATTCGTCCGCTGTCGGCTATCACCGCGATAGCTGACAAGCTGGACACCCTGATCTGCCTTTTCTCAAAGGATGAACTGCGTCCCACTAGCTCCAAAGATCCCTACGGCGCACGCCGCGCAGCACTGGGCCTGATCCGCATCCTTGCGGACTCCAATGTCAACGTGGCCCTGGACAATCTGATCGATCAAGCGAGCAACGACAACGAGTTGCACAATATTGGTGCTGAAGCGCGAGAGGAACTGCTCAAGTTCCTGCGCGACCGACTGCGCGTGTGGCTGAACTCACGGGGATACGAATTACGGCTGGTTGATAGCGTGCTATTAGCTGAACATTCATTAGATGTTCTTGATGTAGTCAAGCGCTGCGAAGCCTTGGAGCGCATGCAGAGCGACAACAGTTCAGCATTTGAACAACTGGCCGCAGCTAATAAGCGTATTCGCAATATCTTGGGTGACGCTCAGAATTCGCAAGACAACTCTTCCGTGTTGGTTGAGCCGGCTGAGATCGCCTTGCAACAAGCCTTGTCCGACAGCCAGCCAGCCTTTGATAAAGCGCTATCATCACCGCCTGACTATGTAGGCGCAATGAAGGCTTTGGCTCAGCTGTCCGGACCAATTACTAAGTTCTTCGACGAAGTGCTGGTCAATGCGGAGGATGACACGCTACGCCAGGCACGCCACGCACTGCTCGAGGTCTTTGCCCGCCGTTGCAGCGCACTGGCGGATTTTGCCGCACTCAGCAGCGGCTAAGACAGGCGCCCCCGGCTGGCCTTTATCACTTGGGCGGGCCGCGCCTTGCGCACGCGGCTTCAGCCAGCCTGTTGGGGGCACCTGATCGTATTGCAGGGCAAGGCCCCCAGGCGCGTCCAGCTCGGGTGACCGAGGTCATGATCACACCTCGTGAATGAAGCGTTCACGCTCGAAGCGGAACTGGCGATGGTAAAGACCATCGTCGGCGCGCCGCCCGGCGGCCACGATCATCACGATGAAAGCATCACGCGGCAACGGCACGATCTTGCGCACGCGGGCATCGTCATAGCCTTCCATGGGGCAGGTGTCGTAACCGTGGGCGCGAAACGCGAGCATCAGGTTTTCCGCCGCCAGCGCAGCTGTTTTGCATGCCCACAGCTGCATATCGGTACTGCTGTTGGGCCAGCGCGGCGCCGGTGAGCGGATACCGGTGACATCGCGAATGAGTTTCTTCAAACGCCCGAACGGATCCAGCGGCAAGGTGCCGTAATGCACTCGGGTGCCAACGGTGTAGTACTTCTCGACAATCCGCGGCACGGTTTCTTCCGGCCAGTAGTCGAGCATTTCCGCACTGTGCTGTTTCCAGGTGCGGGTGCGCCCGCACACCACGATCAGTTCCGCGGCGGTTTTGGCTGCATTTTGGTTCAAACACGCCGGGCCAAGGGCTTTTTTCTTGTCGGGCGACACCACCCGATAAAAATCCCAGGGCTGCAGGTTGGACGAGTTGGGCGCCAGCAGGGCCATGTCCAGGCAATCGTGAACGATGTCGTCGGGAATCGGCTCATCGGTAAACCGGCGCACCGAACGCCGCGTGGTCACGACCTTGCGGAATTCTTCGACGTCGATTTCAGGCAGCGGCGGTGCGGTGTAACGACTCATTTGGACAAGAACCCGGCGAGGCGCTCGGCGCTGTCATCCAGCGCATAGATGCGCGCGTTCTCGTAGGCCAGGCCGGCATCCAGCGACGCCCCTTGAGTCCGCCGATACAGGTCCTTGTAGGCGGCCAGCGCCTGCGCACTGTTGCCCGCAATACGCTGACACAGCGCCGCCACATGATCGTCCAGCGCATCACGTGGCACGGCATCACAAGCCAGGCCGATAGTCACTGCTTCTGCGCCTTTGACGGTGCGCGCGGTGAACGACAATTCGCGGGCGCGCTGGGCGCCGACTCGTTGCGGCAGTCGCTGGCTCATGCCCCAACTCGGCCGCAGCCCCCACTTGGCATGGGTATCACCAAACCCGGCTTCCTCGGCACAGACCAGCAGGTCGCAGGCCAGGGCCAGCTCCAGGGCACCGGTGTAGCAATGACCGTTGACCTTGGCGATAACGGGCTGCGGCGCATTCTCGATCGCATCAATGAGGCGCCGCGCCGGGGCATCCAGAATCTCGCCGACCGAACCGTTAACCAGCTCGACCTTGCCCAGGGCCTTGAGATCCACACCCGCCGAGAAGGCCTTGCCGGCACCGGTGATGACGATGACCTTGATCGTCGCATCGCTCGCCAGCGCACGCACATGATCACCGGCCACGCTGAGCATGTCCGGGGTCAGCGCATTCATCGCGTCCGGGCGATTGAAGGTCAGGGTGGCAACGGCATCGTCGCGCTCAAGCAGCACAGAGCTCACAGGCATGGTCCTTGGGGATACAGGCCCACGATTGTAACCAAGCCGGCTTAATCCTGAACCTGGATCCGCTGGCGGTTCTTTTCAAAGGTTTTAACCCCGATATACGGCACATTCTGGATCTCGTCCGGCGAACGAAACGGCCCGTGCGCCTCGCGGTAGCGCACGATGCGGTCGGCCAGCACGCGGCCGATGCCGCTCAGTTCCTCATCCAGGCGCTCGCGGCTGGCGGTGTTGATATTGACTGGACCGGCCCATGCCCAGGCGTGCATGAACACGGCCAGCACAAGCCCTGCAAATCGCCACATGGCGATACCTCAAACGTAAAAAGCTCATGTTCATCTACGCAAACACGCCGCAAAGCCGGACACGCCTGACCATGGATGACGCCCTGGACGATCTGTGATTCAATGCGAAACGTTCTCTTTCCTGTTTTATTTCGCTCACCCGAATATCCCGGAGACTGCGCTCATGCCGAAACGGCAACGCGATGTACAAGGTCTGGGGCTGGCGGCGCTGAACCGCCTGGCCGGCTCCAAGGCGCTGGACAAACTCGGCCTCAAGAAACCCACCGAAAAAGCGCTGTATCAGGCCAGCCGTACGGGTTTCAAAGTGGCTGGCACGGCCGGACGCCAGTTCAAGGCGGTCAAGAACCTGCTCAGTCCGGCGCGCATGGACAAGCACCAGCCCACTGATCTGTTCGACCTCACACCGACGGAAGAGCAGGCCATGATGGTCGAGTCGGTGCGCCGCTTCGCCGAGCAAGCCTTGCGCCCGGCCGCAGAGGATGCCGAGAAACACAGCGAGATCGCCGAAGAGGTCTGGAGCGGCGCGTTCGAACTGGGCTTGAGCCTGATGGCGGTGCCGGAAGCATTGGGCGGCGCCGGTAGCGAACGCTCACCGATCAGCTCGGCGCTGGTTGCCGAAGCCCTGGCCTGGGGTGACATGGGTCAGGCGCTGGCGCTGATGGCGCCGGTCGGCGTGGCCAATGCGCTGGCCGCCTGGGGCAACAGCGATCAGCAGATGCGGTATCTGGCCGCATTTGCCGAAGATGACCCACCTGACGCGGCGCTGGCCCTGCTCGAACCCACCGCGCTGGCCGACCCCACGCGTCCTGGCTGTCACGGCCAACGTGACGGCAACAGCGCGCACTGGCGGATCAGCGGCGAAAAAGCCCTGGTGCCGCTCGGTCCGTTCGCCGATCTGCTGGTCGTCAGCGCCGATCTGGATGGCCTTGGCCCACGGCTGGTGCTGATCCAGGGCGACAGCCGCGGACTCAGCGCCAAACCGGAGCCGGCGATGGGCCTGCGCGCGGCCAGCCTGGGCCGGGTTGTTCTGGACCAGGTGCGCGTCGCCGAAAGCGACATCCTGGGTGATGAGCAGGCCTTTCAGCAGGCCATCGCACTGGCCCGCTTGGGCTGGTGTGCGCTGGCTGTTGGCACCTGCCAGGCGGTACTCGACTACGTGATTCCCTATGTCAACGAACGCAAGGCGTTTGGCGAGCCGGTCAGCCATCGCCAGGGCGTGGCCTTTACCGTGGCCAACATGGGCCTGGAGCTGGATGCCATGCGCCTGATGATGTGGCGCGCCACGGCGCGTGCAGAACAGGGCCAGGACTTCCAGCGCGAGGCCGCGCTGGCCCACCGCTACTGTGCCGACAAGGCCATGCAGATCGGCAGCGACGGTGTGCAAATGCTGGGCGGGCACGGCTACGTCAAGGAACATCCGGTGGAGCGCTGGTACCGCGACCTGCGCGCCATTGCCAATCTGGAAGGGGGGCTGCTGCTGTGATCCGTCTCGAAGAACCACGCAAATTCCGCATGCTGGTGCACCAGGCTAACCAGGTCGCCAGCGAAATCTTCCGCCCCAACTCGCGCAAGTACGATCGCGCCGAACACGATTACCCCAAAGAACTCGACATGCTGTCGGCCTTGATGGACGGCATGAATGACGGCGGCGACCGCGGTGCCGGCACCGCCGGCCTGGCCCGCGCGGCCGCCGACAGCGATGCCATCGTCAATGGCGCCAACATGAGCACGGTGCTGGGGCTGATCGAGCTGTGCTGGGGTGATGTCGGGCTGGCCCTGTCGCTGCCACGCCAGGGGCTGGGCAATGCGGCCATTGCTGCGGTGGCCAACGACGAACAGAAAAAGGCCCTGCGCGGTTGCTGGGCCGGCATGGCCATCACCGAACCAGGCTGCGGCTCGGATTCAGCCGCCATCCGCACCACCGCGGTGCGCGATGGCGACGAATTCGTGATCAATGGCGAGAAGATCTTCGTGACCGCCGGCCAACGTTGCGACCATGTGGTGGTGTGGGCCTCGCTCGATCCCAAAAAAGGGCGCGCGGCGATCAAATCCTTCGTCGTATCCAAGGACAACCCGGGCATGAAGGTGCTGCGTCTGGAGCACAAGCTGGGCATCCGCTCATCAGATACGGCAACCATCGTTTTCGAGAACTGCCGGGTGCCGCGCAGCGCCTTGCTGGGCAGCGAAGAGATTGACACCAAACAGGGCTTCGGCGGGGTCATGCAGACCTTCGACAACTCCCGCCCGGTGGTCGCCGCCATGGCGATCGGCGTGGCCCGGGCAGCGCTGGAACGCACCCGCGAACTGCTCGAACAGGCCGGGCTTTCGCCCGCGGACTACGCCGCCGACCGCTGGCGCATGCCTGCAGCCGTCGCCACCTTCCATGAGCTGGAAGCCGAATGGGAGGCCGCCCGCCTGCTGACCCTGCGCGCGGCGTGGATGGCCGACAACGGCCAGCCCAATTCATTGCAGGCCTCGATGAGCAAGGCCAAAGCCGGGCGCATGGCCACCCAGGTCACACTGAAATGCGCCGAGCTGGGCGGTGCGCTGGGCTATTCCGAAGACGAGCTGCTGGAAAAATGGGCGCGCGACTCCAAGATTCTCGACATTTTCGAAGGCACCCAGCAGATTCAGTTGCTGATCGTTGCCCGTCGGCTGCTCGGCAAGTCTTCCGCTGAACTGAAATGAAGCCAGACAGATGCTGCGTTTGACGCACCGCAGCATCACTTTTAAAATCCGACAAGTCTTGTTGTCTGATTGGCGGCGCGGGATACTCGCCCGCCAATCCGCATCGCGGTAACGCAACCGTTTCCACCGCGATCTGACCCTACCCAATCCGCCCACATCCCTACGGGGGAGCATCATGAGCGACTTTCTTCTGCGCCTGGCCGAGCAGCCGGCAACCCGTTCCCTGATCAAGTCCATCGGCCTGCCGACGCCACAGAAACTGGCCCGTGCTTCAGGCCCCTACGCGGACGAACCGCTGACCGGCCGTCGCGTACTGTTTGGCGCAAGCCAGGGCGCATTTGCCGCCAACACGGTGGAAAACGCCCTCAAGGATGCGGGCGCCGATCTGGACAAATCCGCACCCGCCACTCTGGGCGACGAGCACAAGTTCAACGCCCTGGTGTTTGACGCCACCGGCCTGACCGGCGCGTCCGATCTGCGCCAGCTGTACGATTTCTTCCACCCGGTGATCCGCAAGATCAAGGCCAACGCGCGCATTGTGGTGCTGGCCCAGAACCCGGCCACCGCAGCCGACGTGCACAGCAGCACCGCAGCCCGCGCCGTAGAAGGCTTTGTCCGCTCCATGGGCAAGGAAATCGGCAAGAAAGGCGCAACCGCCAATCTGATCAACGTGCAGAAAGGCGCGGAGAAATACAGCGTTGGTCCGTTGCGCTTCTTCCTGTCGGATCACTCGACCTATGTCGACGCCCAGGCCGTCACCGTCAACAAGCCGAAGAAGGCACCGACCAAGATCGCCTACAGCCAGGCCCTGGCCGGCAAGACCGCGCTGGTCACCGGTGGTGCACGCGGTATCGGCGCGGCAACCGCAGCGCGACTCGCCGCTGAAGGCGCCAAAGTGGTGGTGCTGGATATCCCGGCAGATGCCGAGACCCTGCAGGCCACGGCTGACCGCATCGGCGGCGAAGCCCTGGCCCTGGACATCACCGGCGCCGACACGCCGCAAGCCATTGTTGACTACTTCAGCAGCAAGGGCGGCCTGGACATCGTGGTCCACAACGCCGGCGTGACCCGCGACAAGACCTTGGCCAACATGAAGGAGAAGTTCTGGGACATGGTCCAGGCGATCAACCTGGAAGCCATTCTGCGGGTTGACGATGCACTGCTTGAAGCCGGCACCCTGAACGATCACGCCCG
This sequence comes from Oceanococcus sp., assembly GCA_030147945.1. Taxonomy (GTDB): domain Bacteria; phylum Pseudomonadota; class Gammaproteobacteria; order Nevskiales; family Oceanococcaceae; genus Oceanococcus. The sequence goes on along the minus strand of JASBUL010000038.1, from coordinate 48,834 downwards.
CGTGGTCTGCCTGTCGTCGATCGGCGGCATCGCCGGCAACATGGGCCAGACCAACTACGGCGCAACCAAAGCCGGCCTGATTGGCTATGTGGCGGCACGTTCCGACGAGTTGGCTGCCAAGGGCATCATCTTCAACGCCGCCGCACCGGGCTTCATCGAAACCCGCATGACGGCCGAAATGCCGCTGATGATTCGCGAAGCCGGTCGTCGCATGAACTCGATGTCGCAGGGCGGCCTGCCGGAAGATGTGGCCGAACTGATCTGCTTCCTGTCCACGCCGGGTGCCGCCGGTATCGCTGGCAACGTGGTGCGGGTCTGCGGTCAGAGCCTGATCGGGGCTTAAGCCCGGGCCGGTCTGCGCCGGCACACCAGACACAACGGCGGGCCCAGTGCCCGCCGTTTTTGTATGCGTCAGGCTTGCTCGCGCTGACGCCTTTCCTGTTCCAGGGTGTGCTGCAGATGCCCCAGCACGCTCTGCATCTGTTCCAGCTGGGTTTGCAGCTCGGCAATCTGTTGCTCGGCCGTGTCCGGCTCATCCTGCTCGGCAAAACGCGCCCGCACCTCGTGGATACGCTGCATGGCATCCACGATCACGGCGATGAACAGGTTCAGCACGGTGAAGCTTGAAACCAGAATGAACGGCACGAAAAAGGCCCAGGCCCAAGCGTGCACCTCGATCACCGGGCGGGCGATACCCATCGACCAGCTTTCCAGGGTCATCACCTGGAACAGGGTGTAGAGCGAAGCACCCAGCGAGCCGAACCACTCCGGAAAGGTCTGCCCGAACAGGCTGGTGGCGATGATCGCAAAGACGTAGAACACCAGCACCAGCAGACCGAAGATGGACACAATCCCGGGCACCGCATGGAGCAGGGATTCCACGATGTTGCGCAGGGTCGGCACCATGCGGACCAGGCGCAGCAGACGCAACACGCGCAGCACCGAGAACGGCCCGGAGGACGGCACCAGCGCCACCGCGACCACCAGGAAATCGAACACGTTCCAGGCATCGCGCCAGAAACCCCAGCCCCGCGCATACAGCTTGGCCGTGACTTCCAGGGTGAACACCGCAAGGATGAGCATGTCCAGGCCGTGCACCCACAGGCCCACGCGGCCCATGACCACAGCTGAGGTTTCCAGCCCCAGGGTCACGGCATTGATCAGAATAAGAACGACGATGGCCGCCTGAACGCGGCTATTGTCGAGAAAGGCGCGCAGGCGCTGGCGGGAGAACAGGGCGGCAGACACGAAGCACCCACAGTGACGGGTCGAGAGGTGCAGATGGTAGGGGCTGGCCGAAACAATTCAAGCCCCGCGAGGGGGCTTGAACTGAGGCCTTGGGTTGAGGCTGTGGCGCCGTCCGGCGCCGGGGATCAGGCTGCGGCGCGGGCCGCGTCCTGTTCGGGTACGCTGCTGCGTATCAGGTGATCGAAAGCGCTGAGCGAGGCCTTGGCGCCATCACCCATCGCAATCACGATCTGCTTGTACGGCACCGTGGTCACGTCGCCGGCCGCAAACACGCCGGGCAGTGAGGTCTGACCGCGCGCATCGACAACAATTTCACCACGCTCGCTCAGCTCCAGGCTGCCCTTCAGCCATTCCGAATTCGGCAGCAGGCCAATCTGTACGAAGATACCGTCCAGGCTGACGTCGTGCGATTCGCCGCTGCTGCGGTCCTGGTAACGCAGACCGGTCACCTTGCGCCCGTCGCCGAGCACTTCGGTGGTCAAGGCCGAAGTCAGGATGGTCACGTTGGGCAGGCTGCGCAGCTTGTTCTGCAACACTGCATCGGCGCGCAGCTTGTCGTCGAATTCCAGCAGGGTCACGTGGCTTACGATGCCGGCCAGATCAATCGCCGCCTCGACACCCGAGTTGCCACCGCCGATCACGGCAACCGGCTTACCCTTGAACAAGGGCCCGTCGCAGTGCGGGCAGTAGGCCACGCCCTTGTTGCGGTACTCGTCTTCGCCCGGCACATTCATCTGGCGCCAGCGCGCACCGGTGGCGATGATCACGCTGCGTGCTGACAGTTGCGCGCCGCTGGCCAACTCCACCGTGTGCAGACCGGCCTCACCGGGAATCAGCTTGCTGGCTTGCTGCAACGGCATGATGTCGACATCGTAATCACGGACATGCTGCTCCAGCTGGGCCACCAGCTTGGGCCCCTCGGTATGCGGCACCGAAATGAAGTTTTCGATACCCATGGTGTCCAGCACCTGACCGCCAAAGCGCTCTGCCGCTATACCAGTGCGAATACCTTTGCGCGCGGCGTAGATCGAAGCCGCAGCACCAGCCGGGCCACCACCCACCACGAGCACGTCGAAGGGGTCCTTCTGATCGATCTTTTCAGCCTCACGGGCTGCTGCACCGCTGTCCAGCTTGGCCAGGAATTCATCCACGCCCATACGCCCCGATGCAAAAGCTTCACCGTTGAGGAACACCGCCGGCACCGACATGATTTCACGCCGCTCGACCTCATCCTGGAAAGCTGCGCCATCAATCGCGGTGTGACGGATGCGCGGATTGATCACCGCCATCAAGTTGAGGGCCTGAACCACGTCTGGGCAGTTCTGGCAGGACAGCGAGAAATAGGTTTCGAATTCGAAATCACCATCCAGCGCAGCGATCTGCTCACGCTGCTCGTCGCTGACCTTGATCGGGTGGCCGCCCACCTGCAGCAGGGCCAGCACCAGCGAAGTGAATTCATGGCCCAGCGGGATCCCGGCAAAACGCAGGTGGATGTCCTGGTCCGGCGTGGTCAATGCAAACGAGGGCGCACGCAGGCTGCTGTCCTGGGCTTCTTCTACCGTGATCTTCGGCGAAAGCGCGTCGATCTGACGGAGAAGCTGCATCATTTCGGTGGATTTCTCACCACCATCCGTGTTGGCAAGAATGTGCACCGGGCGCGTCAGCTTTTGCAGATAGGCTTGCAGCTGGGTTTCGAGATTTTTGTCCAACACGGGCTTACTCCATTCAAAAAAAAGCCGGGGCCGGTTCGGCCCCGGCGGGGGTTGCCGCCGTATGCAGGGGGGAGATGTTCGGCGGCTGCGGGGTCTCGTTAGATTTTGCCGACGAGATCCAGCGACGGGGTCAGGGTTTCAGCACCCTCTTTCCACTTGGCCGGGCACACTTCGCCCGGATGCTCGGCAACGTACTTGGCGGCTTTGACCTTGCGCAGCAGCTCGGTGGCGTCACGGCCGATGCCGTTGTCGTGGATTTCGCACAGCTTGATCTGACCTTCCGGATTGATCACGAAGGTGCCACGCAGGGCGATGCCTTCTTCTTCGATCATCACGTCGAAGTTACGCGCCAGCGTGCCGGTCGGGTCACCCACCAGCGGGTATTTGACCTTGCCGATCGCAGCCGAGGTGTCGTGCCAGGCTTTGTGAGCGAAGTGGGTGTCGGTGGACACACCATAGATTTCAACGCCCAGCGCCTTGAAGGCGTCGTAGTTGTCAGCCAGATCTTCCAATTCGGTCGGGCAGACAAAGGTGAAGTCAGCCGGGTAGAACACCACCACGGACCACTGGCCACGCAGGGTCTGATCGGTCACTTCCACGAAATCGCCGTTCTGGAAGGCGGTGGCTTTGAACGGTTTGACTTCGGTATTGATGAGGGACATCGAAATGCTCCTTTGATTAGCGAAATTTAATGAACGAGAAACAGTATACGAACCCACCATGCATAGGTGAAATTTTATTTTTTTAATGTTTGATTAGTTTTAAGTAATCGTGCGGCGGGAACGTTTATAGCATGCACTATCCTGGGCGGATGTACCTTCTATACCGCCCGGCACGCCGCAACGCTAGGACCGCTGTGAGTGAGATTGGTTGCCCTGTTGGGGCGCCAGGCACGCGTGCCGTAGCGACTACAAGGGCTGCGGCAAAGCCGAGTAGGGCTGGTACAACGGATGAACCGGCTCACCGACCTGGGACAGCTTGAAGGCATGCAACTCCACGCCCGCCGACTTGAGCATCGCCAGCACATGCCCGCCACGCCCACCGAGACGACCGTGGTTGCCCCAGGCCGCCACCGCCAGATCTGCCTCGCGAGCCGCCTCGAGTATGGCGGCATCGTTGTCTTCGCCGACCGGGTCATCACACAGATAAAGCCCCTGCGGATCGGTGCTGCGCAAGGCAAAGATATTGACCACATCGAGGCGGTCGTAGCCCCACATGCGCGCCCGCCGGCAGCAGCGCTCCACCGTGGGGTCGTTCTTGAACTCATCGGCGGTCGACGGATTGAGCATGATCATGCACAGACGACGCTGCGGTTCGCCCTCACCCCAGATGCGCCAGAGCCGGTAACGATAAGCGCCACAAGGGGAAAAACGCGCCTCGCTGTGGCGCCAGGGTTGCAGTGATGACATGGTCAGGCTGAGATCAATCCGCCGCACAGTGTAACGCCGCGCCCGGCAGATGACCGCTCCGGGCGGCGCTGGTATTCTGCCGGGCACACCGACGTTGACTTACGGGAGACACAATGTCCGATCTTAAAGCCGAATTCGAGGCCGCAGTGGCCAAGGTTCAGTCCGCACCGGCGGATGGTCCGTTCAAACCGTCCAATGACATGAAGCTCAAGATGTACGGGCTCTACAACCAGGCCACCAAGGGCGATGTCAGCGGCAAGCGCCCCGGCATGCTGGACATGGTCGGCCGCATGAAATACGACGCCTGGGCCAAGCTCAAGGGCACCAGCCAGGATGACGCCATGCAGCAGTACGTGAACGAAATCCAGGCCGTCGCTTCACAGTTCGAATGAGCCGGGTCCTGCCGTTTCCCCAGCGTATCCGCGTTGCCAATGACGCGGATGTGCGTTATTGCGATTACGAGGGGTACCGGCTGGCCTATGAGGAATACGGCGCACCGGCGGCCCCGCCGGTGTTCCTGATCCACGGCATCCTGCTTGACTCGGCCTGCAACCGCGACCTGGCCCTAACCCTGGCCAAACGCGGCTACCGCGTGATCCTGCTGGATCTGCTGGGTCATGGGCGCAGCGACAAGCCCGGCCACGCCAAGGAACTGCGGGTCGATTTCTTCGCCGAGCAACTGCGCACGCTGATGGACCATCTGGGCGTGGACAAAGCCATCATCGGCGGGGTTTCGCTGGGCGCCATCACCAGCCTGACCTTTGCCACGCAGTATCCGCAGCGGGTCAAAGCACTGTTCCTGGAAATGCCGGTGATGGAGCGCGCCACCCCTGCAGCGGCCTTGATGCTGGTGCCGGTGCTGGCCATGGTGCGTTACGCCGCGCCGATACCGCGCCTGCTGGCCCGAGGCGTGCGCCAGCTGCCCCGGCCACGCAGCAATCTGGTGCAGATTCTTTACAACGGCCTGACCCAGGAACCCGAAGACATCGCCAGCATCATCCACGGCGTGCTGGTCGGACCGGTGGTGCCGCCACGACGGGAACGCCGCAAACTCGACATGCCGGCCATGATCATCGCCCATGGCGGCGACTGGCTGCACAACATCGAAGATGCGCAGGTGCTGCAGCATGAACTGCCCAACGCGCAGTTGCACATTGCTCGTTCGGTGCTGGAACTGCGCATGAAGCCGCAACGCCTGATGCCCAAGATTCTGGCCTTTTTCGAGCAGGCCGAGCCGCCCGCCGCGGCCGAACGGGGCGTCTAGAGCGCCTCCTGAACCTGCCGCCCCCAGGCGCGCAGGGCTTCGATGATGGGTTGTTGTTCCGGACTCACCGGCATCTGCTCAAGCAAGTTGGTGTAGCTGTTCAGATCGAGGCCACCATCCGCGGCAAACTCCAGCCGACGGCTGAGAAAACGTGCCCACTCGTCACGCTCGGCCTCGTTCAGCGAATCCGGATAGTGACGCGCCCGGTAGCGGAACAGCAGCTCATGCAGGCGACGATCTTCGAACGGCAGGTCCAGGCCGAAGAAATCTTCCGCCGGGGTGTTCAGAACCTGCTCACACAGGCGCCGGTCTGCACTGCTGACAAAACCGCCGTACAGGTTTTGCTCCGGATCGCTGAGTGCATCGAATTCGTTGTCGGCAAACACCTCGGCCAGCACCGGGGCCAGTTCGGCCAGCCGCTGATTCAACAGCTTCCAGTGCTGACGGCACTGCTCCAGGTCCAGACTCAAACGCTCCGCCTGTGCCTCGCTCAGGGTTTTGACCGGTGCCAGCACCGGGCAGCGGTTCACATGCACGGCCTTGATCGCGGCCCGTTCCACATCGTCCGGCAGATCCGCACGGGGCGTGAAGATGCGCTCGGCCAGATCCTGGGCCGAAAGCTCCAGCCAGGATGACGGATCGGCACGCAGATCACACACCAGCACCGCGTTCTTGTTACGCGGATGGGCAATCAGCGGCATGACCAGCGACAGGCACCCCAATTCGGCCGGAAAACGCGAAGACACATGCACCACCGGCTCATGCGTGTTCAGATTAAGCATCGCTCGCGCACTGTTTTTGTCGCGGTTTTCGACCACGAAATCGTACAGGCGCGGCTGTTTGTCACGGATCAGGCGAGCCAGGGCAATGGTGGCATGTACATCAGACAGGGCATCATGCGCCCGTGCCTGCTCCAGATTGTTGGCCGCAGCCAGATCTTCCAGACGGAAGCTGGGCGCCCCGTCCGGGCGCCGTGGCCACTCAATTCCCTGCGGTCGCAAGGCGTAAGTCAGCCGCACCATGTCGATGATGTCCCAGCGCGAACAGCCGTTCTGCCACTCGCGGGCATAGGGATCGTGAAAATTGCGCCAGGCGGTATGCCGGGTCAGCTCGTCATCAAAGCGCAGGCTGTTGTAGCCGACCCCGCAGGTGCCGGGGCGACCCAGTTGCTCCAGCACTCGACGAATGAACTCCGGCTCCGGGCAACCGCGTGCTTGGGCTTCCTGCGGGGTGATCCCGGTGATCAGGCAGGCCTGCGGATGCGGAAGGCAGTCCAGCGTTGGCTGGCAGTACTCCATAACCTCCTGTTCGACGACGTTCAAATCAAGATCGGTGCGAACTCCTGCAAATTGGCAGGGCCGGTCAAAGCGGGGATCAGCCCCGAAGGTTTCGTAGTCGTGCCAGAAATAGGTTGCGGCGGTCATCGGTCGGCATCAGCAAATCCAGCGCTCAGCTTACACGCTGGCCTGCTATGGTTTGGTGGTGAGCGATCAGACCACAGCCCTGAGCATTCCACCTGCGCCACGCGCCAAACTCGGCAAAGCCGAATACAAGCAGCGGGTTGCAGCGGTACGCGCCACCTTGCTGCGTCTGCAGTTCCAGCTGCGCGATGCCGACTTTCCGGTCCTGCTGGTGTTCGGCGGGGTCGACGGCGGGGGCAAGCACGAGACCATCAATCTGCTCAACGAGTGGCTGGACCCGCGCTACCTCAAAACCATGGCCTACACCGCACCCAGTGAGGAGGAGCAGCAGCGCCCGCGCCTGTGGCGCTACTGGCGCGATCTGCCGGTGCGCGGCCAGATCGGGTTGGTGCTGTCCGGCTGGTACACCCAACCGCTGCTCGATTTCGTTCACCACCGCAGTGATGCACAGCGCTTCAACCAGCAGCTGGAACAGGTTCAGCAGTTCGAGAAAACACTGGCCGACGACCGCGCGCTTATCCTGAAATTCTGGATGCACCTGTCCGCCGAGCAGCAGCAACGGCGCCTGCACAAGCTGGCCGAAAACCCACTGACGATCTGGCAGATCAAACCACAAGACTGGAAACATCTGCATCTGTATCAACGCTTTATCGAAGCTTCGCGGAGCCTGCTCCAAGCCACCCACGGCGCCCACGCCCCGTGGCAGGTGATTGACGGCAGCCAGGCCCGCGAGCGTCACCTTGAGGTCGCTGAATGCCTGGCCCAGCGCCTGCAGCAGGCCCTTGAGCAGCAGCGTCCCGCGCCACAGCGGCGGCGTTTTCGGCCGACCAGCAAACGCCAGCTCAGCCACACTGACCTGAGCTTATCTCTGGGCAAGGCCGAGTATCTGGAACGTCTCAAAAAGGCCCAAAGTCAGCTGCTGCGCCTGCAACAGCTGGCCCTGCACACCCAGCAGTCCACAATCATTGTGTTTGAAGGCTGGGATGCGGCAGGCAAGGGCGGCGCCATACGCCGTCTGGTGCGGCCACTGGATGCCCGCCAATACAAGCTGATTCCGGTCGCCGCGCCCAATGATGAGGAGCGGGCCCGGCATTATCTGTGGCGATTCTGGCAACACCTGCCGCGTGCTGGCCATCTGTGCGTTTTCGATCGCAGCTGGTACGGCCGGGTTCTGGTGGAGCGGGTTGAAGGCTTTGCCGCAGCGCAGGAATGGCAGCGTGCCTACCAGGAAATCCAGCGCTTTGAGCACGCGTTGGTCGAGTCCGGCGTGCGCCTGATCAAGTTCTGGCTGCACATCAGTGACGAGGAGCAGCTGGCCCGCTTCAAGGCCCGCCAGGCCGATCCGCTCAAAAGCTGGAAGCTCACCGACGAAGACTGGCGCAACCGCGAACAGCGCGCCGCTTACAGTCAGGCGGTGGAGGACATGCTGGCGCGCACCAGCAGCGCCCAGGCTCCGTGGGTGGTGGTCGCCGCTAACGACAAGCGGCATGCCCGGGTCCAGGTGATTGAAAGCGTATGTCGGCACATGCTGCGTTACTGACACCCACGCCCAAGGTAAGATGCGCCCATGCACTATCAATTGCGCAATGCCGACGGCAGCCATTCGATCTGGACCCCGGGAAAAATCGTCTGCGTGGCGAAGAACTACGCTGATCATGCCGCTGAAATGGCGTCAAGCGTGCCCTCGCAACCAACCTTTTTCATCAAGCCGAACACCGCGCTGTGTGATTTCGCCGGCCCACTGGTGTTCCCCACCGACCGCGGCGCGGTGCATCATGAAATTGAGCTCGGTCTGGTCATCGGACAAAGACTGAGCCGTGCCGACCGCATTCCGGACAACGCCGTTGCCGCGTATGTACTGGCCATTGACCTGACCCTGCGCGAGCTGCAAACCACGCTGCGCAATCAGGGTTACCCGTGGGATGCGAGCAAGGGCTTTGCCAATGCCTGCCCGGTCACGCCCCTGCTGGCGGAGGGCGTGATCACCGATCCGCAAGCCGCCGACATCGGCTTCAAGGTGAACGGCGAAGCACGCCAGGCCGGCAACACACGCGACATGGTCTACTCCATCTCCCGGCTGCTGGCGGATGCGGCATCGATATTTGTGCTGGAACCCGGTGACATCCTGCTCACCGGCACACCGGTTGGCGTCGGCCCCTTGTGTGCCGGCGACCATTACGAAGCCTGGATCAACTCCCAGAGCTTTCGTGGAAAGGTCGCCACATGACATCACGGGAATGTCACGGCCGCGTGCTCGAATACGACGCACAGCGCGGTTACGGGCGCATACAGGACGATCAGGGCGTGACGTACTTCGTGCACTATCGCGACATAATCGAGGATGATGCGGTGAAAATTGGCGAGGATGTCTGTTTCGAAGCGACCCTGCACCGCAAGGGCAACATTGCCCGCCAGGTCCGCCGCCGATGAGCACCCTGCGCCTGAGCGTCCTCACCGTGTCTGACAGCCGAGACCTGGACAGCGACAAGTCCGGCGCCTGGCTGGCCCGCGCCCTGCAGGATGAGGGCCATGCCCTGGCCGCGCGCCAGATCGTGCCCGACGACAAGTACATGATCCGTGCCCAACTGTCGGCCTGGATCGCCGATCCGGAGGTCGACGGCGTGCTGATCACCGGCGGCACCGGGATTACCGGACGCGATGTCACGCCTGAAGCGGTTGAGCCGCTGCTCGACAAAACCCTGGATGGCTTCGGCGAACTGTTCCGTCAGCTGTCGTTTGCCGACATCGGGGCCTCGACCATACAGTCGCGCGCCCTGGGTGGCGTGGCCAACGGCACGCTGGTGTTCTGCCTGCCCGGCTCCAGCGGTGCGGTCCGCCTGGCTTGGGAACAGATCCTGCAGCCGCAGCTCGACATTCGAACCACGCCGTGCAATTTCGCCATGCTCCTCCCCCGCCTGAAAGAACACGCATGATGCGTCAGACCAAAATTGTGGCCACGCTTGGGCCGGCTACCGACTCCCCGCAAGCGCTGCGCGCCCTGGTTCATGCCGGCGTGGATGTGGTGCGACTGAATTTTTCACATGGCAGCGCCGCCGATCACGCCGCGCGGGTCAAGGCCGTGCGCGAAGCCGCCGCTGCGGAAAAGCGTGATGTCGGCATTCTGGCCGACCTGCAAGGTCCCAAGATTCGCATCGAATGCTTTATCGATGGCCCGGTCCAGCTGGAAAACGGTCAGACCTTCACCCTCGACACCGCACACCCGGCCGATGCCGGCACCGCTCAGATCGTCGGGGTCAGCTACCAGAACCTGCCCAAGGACGTGCGTCCAGGCGATGTGCTGCTGCTGAATGATGGCCTGCTGCGCCTGGAAGTGCGCCGCATCAAGGGCACGGCCGTGGAGTGCGAAGTCGAACAGGGCGGCGAGCTGTCCAACCGCAAGGGCCTCAACAAACTCGGCGGCGGCCTGTCCGCCGCAGCGCTGACCGAGAAAGACCGCGCCGACATCAAAACCGCGGTGGAACTGGGTGCAGACTTTCTGGCGGTCTCCTTCCCGCGCTCCGGCGACGACATGAAGAAAGCACGCTGGCTGGCTGAAGCCGCCGGCGGCCAACCGCAGATGGTGGCCAAGATCGAACGCGCCGAGGCGGTCGACAATCTGGCCGAAATCATGCGCGAATCCGATGTGGTGATGGTGGCACGCGGCGATCTGGGCGTGGAGATCGGCGAACCGGCCCTGCCCGGCGTGCAGAAAACCATCATCACCGAAGCGCGTGAGAGCAACCGCCTGGTCATCACCGCCACACAGATGATGGAATCGATGATCGTCAACCCGATTCCGACCCGGGCCGAAGTGCTGGATGTGGCCAACGCGGTCATGGACGGCACCGATGCGGTAATGCTGTCGGCCGAAACGGCGGCCGGCAAACACCCGGTGGCCGCGGTTGAGGCCATGGCGCGCATTTGTGTCGGCGCCGAGCGGTTTGACCCGCCCAGCCGATCGCTCAAGGCCCTGGACAAGCATTTTCAACGCATCGACGAAGCCATCGCCATGAGCGCGGTCTATGCCGCCCGCCACACCCGAGCCCAGGCCCTGATTGCCCTGACCGAGTCGGGCATGACGGCGGTCTGGATGTCGCGCATGGACACGCGCATTCCGATCTTTGCGCTGACCCAGCACGAATCCACACGGCGGCGCATGGCGCTGGTGCGTGGTGTTTATCCCATCGAGTTCGTGCCCTCGAATCTGGACGGGATCACGGCCAGCCGCGAAGCCACCCAATGCTTGCTCAAGCTCGGCCTGATCGGGCGTGGCGACCGCGTGCTGGTGACCAAAGGTGATTTTTCCGGCCCCGGCGGCACCAACTCCATGAAGGTTCTGCATGCCGGTGACTGACACCGAATAGTGCATCGCAACATACGCCAGCGTATGTGATACACTTTTGCTGTTTTATCCGCCCCAAAGCGCCAATCCACATCGATAGGCAGGGGCAGATCAGGGCCGCATCGATATAATGCGGCGACCCGTCAACATCATTCGAGATAGAGCCGACTGCCTAGCCAGTCGAGCTGGGAGCACACGATGACTGTCGAACGCGATGTCATGGAATTTGATGTGCTGATCGTAGGTGCCGGCCCGGCGGGCCTGGCCACCGCGATCCGCCTCAAGCAACTGGACCCGGAACGCAACGTCTGCTTGCTGGAAAAAGGCCCGATCGTGGGTGCCCACAGTCTGGCCGGCGCAGTGATTGAGCCGGATGCGCTGGATCGCCTGCTGCCCAACTGGAAAGACACGCCACCTGAAGTGTGCGTGCCGGTGGCCAAGGACGAAGTTCACATGATGACGGAGACCGGGAGCATCAAATTCCCGATCGTGCCGCCGCAGATGAACAACCACGGCAACTACATCATCTCGTTGGGCGCCCTCACCGCGATGCTGGCCGAACAGGCCGAAGCCCTGGGCGTGGAAATCTACCCCGGCTTCCCGGCCCGCGAGCCGCTGTACAACGAGGCCGGCGAAGTCATGGGTGTGCGCACCGGTGACATGGGCGTGGACCTCAACGGTAATCCCAAGGATTCCTACACTCCGGGTATGGATCTGCACGCCAAGATCACGGTCTTCGCTGAAGGCTGTCGCGGCTCCTGCTCCAAGGAACTGATCAAGAAGTTCGAGCTGGACAAGGATGCGGATCCGCAGACCTATGGCATCGGCATCAAGGAACTGTGGTCAGTACCTGAAGGGCAGTGCCAGGAAGGTCTGGTCATGCACACCATGGGCTGGCCGCTGGATTCCAAAACCTACGGCGGCAGCTTCGTCTACCACCTGAACGACAACAAGATCGCCATTGGGTTTGTTGTTGGTCTGGACTACGAAGACCCCGATCTGGAGCCGTTCGAGAAATTCCAGGAATTCAAGAACCACCCCAAGATCAAGCCGATGCTGGAAGGCGGCGAAATCGTATCCTACGGTGCCCGCGCCATTGTCGAAGGTGGCTGGCAGTCTCTGCCCAAGATGGAAATGCCCGGCGCCATGCTGATTGGAGACGCCGCCGGCACCCTCAACGTGCCCAAGATCAAAGGCGTGCACCAGGCCCTGAAGTCCGGCATGGAAGCGGCCGAGCACATCTTCGCCGAAAACAAGGCGGACGGTTACGATGCCCGCATCCGCCAGGGTGAGGTGGGCAAGGAACTGAAGAAGGTGCGCAACCTGCGCCCGGCCTTCCACTTCGGTCTGTGGTTGGGCGTGCTCATTTCCGCGATCGAAACCGTGACCATGGGCCTGCTGCCGTGGACGCTGAAAAACCACGCCGACCACTCGGCGCTGAAGAAACGCGATCCCAACAAGCCCAAGCCGGTCAAGAAAGAACGCGAACTGCCGCCGCGCGACCGCCTCTCCGCGGTGTACTTCGCTGCAACCGAACACGATGAGGACCAACCGGTGCATCTCAAGGTGGCCGACACCAATATCTGTGTCACCCAATGCGCCGAGGAATACGCCAACCCCTGCACCCGCTTCTGTCCCGCCGGGGTTTACGAAATGGTCGAAGAAGCAGAGGGCAAACGGCTGCAGATCAATGCCGCCAACTGCGTCCACTGCAAGACCTGCGACATCAAGGATCCGTACCAGATCATCAACTGGGTCACCCCAGAAGGTGGCTCGGGCCCGAATTACCAATTGATGTAGGCGTATTCCGCCAACCCCCGTATCATTCCGGACCCGGATGAGTTCATGGGCCGGCCGCGTGCCGGCAAATTGGAGTTAGGAAAAAATGAAAGCACTTGTACCCATCAAGCGCGTTGTGGACTACAACGTCCGCATCCGCGTTAAGGGTGACGGCACCGGCGTCGACCTCAACGGCGTCAAAATGAGTGTCAACCCGTTTGATGAAATCGCCAACGAAGCCGCCCTGAAGCTCAAGGAAGCCGGCGTGATCAGCGAAGTCGTGGTCGTAACCATTGGCACCGCCAAGGCCGAAGACCAGCTGCGCTCGGAACTGGCGCGCGGTGCCGATCGCGGCATCCATGTTGTCACCGACGAAGAAATCCAGCCACTGCAGGCGGCCCGCATCCTGGCCGAACTGGTCAAGCGTGAAAACGCCGATGTGGTCATCGCCGGCAAGCAGGCCATCGATGATGACAACAACCAGACGCCGCAGATGCTGGCGACGCTGCTCGACTGGCCGCAGGCAACCTTCGCCTCGGACATCAAGATCGACGGCGGCAAGGCTACGGTCCAGCGTGAAATCGATGCCGGTGCCGAAACCCTGGAAGTGGACCTGCCGGCCGTGATCTCGGCTGACCTGCGCCTGAACGAGCCGCGCTTCATCAAGCTGCCGGACATCATGAAGGCCAAGCGCAAGCCGCTGGACAAGGTCGAACTGTCGGAATTCGACATCGACGTACCGAAACTGGAAGTGGTTTCCACCTCGAACCCGCCGGCACGTGAGCCGGGCCGCATGGTCAAGAGCGTGGAAGAACTGGTTGCCGCACTCAAAGACAAGGGGCTCGTGTAATGGCCAAGATTCTGATTGTTGCCGAAACCCTCGGCGGAGAACTGCACCCGACCACCGGCAAGGCTGTCGCCTGCGCGGCCCAGATCGGCGGCGAAATCGACATCGCCGTGTTCACCGAAGCCAAAGGCGCCGCTGCTGATGCAGCCGCCAAGCTCGACGGTGTGAGCAAGGTGCTGCAGGTCAGCAACGCGGAGAACGGTGCCATCCGTGCCGCCACGCTGGCCCCGCAGGTTGTGGCGCTGGCCGAAGGCTACACCCACATCCTGGCGGCCAACACCACCACCGGCAAGGACATCATGCCGCGCGTTGCTGCGCTGCTCGGTGTGCCGCAGGTGACCGACATCATGGCTGTGCATGGCGAGCGTGAATTCGACCGCCCGATCTACGCCGGCAACGCGGTCAACCGCGTCAAGGCACCGGGTGACTTCACCTTGGTCGGCACCGTGCGTACCGCATCCTTCGGCAACGTGGCCGAAAGCGGCAGCGCCGCTGTGGAAGATGCCAGCGTGTCGGCAGATCTGCCGGCGCACACCCGTCTGGTCGGCCAGGAAACCGGCGGCGGCGATCGCCCCGATCTGCAGACCGCCGCCAAGGTGGTATCCGGTGGACGTGGCGTGGGCTCGGCCGAGAACTTCTCGGTGATCTTCTCGCTGGCTGACAAAATCGGTGCCGGCTGTGGTGCATCGCGCGCCGCCGTGGACTCCGGTTTCGTGCCCAACGACATGCAGGTCGGTCAGACCGGCAAGATCATCGCGCCGGATCTGTACGTGGCCGTCGGCATCTCGGGTGCGATCCAGCATCTGGCCGGCATCAAGGACGCGGGCACTATCGTTGCGATCAACACCGACGAGAACGCGCCGATCTTCGAAGTGGCCGATCTCGGCCTGGTTGGCGATCTGTTCAAGGTCTGCCCGGAACTCGAAGCCGCGCTGTAAGTCACAGCAGCAGGTTAGACTGTATGGCCCGCGGCGCTGCACAGCGTCGCGGGCTTTTTCATATCCGCTGAACACTCTCACCAGGCCATGAAAGGAAAATTCATCGCTGGCGCCCTGGGCTTCTTGATGGGCGGACCGATCGGCCTGCTGCTGGGCGTGATCATCGGCCACTGGTTCGACACCTCGGTGCGCCTGTTGCGCCCGCCGAACGTGGCCAAGCAGCAACAGATTGTCGAAAAATGCTTCGAGCTGATGGGCGCGGTGTGCAAAGCCGACGGCCATGTGTCCAAGCAGGAAATCGACGCCGCTGAAAAAATCATGCAGCGGCTGCGCATCACCGGCAATGCGAGGCAGGCCGCGGTGCGCGCCTTCAACCGCGGGAAAAGCGAAGGCTTTGACGTCGACAAGGCCAGCGCCGAACTGCGCAAATTGTGCGGCGGGCGTATTCTTTGGTTACGCCTGTGCCTGGAAATTCTGCTCTCAGGTGCGGCCGCCGATGGCCGACTGGATCAGGCCGAACGCGACCTGCTGGTGCGCATTGGCGCGGGGCTGGGTATTCCGGCAGCCGAATTCGAGCAGATGCTGGCTTTGATCACCGGTGGCTTTGGTCAGTGGTCAGGGCAAGCTGGCGGTGGTGGCGCACGTCCGCGGCGGGACAACCTTGCCGAAGCCTACAAGGTGCTTGGCATCGAGCCGTCTGCCAGCGATGCAGAAGCCAAAAAGGCCTATCGCCGGCTGATGAGCCGCCATCACCCGGACAAGCTGGCCGCACGAGAAATGCCGGAAGCCATGCGTCAACAGGCCGAAGAACAGGTACGTCGCATTCGAGCCGCCTGGGATGCGGTTGCTGCAGCGCGTGGTTTGTAAGTTGCACGGCCACTCAGACGGCCCTCTCGATCAAAAAACCGTGGGCAAACTGTTATGCTTTTGCGTGGTCTTATCCCATTCCCCAGACTCGGAAATTTTGCTGTGAAACGAATCCTGAGCCTCAGCTTGCTGGTCTTCTCCACGGCGGTCTTCGCAGACAGCCTGGACGACGCCCAGAAAGCGATCAATGTCGGCAATTACGAGCAAGCGCTGACCGACCTGAACAAGTATCTGGATCGCAACCCAGGCAATGCCGAGGCTCGCTTCAGCAAGGGTTTGACGCTGACCATGCTGTCACGCGACGACGCTGCCATCACGGTATTCTCGGATCTGGTGCGTGACTTCCCGGAGCTGCCGGAACCGTACAACAATCTGGCCGTGCTCTACGCCCGCGCGGGCCGCTACGAGGAAGCCCGCGATGCGCTTGAGGCGGCGCTGGTCGCGCATCCCAGCTACGCCACCGCGCACGAAAACCTCGGCGATATCTATGCTGCCCTGGCCAACGCCGCCTACAACCGCGCGATCGTGCTCGACAAGAGCAACAGCACCATCGAGTCCAAACAGGCCCTGGTCGCGCAAATCACCGGAATGCAAAGAAGCACCGCTCCGGTCCAGGTCGCCAGCAAGCCGCGCTCGAGCGCTGCACCCCCACGCGCCACCAGCGCGCCTGTAGCAGCAGCCCGCCCGCAAACAAGCGCAGCCGCGACACCGCGCCCCACAGCGCCGCCAGCCCAGCCGCGTGTCGCTGATATCAATGATGTGCCGGACACCTTCAGCACGACGCCCATACTGCCGGGTGGTGCAGCGGTGGCCAGCGGCGGCAAGCTCAGCACGGCCGACGAGAAAGCCGTACTCGCGCGACTGGAATCCTGGCGCGCCAGCTGGTCCGCACAGAATGTGGATCAGTATCTGGCCAACTACAGCCCCAACTTCGATCCCGCCACCGGCGTTTCGCGCAGCGTGTGGGAATCTCAACGGCGCACCCGTGTGGTTCGCCCGCGTTCCATCGCCATTCAGGTGCTCAGCCCGCGCGTCGGTCAGACCGGCGGCAATCGCGCCTGGGTCGAGTTCACGCAGATCTACGAGTCCAACAGCTACTCCGATCAGGTGCGCAAGCGCCTGGAAATGGAAAACGTCGGTGGGCAATGGCTGATCGTCAAAGAAAGTGTTGTCGGTTAAACGATCCGGTTTAATCGCCTGTCTTGCCAGCGCTGTCCTGATCGGGGCAGCGACGGTTGTCCAGGCACATGGGCCACTGGCCGATCCCGCCCAGCTGGTTCAGACACCGCCCGATTTTCGCTTTGATCAGGTGCTGCGCACGCGTAATCCTGGCGACCGTCAGGCCTGGTCTGCGGAGCAATCCGGGCTGCACTGGCGCACGGCACCAAACAGCCTGATCGACGATGGGCTGCAGCCCAACGCTATTCTGGAGCTGGATGACAGCGTCGACCATGTGATCCTCGCTGATCTGCACAATCGCCGGGTTTATCTGCTCGAGAACGACGGCGAATTGCGTGTTCTGCGGCATATGTACGCGTCGATCGGCAAGGCCGGCACGCGTAAGCAGATCGAGGACGACAACCGCACACCGGTCGGCGTGTATACGGTGACCCGCTACATCGACGACAGCGCCCTGCCCGAACTTTACGGCGCCGGTGCTTTTCCCATTGATTACCCCAATCACTGGGACCGCGCCCATCAGCGCACCGGCTACGGAATCTGGGTGCATGGCGTGCCGCGTTCGCATTATTCCCGTCCGCCCCTGTCCAGCGAAGGTTGCGTGGCGGTCGGCAACAGCGATTTCGACAGTCTCAAACCCTTTGTCTCACCAGGCAACACCCGGGTCATCTTCAGCGATCAACTGAGCTGGCTGACGCCGGCCGAGCTGAACGACGAACGGCAGCGTTTCAAAGCCCAGGTCGAAGCCTGGCGCAGCGCCTGGAGCGCGCGCGACACCGAACGCTACCTGGACTACTACGCGGAAGAATTCAGCACCGACGACATGGATCGGCAGGCATTCGCCGAGCACAAACGGCGGGTCAATGCCGGCAAGAGCTTCATCGAAGTCGAACTTGCCGACCTGAACATCTTCAACTATCCCGACGGCGACAAACTGCGCCTGGTGGAATTTGTTCAGCACTACCGCAGCGACAACTACGCCTCAACCGATCGCAAACAGCAGTTCTGGCGTCAGCATGACGACGGACAATGGCGCATCATCCGGGAAATATCCTTGTAGTCAGGCCCAAGCTTGAAGCGCGAAAGCCTTAGTCAGTACATTCCGAGACTCGCTCAAGTACGTCCATGTATCGCTTGTCATCGGCCATCCAGGCCTCTGACAGTCTCGCAATGTACTGACTAAGGCCTTGGACCAGCCAGCCAAACTAGCGCTTGGCTTTCTTTTTCGGAATATAAAGATCGGTAAGCGTCCCCGCAGCCGCCTCGGCGGCCATGCCTACCGATTCCGAGAGGGTCGGGTGCGCGTGGATGGTGAGGCCGATATCGTGGGCATCGGCACCAAACTCGATCGCCAGACCCATTTCGGCCACCAGCTCACCGGCATTGGGCCCGACCGCGCCGCCTCCCAGCAAACGACCAGTGGACTTGTCGAACAACAGCTTGGTCACCCCATCCTGATAACCCATGCCGAGTGAACGGCCATTGGCCGCCCACGGAAACTGGCCTTTGTCGTAATCCACACCTTGCGCCTTGGCTTGCTGCTCGGTCAGCCCGACCCAGGCCACTTCCGGATCGGTGTACACCACCGACGGGATGCAACGCGCATCGAACGCGGTCTTGCGACCGGCGATGACCTCCGCGGCCACTTTGCCTTCGTGCGTAGCTTTGTGCGCAAGCATGGGTTGGCCGGCGATATCTCCGATGGCAAAGATGTGCGGCACCTTGCTGCGCATCTGTCGATCAACCGGGATAAATCCGCGCTCGTCGATCTCCAGACCGGCAGCCTGGGCGTTGATCTGATCACCGTTGGGGCGCCGCCCCACCGCAACCAGGACCTTGTCATAGGTTTGCGGCTCAGGTGCCTGCTCACCTTCAAACGACACCGTCAGGCCGTCATCGTCCGGTGTCACGGCGGTCACTTTGGTACTCAACCAGATGTGACCCAAACGTGCTTTCATGCGCTTGGTCAGCGGCTTGATCAGATCGGGATCCGCCCCGGGTACCAAGCCATCGCTGAGCTCGACCACATCGACGCTGCTGCCAAGCACCGCATACACATTGGCCATTTCCAGGCCGATAATGCCACCACCGATAACCAGCAAACGCGATGGTATGTCGTGCAATTCCAATGCACCGGTGGAGTCGATAATGCGCTCGTCATCATCCGGCAGGCCAGGCAGGCGTACCGTGCGAGAACCGGCCGCCACAATGGCATGTCGGAAACGAATCTGGCGTGAATCATCGCCCTGAGTCACCTGCACGCTGTGCGCGGCGCTGAATTCAGCATGACCGTGCACCACCTCAACCTTGCGCTGCTTGGCCAGGCCGACCAGACCTCCTGTCAGCTTGTCGACCACCGATTGTTTGAAGCCACGCAGTTTATCGAGATCGATCTGCGGCTCACCGAAGCTCACCCCATGCTCGGCCATGGCTGCCGCTTCGTCGATGACATGCGCGGTGTGCAGCAAAGCCTTGGACGGGATGCAGCCCACATTCAGACACACCCCGCCGAGCGCAGCGTGGCGCTCCACCAGTATGGTTTTCAGGCCCAGATCAGCGGCCCGAAAGGCTGCGCTGTAGCCGCCTGGACCGGATCCCAGGACCACAACGTCACAGTCTGCATCGGTTTCGGACTCGCTGGGGGCGGCGGCCTCATGGTCCTTGTCAGCTGCTGGCGGGTGGCTGCTTTGCGAGGCCGGCGTGTCGTCTTGCGCGCTTGATGCATCGATACGCGCGATAACATCGCCCTGGGCGACTTTGTCACCCACACTGACCAGCACTTCGGACAGGGTGCCGCCCAACGGGGACGGCACCTCCATCGTCGCCTTGTCTGATTCAAGCACGATCAGGGGTGTTTCGGGTTCCACCTGGTCACCTGCGGAGACCAGCACATCAATGATTTCAACGGCGTCGAAATCGCCGATATCGGGAACGCGAATATCCTGACTCATGATGAATCGTTCACTGGCTATCGGGTGGCGCGGCGGGCCACCTTGTTGGGTTCGAAATGCTTCTCTTCAAACGACACGGTGAAGTCGTTGGGCTTGTCTTCGTTGATCATGGCGGTGGCGAAGTACACCCGCGACTGCAGGTCGTAGATGATTTCCGGCACCGTGCTGCAGCTCAGAATCGTCGGCAGGCAGACCAGATGACCTTCCTGGAATTTGTAGAACTCGTCGCGGTGATCGTAGTTGTCGATCATCGTTGCGGTCCAGGTGTCTTCATCGAAATAGATCGTGCGCTTCTTGAAGGTGTGGCGCACTTCAGGCCGATTGTTGGCCTCGACCACCCACATGCGGTGGATTTCGTAGCGGGCCACGTCCTGATTGATGTGCAGACCCTGCAGGATGTCCTCGTACTTGAGCGCTTTGGAGTTGATCGCAGCACTGTTGTAGGGAGTGATCATCGGCTTGCGACCGAGCAGTTTCCAGGTGAAACGGTCGAGCTTGCCGTTGACCATGTCGACCTGATCATAGAACTGCTGACCATCGGTGCCTTCGTACGGGTTGTCATACCCCACCGACGGCGCACGACGAATGCGGCGCAGGCCCGGGTTGTACAACCAGGCGCTGCGGTAGTCGGCATGCTCCCAGGCCAGCAGCAGCTGACCCGCCATACGCGGCGGTGCCTTGGTTTCGGACAGATACCACAGAAAGATGTCATCAGGGCCGTTCATGCTGCCCGGCTCGTTGAGGTTGGCGTATTTGAACTTCACCTCCTCAACGATCTTGGTCAGCTGGAAGCTGCCGTCACCCTGCACGATCGCCTGGTTGTTGTAACGCACAGCGTCATTGCCACGCCATTTGAGGCGGTGGTTCCACCACGGGTGTGCACCGGTGGTCGGAATGGGGAAGGGGAAGCCCAGCGTGGTTTCGCGAATCTTGTCCGGATCGCCACCTTCCAGGTGAGCGGTGGTGGCGTTCTTGATCGTGGCCTCGTAAATGTCCTTGGGCCAGGCGGCATCGCGATGCGAAGGGTAAACCTTGATCTTGTAGCTGTCGTAGCGCTGCAGCAACTGCTTGTGACCTTCCGAGAGCATGTCGGCGTACTGCGCCATATTGGCTTTGGTCACCACGAACAGGGGTTGTTCGTCCTTGTAGCGATGCTCAACCCAGGTCGCTTCACGGATCAGTTTGTCACCGTGGGGGGTGTACGGCGTC
Organism: Oceanococcus sp.; assembly: GCA_030147945.1. Classification (GTDB taxonomy): domain Bacteria; phylum Pseudomonadota; class Gammaproteobacteria; order Nevskiales; family Oceanococcaceae; genus Oceanococcus. The sequence continues at coordinate 27,668 of JASBUL010000038.1, read as the reverse complement.
CACTCCGGAACATGTTCACCGTCGCCGGCGCGAATCGCACCCACCGGTGTCAGTTCGGTTCCGCTGACACCAAGCTTGGCCGCTTCTTCCGGCGAAACCTTGGCCTGGCTCGCAGCGCTGACCAGCAACAGGCCGGCTGCCATTCCTGCAATTATCCGCATGACGATCTCCTTAATATTCGCACTCAGGGTGTTTTCGTTTTTAGAAAATGGGAATTACGATGCCGCAATTTCTGGCCCAAGTCCATGCGTAATGCGGCTTACAGGCAGAGCCGCCGGATATCGCTGAGCAACTCGGACAATGCGACGGCGAAACGGGCCGCCGCCGCGCCATCAATCACCCGGTGGTCATAAGACAGCGACAAGGGCAACATCAGGCGGGGCTGAAAGGTCTGACCATCCCAAACCGCTTCCGTTCGAGCCCTGGACACCCCGAGTATGGCCACTTCCGGTGCATTGACGATGGGGGTGAAATGCGAGCCGCCGATGCCACCCAGACTGGAAATGGAAAAGCAGCCGCCCTGCATCTGCGCCGGACCCAGCTTGCCGTCACGTGCAGTCGCAGCCAATTCGCTGGCTTCAGCGGCCAGTTCGCTCACGCTTTTGCGATCCGCATCCCGGATCACCGGCACCACCAGACCGTTGGGCGTGTCGGCGGCAAAACCCACGTGGCAGTACTTTTTGATGATGAGCGCATTACCGTCGGGCGCCAGTGAACTGTTGAACTCGGGGTAGCGTCGCAGTGCCAGGCACACCGCCTTGATCACGAAAGGCAACAGCGTGAGCTTCAACTCACCGCGCGCGGATTCCTGCTTGCGAAAGGCTTCAAGCTCGGTGATGTCCGCTGATTCAAACTGGGTGACATGAGGCACGACCAGCCAGTTGCGATGCAGATTGGAGGCCGACAGTTTGCGGATGCGAGGCAGCTCGCGCACTTCGGTTTCGCCAAACTTGCTGAAGTCGATGTGCGGCATGCTCGGCAGACCCTGGCCAGCCGGACCCGAGGCCGGAGTGGCCAACCGCGACTTCACGAACTGTTGTACGTCCTCGCGCAGGATGCGTCCCTTGGGCCCCTGACCCTCGACCTGGCGCAGGTCCACACCCAGTTCACGGGCGAACAGGCGCACCGAGGGACTGGCATGAGGAATATCCTCGCCCTGGGTACTGGCTGATGACGGCGCTGGCGTGGGTGCCGGCGCCTTGTCGGCTTTCGGTGCCGGCTTTGCTGGCGCCTGGTCGCTGTCTTTTTGTGTGGCTGTAGCGTCCTCCGACGACGCAGGCGCGGCGGGTTGTGATGCCGACTCGGATGTCTGGGGCGGCTGATCCGCACTGTCGAGCACAGCGATCACATCACCCTGGGCGACCTTGTCGCCAACCTTGACCTTGACCTCGCTGAGGGTCCCGGCCAGCGGGCTGGGCACCTCCATCGTGGCTTTGTCGGATTCCAGCACCAGCAGTGCCTGCTCGGCTTCAACCGTATCGCCGGCGCTGACCAGCACCTCGATGATCTCGACCGCGTCGAAATCGCCGATATCGGGAACTTTGATGTCCTGACTCATGGGGCTTACACCGTCGTCGGATTGGGTTTGTCGCTGGAGATGGCGTACTTGTCCAGTGCCTGACGCACCGTGGCGGCCTCGATCACACCCTGGTCAGCCAGTGCCTTGAGCGCAGTGACGGTGATCCAGCGACGGTCGACCTCAAAGAAATCACGCAAATGCTCACGCGTGTCAGAGCGTCCAAAGCCGTCCGTGCCCAGCGTGTAGTAGGGGGCTGGCACCCACGGACGGATGAACTCGGCGTAGGTTCGCTGGTAATCGGTGGCGGCAATCACCGGGCCATCACCCGCCCCAAGGCAATCCTGCACATAGCTGTTGTGGGCCGGCTGCTCCGGATTCAGGCGGTTGCGACGTTCCACCGCCTGACCTTCGCGCATGAGCTCGGTAAAGCTGGGCGCGGCCCAGATGTCGACGCTGACATCCCAGTCCTGCTGCAACAGTTCAGCGGCTTCCAGAATCTCGCGAAATATCGCCCCGCAACCCAGCAGGCGGACGTGTCGCGGTCCGGGCGAGTCACTCATACGGAAGGGGTACAGCCCCTTCATGATGCCGTCTTCAACGCCCTCGGGCATGGCTGGATGCACGTAGTTCTCGTTTTCCAGCGTGAGGTAGTAATAGTGATCCTGGTTCTCGGCGTACATCAGCTGCATGCCACGGTGCACGATCACCGCGATTTCGTAGGCGAAGGTGGTGTCGTAGGCACGGCAGTTGGGAATCGTCGAGGCCAGCACGTGGCTGTGGCCATCTTCGTGCTGCAGCCCTTCGCCATTGAGGGTGGTGCGGCCAGCCGTGCCGCCGAGCAGAAAACCACGGGCCCGCATATCGCCGGCCGCCCAGGCCAGATCACCGATGCGCTGAAAGCCGAACATCGAATAGAAGATGTAGAACGGGATCAGCGCCGTGTTGTGATTGGAGTAGGCCGTGGCTGCAGCAATCCATGACGACATGGCGCCGGCTTCGGTAATGCCTTCTTCCAGCACCTGGCCCTTGACGTCTTCGCGGTAGAAGGCGAGCTGGTCCGAATCTTCGGGCTTGTACTTCTGACCCACCACCGAGTAGATACCCAGTTGGCGGAACATACCTTCCATACCGAAAGTGCGCGCTTCATCCGGCACGATGGGGACCACACGCTGGCCCACGTTCTTGTCCCGGATCAGGGTCTGCAGCAGCTGCACAAAGGCCATGGTGGTGGAGATACTGCGCTCGCCGGTGCCTTCGAGCTGGCGCTTGAAGGTCTCCAGTGGCGGTATGCTCAGCGGGTCACAATGACTGCGCCGAGCCGGCAGGTCCCCACCGAGGTCACGGCGGCGCTGTTTCAGATACGTGATTTCCTCGGAATCATCAGCCGGTTTGTAGAACGGGGCCTCGGCAATCTGCTCGTCGGAGATCGGAATCTGAAAGCGGTCGCGGAATTCCTTGAGCGCGGCTTCACCCATTTTTTTCTGCTGGTGGGTAATGTTCTGGCCCTCGCCAGCCTCACCCATGCCGTAACCCTTGACCGTTTTGGCCAGAATCACGGTGGGCCGCCCATCGGCCTGATTGACCGCGCGGTGATAGGCGGCATAGACCTTGTGTGGATCATGTCCGCCGCGGTTCAGCCGAGCGATGTCTTCATCGGACATGGAAGCCACAAGTTTGGCTGTTTCCGGATACTTGCCGAAGAATTCATCCCGCGTGTAGCGACCACCCTTGGCCTTGTAAGCCTGATATTCGCCATCCACGGTTTCATCCATCAGGCGTCGCAGCATGCCGTCGCCATCACGAGCAAGCAGGGCATCCCAGGCGGCACCCCAGATCACCTTGATGACGTTCCAGCCGGCGCCGCGGAACGAACCTTCCAGTTCCTGGATGATCTTGCCGTCGCCGCGCACTGGCCCATCCAGGCGTTGCAGGTTGCAGTTGACCACGAACACCAGATTGTCGAGCTTTTCGCGTGCCGCGATGTCGATAGCGCCAAGCGACTCGGGTTCGTCCATTTCACCGTCGCCGCAGAAGCACCAGACCTTGCGGTCACCAATGTCGGCCAGGCCGCGGCTGTGCAGGTATTTCATCAAGCGCGCGTGATAAATCGCCTGAATCGGACCCAACCCCATACTGACCGTCGGGAATTGCCAGAAGTCCGGCATCAGCCACGGGTGGGGGTAGGATGACAGACCCTTGCCGCCAACTTCGGAACGGAAGTTGCGCAGCTGTTCTTCGTCCAGTCGGCCTTCGAGATAGGCCCGCGCGTAGATACCCGGCGCGGAATGGCCCTGGATATAAATCAGATCGCCACCACCGGGGTGATCTTTGCCGCGCCAAAAATGGTTGAAGCCCACATCGTAGAGGGTGGCGGCGGAGGCAAAGCTGGCGATATGGCCGCCTATGCCATCATGTGCGCGGTTGGCCTGAATCACCATGGCCATGGCGTTCCAGCGGGTCAGTGAACGGATTTTCCATTCCAGCGCATGGTCCCCCGGAGCCGGCGCTTCGGCATGCGGCGGAATGGTATTGACGTACGCCGTGTGTGGCCGAAACGGGATGTAGGCACCGGAACGACGCGATTTATCGATCAGCGTTTCAAGCAAAAAATGCGCCCGCTCGGGCCCCTCACGGGCAATCACCGCATCCAGGGCGTCGAGCCACTCCTGGGTTTCTGTCGGGTCACTGTCCTGGGTGTTCGGGGTGTCTTGCGTCATCGCCTCACTCTGCATGGGTGATCCACCAACACAGCATCGGTGGTTTGCCTGAACCAATCAAGCACCTGTGCATGTTAGTGAGCGGACAGGCGAATCACCCCGTCCGTTATGACGATGGGATGCGTTTACTTGCCGATGCAGAAACTGGAGAAAATGCGCCCCAACAGCTCATCACTGTGCACCTGACCGGTGATTTCGCCCAGTTCACGCTGGCCCAGGCGCAGTTCTTCGGCGGCGATGTCGCCAGCGCCTTGCTGCAGGCGCTGCCCGGCTTCCTGCAGATGACGACCGAGCCGGACAAGCGCATCGACGTGACGCTGACGGGCACTGAAATCACTCTCTCCAGCATGCCCAACCAGCGCTTCGATCAAGCTGTCCACGCCTTCACCGGTGCGCGCCGACAGTCGAATTTGGCTGTGTTGCGAATCCATCCAGCCCACCGGCTCGGCGCCGAGGTCGGCCTTGTTGTGCACGGTGATGACCCGCGCCTGGGTCTGTGGCACCGGGCTGTCGGGGATATCCGGCGCGCGCACGTGCAGCAGAAAGTCGGCACTGGCGATGGCTTTGGTGGCCCGTCGCACGCCTTCCTGTTCAACCGGGTCGTCGCTGTCGCGCAAGCCCGCGGTATCGATCAGCGTGACCGGCACACCGGCCAGCTGCACGGCGCTGCGCAGCAAATCGCGGGTGGTGCCGGCGATCGCGCTGACAATGGCCGTCTCATCCCGAGACAAGTAGTTGAGAAGACTGGATTTTCCGGCGTTTGGCGCACCCGCAAGCACGACCGTCAGCCCCTGGCTTAGCTGCACACCATGTCGGGCATCTTCAAGCAAACGCTGATGTTCCACGTGGAGCGCCTGCCAACGCGCCATCAGTTCCGGATCGGACAAAAAATCGATGTCTTCTTCGGGAAAATCGATCGCCGCTTCAAGCCGCATGCGCAGATCGAGCAAGGCTTCGTGCAGCGCGTGGCAACGGCTTGAAAACACCCCGCTGAGACTGCGCTGAGCCGCCCGTGCGGCCTGATCCGAACCGGCCGAAATCATGTCGGCGATGGCCTCGGCCTGAACCAGATCCAGCTTGCCGTTGTGAAAAGCGCGCTCGGAAAACTCGCCGGGACGGGCCGCTCGAATGGGGTGTTCGCGGCACAGGCAATCCATCAGGCGCGCCAGCAACCAGGGCCCGCCGTGGATCTGCATTTCGATCACGTCTTCGCCGGTGAAACTGTGTGGTCCGGCGAACGCCAGCACCACACCTTCGTCAATCAGCTCGCCCTGTTGATTGCGCAGACGGGCAAAGCGGACACGACCGACCTCAGGCGGATGACCACTGAGCGCCTGGGCCGCCGCAAACGCAGCCGGCCCGGAGATACGAACGATACCGACGCCGCCCTGACCGGCCGGCGTTGCAACCGCGGCGATGGTCTCGGACGTCGTCATGCCAGGTCAGCGTTTCTTGGGCTGCGCGTGCTCTTCGTGTTCCAGACGTTTGGTGATCACCCATTGCTGGATGATGCCCACCAGGTTGCTGACGAACCAGTACAACACCAGACCTGCCGGGAAGAACGCGAAGAAGATAGCCAGACCAATCGGCATGATCGTCATGATGCGTTGCTGCATCGGCTCCATGGTCATGGCCTGACCCGACAGCTTCTGCTGCAGATACATGGAAATGCCAAACAGCACCGGCAACACGTACAGCGGATCGGGGCTGGACAGATCATTGATCCACAGCGCGAAATCGGCCTGACGCAGCTCTACCGATTCAAGCAGAACCCAATACAGCGCGATGAACACTGGAAACTGCACCAGCATCGGCCAGCACCCGGCCAGCGGATTGAAGCCTTCTTTCTTGTACAGATCCATCATCGCCTGATGCAGGCGCTCACGATCGTCGGCGTAGCGTTCCTTGATCGACTGGATGCGCGGGGCGAACTTCTTCATCCGCGCCATGGAGCGGTACTGCGCTTCGGACAGTTTGTAGAAGGCCAGCTTGATCAGCAGGGTCAGCAAGATAATCGACCAGCCCCAGTTGCCGGTCAGGCCGTGCAACTTGTCGAGCACCCAGAACAGCGGCTGGGAAATCGGCGTCAGCAAGCCGTAATCAACGGTCAGCTCCAGACCCTTGGCCACCGTTTCAAGCTCCTGCTGGAGCTTGGGCCCCATGTACAGGCGCAGGTTGATTTCACGACCGGCTTGCGGCGCCACATCGACCCGTTCACCCACATATTCGCCGATGAAGCCAAAGCGCTTACCGGGGCGCAGATAAAACCGGTTGAGTTCGGTGGGTTCAGGCAGCACGGCAGCCACGAAATAGTGCTGCAGCATGCCCAGCCAGCCGCCTTGCTGCTCCAGCGTGACGCTTTCCTTTTCCAGGTCGCCGGCGTCGTATTTCTTGTATTTGTACTGCCCGTCAGAATCACGGGTGTAGACCGCGGCACCGATAAAGCTCTTGATGAACGGCGGCTCTTCACCGGCCTTGTTGGGCGTCCGCCACATCCGCAGATAGGGGCTCAACTGGCGCTGCTCTGCCGTGTCGTTGCTTACCCGATAAAGCAGATTGACCTCGTAGCTGCCGCGGGTAAAGCGGTAAACCTTTTCGACCGTGAGGCCGTCCGCGCCGGTCCAGCGCAGCGGTACAACCAGATCTTCATCCTGCTCGGCGAGCGTGTAACGGCTGCGCTCGGCCTGGTATACGGTGTTGTGGTCCGGTGCCGAACCGGCGTTGCTGACCAGGCCGCTTTGCAGCACGAAGAAGTGCGGCAGTTCATCATTGAGCAGCGGCAGCGGCTGATCCGGATGAGCCTTTGCAATCGGATAGTCAAGCAGTTCCAGGCGCCGAATATCGCCACCGGCCAGGTCAATGCTGACGCGGTAAACATCGGTGGTGATCTCGATCGTCTGACCCGGCTGTGCGGATACCGCCTCACCACGCTCGCCCTGTACCGGGGGTACGCTGCCCGGTGCATCGGCGCTGGCGCCCAGCGACGGCACGCCTTCGTCATCACCGGAAGTCGTGGCAACGGTTTCGCCCGGCACGCTGTCCAGCGGAGAGGCCAAGGGCGACGCACTCGGCGCCTGGGCCTGCTGTTGCGGATAGTCCTTCTGCCACGCTTGGTACATCAGGAACAACACGCCCGCCAGTGCGGCGAACAGGACCATGCGGAGATTTTCCATTTTCGTCGGAGCCGATTTATTCCGGGACCGGGTCATGCCCACCAGGGCAACCCGGATGACAGCGAATGATGCGCTTGAAACTCAGAGCCAGACCGCGAATCACCCCGTGACGCTGCAAAGCTTCGATCGCATATTGCGAACAGGTGGGATGAAAACGGCAACGTGGTGGCAGCAGCGGGCTGATCACCACCCGGTAGAGCTTGATGAACGCGATGAGCGGGTATTTTAGTCCGTTGCTAAGCGTAACCATAGCGCTTCGAGCCGATTGCTCATATCCGCAGGTACGCCGCGGATCTTTCCGCCACGCAGTGTGACCACAACATCAAGCGGCGGTAAATCCGCCGCCTGATGCCGAAATGATTCGCGAATCACGCGCTTGGCGCGATTGCGATCCACCGCTCGCGGCAGAATGCGCTTGGCGATAGCCAAACCAAGCCGGGCATAACCCGCCTCGGATGGCGCACACACGATCTGCAAAGACCCCGCTGAAATTCGACGACCTTGGCGAAAGACTCGCGTAAACTCGTCTGGCCGGGTCAACCGGCGGCTGCGGGGGAAAGCGAAAACGGTGAAACTCGTCAGCGTGAACCGATCAGACGGTCAGGCTGTGACGGCCTTTGGCACGCCGAGCGTTGATCACGCGACGACCGCCCTTGGTTGCCATACGGGCACGGAAACCATGGGTGCGCTTGCGCTTGATCACGCTGGGTTGAAAGGTGCGTTTCATGATTGAATACTCTTTTTTGAGGTACTGAACCGGTGAATTTTAGCTGCCGGCACCTACCTTGCGCAAGTCATTCTTAGCCAAGCGCTGAGCTGTCAAGATGCGCGTTTCCCCAGCAACCCAAGACCACGACAACGCTGTGACTGAATCGATCTGGAACAAAACCATTCGCTGGCTGGAATCCGACCTTTCGGAGACCGACATCAACACCTGGCTGCGACCGCTCAAAGGCATCAATCACGGTCAATGGTTTGAATTGGTGGCGCCCAACCAAGTGGTGCTTGAGCAGGTCAAAGGGCGCTATCAGGATCGGATCTTCGAAACCCTACGCGACATCACCGGCGGGCGCATCCAGGAAGTACGCGTGCGGGTTGGCGATGACAGCGAGGAACCCGCCAAGAAAGGCAACACGGCGCGCAACCCGTTCCAGGGCAGTCGGCTCAACGCCAAATATGTGTTCGACAATTTTGTCCGTGGCCAGTCCAACCAGATCGCCAAAGCCGCTGCCGAACAGGTCGCGGCCAACCCCGGTCAGGCCTACAACCCGCTGCTGATCTGCGGCAGCACCGGACTGGGCAAAACGCACCTCATGCACGCCATCGGCAACGCATTGCGTGAAAACAACCCCAACTTTCGCGTGGTTTTTCTTGCCGTAGAGCGTTTCGTGCACGACATGGTCAACGCCTTGCGCCACGACCGCATCAACGAGTTCAAGGATTTCTACCGCACCGTCAACACCTTGCTGATCGACGATATTCACCTGTTCGCCAATAAGGAGCGGACCCAGGAAGAGTTCTTCCACACCTTCAACTCCTTGCTTGAAGACGGCCATCAGATCGTGATGACCAGCGACAAGTACCCGCGTGAACTGGACGGCATCGATGAGCGACTAAAAAGCCGGTTTGCCGGCGGCATGACCGTCTTTGTCGAGCCACCGGAGCTGGAAACACGGGCGGCCATTCTGCTCAAGAAGGCAGAGCTCGAAGGCATACAGCTCAATGAGGATGTGGCCTTCTTCGTCGCCGAGCGTATTCGCTCACATGTGCGTGAGCTCGAGGCCGCGCTGAAAACGCTCAAGGCCAACCACATCGTGACGGGCGACCCCATCACCGTCGACTTCGCTCGCATGGCCCTGCGCCACATGCTCAGCTCGCACGACAAAGTCATCACCATTGAGAACATCCAGAAGAAGGTCTCCGACTTCTATGGCATTCGTCGCGACGATCTGATCTCGAAGAGCCGTCGACAGACCGTCGCCCGCCCACGGCAAATTGCGATGGCGCTGTGCAAGGAGCTCACCCGGCACAGCCTGCCGGAAATCGGCGACGCCTTCGGTGGTCGCGACCACACCACGGTCCTGCACGCCTGTCGCAAGGTCACCGAACTTCGCAACGATCAGCACCAGGTCGAAGAGGATTTCAAAACCTTGCTGCGCAGCTTGAATCAATAGTGGTTAACTCATCAACAAAACTGTGGATAAGCCATGAACAACGTCAAAGCGGCAAAACTGTACAATTCACAACACAGCTTATCCACAGATGACAAGGGTCTTTTTCCGGTCACGTAAGCACATCTTGGCCAGATAAGAAATTTATTTAAAATCAAAACTTTATCTTGGTTGTCCACAAGGCAAACCCGCGCCTATAACTACAATAACAACAAGATAAGGAAGATATATTTATATTGATTAAGATGAAGTTCAGCGCAAACCGAGACGACATACTCTCTACCCTTCAGGCCATCATTGGCGTCGTTGAACGACGTCAAACCATGCCCGTGCTTTCCAACGTGTTGCTGGAGCTGGACGACAACCAGCTGCGTATGACCGGCACCGATCTGGAACTGGAACTGCGTGCTGATACCCTGGTTCACGGTGAAGCCTCCGGCCGCACAACCGTACCGGCAAGAAAGCTGCACGATATTTGCCGTGGCTTGCCTGACGGTTCAGAACTTCAGTTTCAAATGGATGGCAACCGGCTACGTGTTCGTAGCGGTCGCAGTAAGTTTCTGCTTGCCACCTTGCCTGCAGAAGAATTTCCCGCGCAGGATGACCTCGACGCCGGGCGGCAATTGGCACTTACACGACAACAGCTGTCCGAACTGATTCAGCGCACTCAATTCGCGATGGCGCAACAGGACGTTCGCTTCTACCTCAACGGCCTGTACTTTGAATTTGCTGACTCGGTTATTCGTAGCGTCGCTACGGATGGACACCGCCTGGCTATGGCCGAAGTCGAGATCGCAAGCGGTAGTAGCGAAAAAACCAGCATCATCGTGCCACGCAAAGGCGTGACCGAGCTGCAACGCTTGCTTGGTGCCGGTAGCAGTGATCTGCAATTCAATTTCACCGACAACGCTTTGCAGATTCATCTCGGCAATATCCGGCTGACCAGCAAACTCATTGAAGGACGTTTTCCCGACTACGAACGCGTGATTCCCACGCAAAGCGACAAATGGGTCACCGGTGATCGTGACGAACTACGAGCCGCACTGCAGCGTGCGGCGATTTTGTCCAATGAAAAGTTTCGTGGCGTACGTCTGCTTCTTGAAGACCGTTCTTTGAAGTTGCAGACACACAACCCCGAACACGAAGAAGCTGAAGAAGAGCTGGAAGTTGAATACGTCGGCGAGAAACTGAGCATCGGGTTCAACGTCAACTATCTGCTAGATGCCCTGTCGGCATTGAGCACCGAGCAATACAGCCTGGGCCTGTCGACACCGGATCACAGTGGTCTGTTGTTAGAACCCGGCAATGATCAATGCAAATACGTCATCATGCCGATGAGGTTGTAGGCCGGGCAGGCTTTTCACGAAACAGCTTGTGTACCTGGACTCCCTTTCGATTCAGGGTCTGCGGTGTCTTGAGCGCGTAGAACTGTCACTGGACAGCAAGCGCAATGTGTTTGTCGGCGACAACGGTGCCGGCAAGACCAGCGTGCTTGAAGCGATCTATCTCCTGGGGCGAGGGCACAGTTTTCGCACTGCGAATTCGCGCCGGCTCATTCAGGACGAACGTGATCAGTGTGTGGTCAGAGCGCAGGTTCAAAACGAACACGGGCGATTGCCTGTTGGGATTTTGAAAACAGCCGACGCCACCCGCGTGAAATTGGGCCAAGACACTGGAATCAAGCTGAGTGATCTGGCGCGGGCCTGTCCCGTTCTTGTGCTTGAGCCAGGACAACATCGCTTGGTGGAAGACGGCCCTGTGCTACGAAGACGCTTTCTCGACTGGTCGGTGTTTCACGTGGAACACGCGTATCACGATGAGTGGCGTCGGTTCTCAAGAGCACTCAAACAGCGTAACGCGCTGCTGCGCGCAACACAGCATTCGATGCTTGCTAGCTGGACACATGAGCTTATTGCTGCTGCATTGAAGGTGGATCAATTCCGCCGCCAAGTGTTCGAAGAATTACTGCCATTGATCAATACATTGTTGGCTCGCTTTCTTGGCGACGACCATGGACTGCGCATTCAGTATCGATCAGGCTGGCTCGCGGACAGCAGTCTGGAAGAACAATATGCCAAGCAACTGAGTCAGGATATCGAACGCGGCTTTACCCAGAGCGGGCCACACCGTGCCGAGATCCGGGTCAGTGTGGAGCGTCATGCTGCGCGGGACAGCTTGTCGCGCGGACAGCAGAAGCTGCTGATCACCGCGATGCTGCTCGGGCAGGCGCAGCACTTTGCGTTGAGAAACCACGTGGCTCCGATTTTGTTGATTGATGATCTCGGCTCCGAGCTCGGGTTAAAAGCCAGGGAAACGCTTTACGGCTTCATCACCGAGTATTCCGGTCAGGTCTTTGTGACAGCCCTGGACAGCAGCCAAATGCCGGGCAATTGGCAGCGTGATGCGAAAATGTTTCACGTGAAACATGGCGCCGTAGAACCAATGGTATAATTTGTTTTTGCAAGGGTTTTTGGTCGAATGACTGCCTCGGACGCGAACGCTAGCTACGACTCCTCCAATATCCAGATTCTCGAAGGCCTGGAAGCCGTTCGTAAACGGCCCGGCATGTATATCGGGGACACTCAAGATGGAACCGGCCTCCACCACATGGTGTTCGAGGTGGTTGATAACTCCATTGATGAGGCGCTAGCGGGGCATTGCTCCACGATCGAAATCATTATTCACGCGGATCAGAGCATCACGGTTAAAGATGACGGCCGTGGCATCCCCGTGGATATCCATGAAAAGGCCGGTGTGTCTGCGGCGGAAGTGATCATGACCACCCTGCACGCGGGGGGTAAGTTTGATGACAACTCGTACAAGGTCTCTGGTGGTCTGCACGGCGTAGGGGTCTCTGTCGTGAATGCCTTGTCCAAATCCTTGCGCCTGGACATTCACCGCGAAGGTAAGCATCACCGTCAGGAGTATCGTGATGGTGTGCCCGTGGGGCCGGTTGAAGTCGTGGGTGACTCCACGCGCCGCGGTACGGAAATTACATTCCGCCCTTGCGAAACCATGTTTGGCCATGTCGAGTTTCATTACGACATCCTCGCCAAACGTCTGCGCGAGCTGTCTTTCCTCAACTCGGGCGTGCGTATCTGCCTGCGTGAAGAAGCGGGTGAGCGTGAAGATGTCTTTGAATACGAAGGTGGCATTCGCGCCTTCGTAGAGCATCTCAATCAGGGCAAAACGGCCCTGCATCCGACCGTGTTTCATTTCACCGAAGAGCGCGAGGGTTCGACGGTTGAGGTGGCCATGCAGTGGAATGACACCTACCAGGAAAATGTCTTCTGCTTTACCAACAACATCCCGCAGCGTGATGGCGGAACACACCTTGCGGGATTTCGTGGTGCTTTGACGCGCAGTCTGAACAGCTACATCGAAGCAGAAGGTCTGGCTCGCAAAGAGAAAGTGACTCCCAGCGGTGATGACTCCCGCGAAGGCCTGACGGCCATCGTTTCGGTCAAGGTGCCAGACCCCCAGTTTTCTTCTCAGACCAAGGACAAACTGGTTTCGCAGCACGTTAAATCGCTGGTGGAGTCGGTGCTGTTCGGCAAGTTGCAGGAATTCCTGGAGGAAAACCCCAAGGAAGCTCAGGCCGTTGCCAGCAAGATCATCGACGCCGCGCGGGCCCGTGAGGCAGCACGTAAAGCGCGTGAAATGACGCGCCGCAAAGGGGCACTGGACATTGCCGGCTTGCCCGGAAAGCTTGCCGACTGCCGTGAGCGCGACCCGGCCAAATCAGAACTGTTCCTGGTCGAGGGTGATTCTGCAGGTGGTTCCGCCAAGCAGGGGCGTGATCGACATTTTCAGGCAATCCTGCCGCTCAAGGGCAAGATTCTCAACGTGGAGAAAGCCCGCTTCGACAAGATGTTGAAGTCGGATGAAGTCGGCACGCTGATTACCGCTTTGGGCTGCGGCATCGGGCGCGATGAGTTTGATCCTGAAAAGCTGCGCTATCACCGCATCATCATCATGACCGATGCCGATGTTGATGGCGCGCATATTCGAACCCTACTGCTGACATTTTTCTACCGCCAGATGTATGCCCTGGTGGAGCGTGGTCATGTGTACATCGCGCAGCCCCCGCTTTATCGCGTAAAAGCAGGAAAATCAGAACGTTACGTCAAAGATGACGCTGAGCTCGAACGGTTTCTGCGGGATTCGGCGACCACCAACGCCTCGCTGGTGCCGGCTGCCGGTGCCGATGCAATTGAAGGCGACGAACTCAACGACCTGCTGCACGAAATCAACAATGTGGACGACATCACCGGCCGTATGGCGCGGCGCTATGACGAATACGTCCTCAAAGTGATGCGTGATATGCCCAAGCTGGACGAGAAAACCCAACACGATCCGGCGGGTCTGGAGGCCTGGGCCCAGCAATTGCAGGATCAGCTGCGTATCCACGCGCCTGAAACGCACGCCTACACCGTCAATGCCGTGGCTGCGACGGCGGAGTCACGTTTCTCGTTCCAGACCGTATGCACCAGCCACGGCAGCGATCATTACGTGAACTGGCCCACGGAGTTCTTCAGTGGCGCTGAATACCAACGCATAACGGCCCTGGGTGAGCGCATAAAGGCGATCTGGGGTGATGGTGCGGTCGTGCGTCGTGGTGAGCGCGAACAGGCTGTGACGCACCTGAGAGAGGCTGTGGCCTGGCTGGCCAAGGAGGCCCGTCGTGGTCTGAACATTCAGCGTTACAAAGGCCTGGGCGAAATGAACCCCGACCAGCTGTGGGAAACCACGCTGGATCCGGCCACCCGTCGCCTGCTGCAGGTGCGTGTTGAGGATGTCATTTCGGCCGATCAGATCTTCACCACCCTGATGGGCGATCAGGTCGACCCGCGCCGCGATTTCATCGAAAAGAACGCGCTGCTCGCGGAAAACATCGACATTTAGGCATTAAAAAAGCCTCAGCGATTGGGGAGACCGCTGAGGCGTCTGACTCCGGTTTGGGGGAACCGGATGGCATGTCCGCCCAGGGAGTGGGGGCGGATGCGAACGCCGTTGCAGCGTTCGGTATCTATGACTGGGGGTGCGAAGAAAAGTTCCTCCGCGTTGGGCGTGATTTTTCGACCGTTTATCGGCTGGCCGTTCAGGCCTCAGCCGTGGGCCTGATCCCAGTTGCTGCCGACGCCACCTTCAACTTTCAAGGGCACACTTAGTTCGGCGACGTTTTCCATCCGTTGCTGCAGTTTGGGTAACCACTGCTCAACCGCGTCTTCACTGATCTCGAAGACCAGTTCATCGTGCACCTGCATGATCATGCGCAGCGCATGCTGGCCTTCAATCTGCTGGTGTATGTCGATCATGGCCAGCTTGATAATGTCTGCGGCCGTACCCTGCAGCGGCGCATTGATCGCAACCCGCTCGGCGGCCTGACGGCGGCTGCCATTGCGATCATTGATCTCCGGCAGATAAAGCCGCCGCCCGTACAAGGTTTCGACATATCCGGTGTCGTGGGCTTGCTGCTTACAACGCTCCATGTATTCGGCGACGCCGGGGTAGCGGTTGAAAAACCGCTCCATATGGCTCTGTGCCTCGCTGCGCGAAATGTTCAGATTACGTGCCAGCCCGAACGCAGAAATGCCGTAAATCAGGCCGAAGTTGATGGCCTTGGCAGCACGGCGGTGACTGCTTTCGATCTGATTCAGCGGGATGTCGAACACCTCGCTGGCGGTACGGCTGTGAATGTCCTGTCCCGACACGAACGCATCCTTCATGCTGGCATCGTCGGACATATGCGCCATCAGGCGCAGCTCGATCTGCGAGTAGTCCAGCGCGACAATGCGTTGGCCTTGCGGTGCGACAAAGGCCTGTCTTATGCGTCGACCGTCGTCATTGCGGATGGGGATATTCTGCAGATTGGGGTCGGATGAGGACAGCCGCCCGGTCGCTGCGACCGCCTGATGGTAAGAGGTGTGCACCCGACCGGTGTGCGGGTTGATGTTGCCGGGCAGCTTCTCGGTGTAGGTCGAGCGCAGCTTGGCCAATCCACGCCAGTCCAGGATCATTTGCGGCAATTCGTGCTGATCGGCGAGTTCCTGCAGCACATCCTCGGCCGTTGACGGTGCCCCTTTGGGCGTTTTTCGCAGCACCGGCAATTCCAGCTGATCGAACAGGATGTCCTTGAGCTGGGCTGGCGAATTCAGATTGAACGGCGCGCCGGCGATCTCGTGTGCACGGCGTTCCATCGCGTCCATGCGCTCGGCGAACTCGGCACTGGCCTGAGCAAGCAGTTTGCGATCGACCAGCACCCCATTGGCCTCAATGGCCGCGAGCACCTCGATCAGCGGCTGCTCAATCTGTCGATACACCGTGAGCAGCTTGTCGTCGGCCTGCAGTTCGCCACCAATGCGCTGGTGCAGTGCGAAGGTGACCGCGGCATCTTCACCGGCGTACTCGGCCGCCTTGTCGAGATCGATCTGGTTGAAGGTCAGCTGCTTGCGACCACTGCCCGCAATGTCCTTGAAGCTGATCGTGTCACGGTCAAGATAAAAGCGCGCCAGCGAATCCATGTCGTGGCGACTGGCCGTGGCATTCAGTACATAGGACTCCAGCATGGTGTCCCAGGCCACACCGCGCAGCGGCATGTCATGCCGGCGCAGCACATGCATATCGTATTTGCCATGCTGGGCAATCTTTGCCCGCGAGGTGTCCGCCAACACCTCGGCCAGCTCCTTGCGTACCGTATCCAGGGCCAGTTGCTGCGGCGCGCCGAGATAGTCATGTGCGACGGGCAGATACCAGGCCTTGTTGTCGGCGGTGGCGAATGACAGCCCGACAAGCCGTGCCTGCTGCGGATCCAGACTGTCGGTTTCCGTGTCCACCGCGAACAGCTCGGCGGCTTTGAGCGCATCCCTGAGCGTCACCAGCGCTTCTTCATCCAGTACCGTTTCAACCTCGATGTTCTGCTGCGGCGCTTTGTCCTTGGCCGCGCTTACCGAGCCTGTCGCGGCAACCTGCTCCACCCAACGATTGAAGCCGAACCGGCGCGCAAAGGCGGCAAAGCCGTCGCTGTCCAGCGATTTACGCGTGAGGCTGTCGATGCCGGTTGGCAACTCCAGTTCATCCTTGACGGTGACCAACTCGCGCGACAGCGGCAACTGATCAAGATGGGCGCGCAATTTCTCGCCGATCTTGCCCTTGATCTCGTCGGCGTGCTCGATGATCGCATCCAGTGTGTCGTAGCTTGCGAGCCATTTGGCCGCGGTTTTCGCACCTACCCCGGGCACCCCTGGAACGTTGTCGGAGCTGTCACCCATCAGGGCCAGCCAGTCAACGATCTGATCCGGGCGTACCGCGTACTTTTCCTTGATGCCGTCGGCGTCGTAGAGGGTGCCCTTCATGGTGTCGAGCAGCTGCACCTGGGGGCTGACCATCTGGGCCAGATCCTTGTCGCCACTGACCACCAGGACCTCGCGGCCATCCTCCGCCGCCTGCCTGGCCAGTGTGGCAATGACATCGTCGGCTTCAACCCCGGCAACCTGCAGACGCGGCAGACCCAACACATCGATCAATTCGCACAGTGGCTCGAACTGTGCGGACAGTTCCGGCGGCACCGGCGGCCGATTGGCTTTGTAC
This sequence comes from Oceanococcus sp., assembly GCA_030147945.1. GTDB lineage: Bacteria > Pseudomonadota > Gammaproteobacteria > Nevskiales > Oceanococcaceae > Oceanococcus. Next base: position 10,498 of record JASBUL010000038.1, on the reverse strand, counting down.
TCGGCGTAAAGCTCGTGGCGAAAGGTCTTGCCGCGCGGATCGAAAATCACCGCGATGTGTTGCGGATCGTAGTCCTTGAGCAGCTTCTGCAGCATGTTGCCCATGCCGAAGATGGCGCCAGTGGGTTTACCATCCGGTGAGGTCAGTCGCGGAAGCGCATGAAAGGCGCGGTACAGCCAGGACGAACCGTCAACCAGGATGATCGCACTCATTTCGGAATAACCTTTTCCAATTCAAAGAGTTGCTCAACTTTCTCCCGCTCGCGGATCAGATGAACCTGAGCACCATCCACCATGACTTCGGCCGGCCGTGGCCGCGAGTTGTAGTTTGAACTCATGGTAAAGCCGTAGGCGCCGGCCGAGCGGACGGCCAGCAGATCGCCCTGGCTGATCGCCAACTCACGTTCCTTGCCAAGCCAATCGCCGGATTCGCAGACCGGGCCGACAATGTCCCAGACCTGTGCGGGTGCCTGCGTCGCCAGCCGCGCCGGCACGATGTTCTGCCATGCGTTGTACAGCGTTGGTCGGATCAATTCGGCCATGGAGGCGTCGACAATGGCGAAATTGCGGTGTGGCGTGGGCTTAAGGTACTCCACCTGGGTCAGCAGTAAACCGGCGTTACCGGCAATCGCACGGCCCGGTTCCATCAGGATTTGCAGATCACGCCCTTCGAGCAGCGGAATAACTGCGCGGGCATAGTCGGACGGATGCGGTGGTTGCTCGCTGTTGTAGCGAATCCCCAGGCCACCACCCAGATTCAGGTGGTGGATGACGATGCCGGCAGCCTTCAGCCGGTCGACCAGTTCCAGCATGCGTGTCATGGCATCAAGCAGAGGCTGCAATTCGGTCAGCTGCGAACCGATATGGCAGTCCATCCCACTGACCGCCAAACCCGGCAAATCATGGGCCTTGCGAAACAGCCGTTCGGCCTGGCTCATATCAATGCCGAACTTGTTTTCCTTCAGTCCGGTGGAAATGTAAGGGTGTGTCTTGGCATCGACATCCGGATTCACCCGCAGCGCCACCGTCGCCGTCAGGCCCAGCCTGAGCGCCACCTCACTGAGCCGCTCAAGCTCGGCTTCGGATTCGACGTTGAAGGAGCGAATGCCGGCCTTGAGGCCCATTTCCATCTCGTCGACACGTTTGCCGACGCCGGAAAACACGATTTTTGCCGGATCACCGCCGGCCGCCAGAACACGCTGGAGTTCGCCGCCGGAGACGATGTCAAAGCCTGCACCCAGACGAGCCAGCACGTTGAGCACGGCGATGTTGCTATTGGCCTTGACCGCGTAGCAGATCAGATGATCAACCCCGGCAAGCGCATCATCAAAAGCCTTGAAATGGCGTTCCAGGGTAGCGCGGGAATAAACGAACAGGGGGGTTCCGTAACGCGCGGCAAGATCGCTGACCGCGACATCCTCGGCGTAAAGATCGCCGTCGCGGTATTCAAAGTGGTCCATCAGTGGTCCTGTGGGGCTGGTGTTGTGGCGGTCGTTGGTGTGTCAGGCAGGTACAGATCACCGCTTTGCCCGCAGCCAGCGAGCAGGCTCACGATCACGACGAGGGGTAGCAGGATCAGACGCACGGGCAGCACATTCACGACAAACAGCCCTCTATTGTACGGCCAGCCAGTGCCGGCGGCATCCGCGCTGGCTTAGCGCTCGATGGTGTAGAACAGGTCGCCGCCGGATTCCACGCCTGATTCGGTCTGCAGGCTCCATTTGCTCGACAGCTGATACCGCAGGCGGAAGGTGTAAACCGGTTCAAACAGGCCTATGCCGTAGCTGACGTAGATGTCCGGGCTTAGGTATTTACCCAGTACCAGACTGGCCTGATTGGCCTGTTCACCCGGCTGGGTGCCAATGGACACCTCGTCAAGACCGAGCGTGCCCTTGAATCGCTTGGCCAGGAAATCGCCGCCCTTTAGGCCCAGCGCCAGCGCCGCATTGTTGAGCATGGCCTGATCATCAGCACTGCGCGCCTCGGCTGCGCGCCCGAGCACCAGATAACTCAGCTGGTCGGTTTCGCGCATGCCGGGTTCGGAGTACAGGCTGACCTGCGGCTTGTCCAGCGGTCCGCGCACGATGACCCCGGCGCGGATCTCCGTGGTGGCCTGTCGATAGGCCTTGATGTCCAGGCCAGGTTCGGTCAGGGGCCCGCCGCTGAAGATCAGCCGTCCGCGCTCGATCTCCAGATTTTGCCCATAGGCCTTATAGCGTCCGTTGCGCAGGCGCAGATCACCCTCGCCGGTGGCGGCGCGCCCCGGGCGCATGCGGGTTTTCAGCCGGCCGTCCAGATCGGTGGTCAGACCCAGCCCTTCGAAATGCACGTTGTGACCGAGCACCAGCTCGACTTCACTGTGCACCTGAAGCCCGCCGCGTGCCTGATTGTCCTGACCCACGATGATTTGATCGGCGTCGGGGGCGATGGCGCCGCGGCTGCTGATCTCGCGGGGCCGGATATCCGCCCGCGGCACGCTGATGCGCCCAGTCAGATTCAGTCTGGGGGGCGCGATTTCAAGTGCGAGATCGGGGCTGACCAGCACCCGCGCTTCCGGAATATCGACCGCCAGCAGGTTCTCACCGCTGACGCGTGCGTTCACATGGGCTTTCGCACCAGACCAGTCGACTTTGCCATCGACCTGCATGTGGCCTTCGCCAGAGCGTGTCGAGGCCTCAAGGTCCAGGGTGTTGTCGCCGCCACCACGCAGGCTGATCCGGGTTTGCTCAAGGTGGATATCCGGTGTATCCAGATGAAAACGGCCATCGTCCAGCTCGATGCTGCCACCCAGTGCCGGCTTGTCCAATTGCCCGCTCATACGCAGTTCGCCGCTCACGCGGCCCTGGGCGCTGAGCACCTCAGGAACGAAGGCACTGATCACCGACAGGTCGTCCAGCTTGACCCGCAGTCGGCCGTCCACGGCACGTTGCTCATCAAGCTGAAACTCGCCGTTGAAACCACCGGGCCGACCGTCATCAAGCTGCAGTGGGAAGTCCCAGCGCGCATTCACGGCCAGGCCGCGCGCATCGGCCTTGAGCTGGCCCGGCAACAGCGTCAGCAGAGGAATGTCGTCCTGCTCCTGACGCGTGGCGATCTGTATGGCACTGGTACGCAGGCTTAAGCTCGCCAGTGGTGCTGACAGGGCCGAGGGTTCCAGCTCGACATCGAGTTCGACTTCGCCGTCCACCTGGCTACCGGGCGGTAGCAGACGGCGTAGCCGCTTGAGGTTGTAACCGCGGAGCTGCAAGCGGGCGCTGGCCTGCTGGGTGTCCCAGCGACCGCGCAAGCATGACGACGCGTCGTGGCTGCGCCAGCAATGTTCGGACAAGCTGACGCCGTCGGCTTTGGACCAACTCAGGCGTGCCCCCGGTTCCGCCGTCCAGGCCATGAATGGCGGGCGCGGGGCCGGACCCAGGCGCCACTCGCCCTGCTCCAGTTCGACCTTCAAGCGCTGCGTCTTGTTGTCCCAGCGGCTGTTGAAAACAAGCGTGCCCTGAGCGCGCGCTTCATCCAGGCTGAGCTGGCTGCGTGCGTTGTCCAGACGCCCGCTGCTGTGCAAATTCAGCTGTTCCAGATACAGACCTGAACCGGTGAGGTCCTCGGCCTCGAGCGTGAGATTCACCCGATTTGCCGAGATGTGCCCCTTGGACGTCAGGCGCGAAAGGTCAAAGCCGGCAGCGTGGATCTTGTCACCGTCGAGCGTCCAGTCGACGCTCGGCAATGCGCCGTCGCCGCTGACTTCGACATCAGCGCCAATGCGCCCCTGCAATTGGTTGTCCAGTTTGCCCAGATCAGGCGCGCGCAATTGCAGTTTGCCCTGCCAGCGCTGCGATCGGCGCACGTGACCCTTGAGCTGAGCATCGGCCCAGCTCAGTGAAAGTTGTTTGGCATACCAGTCACGAACGCCGGCGTAGGCGCCGCTGGTGGAGAGCTGCAACGGTTGATCACGCAGCTGACCGCGCAGCGTGATGGCCGGGAGCTGCGCTGACACGCCGTCCTTCAGATCGGCTTGTGCGATGACCTGGCCATTTACGGAGGATGGCCACTGCGGTGCCCAGGCCGCAAAGTCGATCCGGGCCAGATCCAGTGAGGCCTTGAGCTTCTGGGAGGCGGCGTTGTACAGCACATCGAGCTTGACCTGCGCAGGCTCAGCCGCGCCACTGCGGTCAGGCTCGGGGAGTTGATCCCATTGCCCTTGCACCGACCACTCCCCAGCCGTGTCGGGACTGCGCACGGTGACAAACAGGCGCGAGGACGGAATCTGCTCGCCATCCAGTTCGGCATCCAGAAGAATGTGCGCTTTGCGCTCGATCAGGGCCAGCTTGGCTTCGCCGCTGGGGCTGGACCAGGCACTGCTGCCGAGCGGCCAGCGCAGGGCGCTCCAGCTCAGATTGGCGTCACAATCCAGCGCTGGCCAGGGGCATGCGCCATCCGCCGCCAGGTACAGCGGCTGGCTGTGCAATCCCTGCACGGTCAGCTCGCGTATGGTGATTTGCTGCGCCGCGATGTGTGCGGACAGCTGGGCTTGCCAGCGGCCGTAGTCGTTCAGGTCCAGTGCCGCGATGCGCAGCTGCAAGGCCTGGTCGGTGAGTTCGGCCTGCGCATCCGCGTGGCGCAGCGAGATCACACTGCGGTCGTCGCTGAGATAGTTGAGATCACGCAGCTTGAGCGCGCTGATGGTGACATCCGGCAATCTCGGCAAGCGTTCGGGCAAGGCGCCGGGCGGCGCCGGTTCGGCCGCTGTCCGGGTGTTGATGCGGGCCCCGAGCAACACCACTTCATTGAGCTGCACGCGCCCCCGGAGCAAGGCCAGCGGTGACCAGTCGACCCAGGCCTGCTGGGCCTCAAGCTCCAGTGTGTCGCTGCTGAAGCTCAGCCCGTCGACCTGGATGCGCCCGATCAGCCGTCCGCTGACCCGGTCGATGCTCAGTCCTGTTGGCACATGCGGCTGGGCCTGCTTCCACAGCCACTGCAGACCGGTTTCGGAGGTCAGCAGCAAGACCATGGCCAGCACTGCCGTAAGCAGCACGTAGAACGGAATGAAGCGATACAAAAGCCAGCGGATCACAGCTCGGCTCCTATACCGATGTGCAGCCGAATCCCGCGCTCATCGCCATCCAGCGGGTGGGCAAAATCTGCACGTACCATGCCAATGGCCGTGCGCCAGCGCAGGCCGGCGCCGACACCGCGAAACAGCGATTCACCCGGCTGATCGCTGGCGCCGCCGTAATCAAAGAACACGGCCAGCCCGTAATTTCGGAACAGCAGACGGTCCAGTTCGATGCTGGCCACGCTCAGATACTGGCCACCGATGACTTCATCACGCTCATTGGTCGGACCAAGCGACTGATAGGCGTACCCGCGGACCGACTGGTCTCCACCGGCGAAAAAGCGCTGCGACAGCGGAAGCTCAGAAATCTCACCGACGATGCTGTAACCCGCCTGGCCGCGAATCAGGACCCGGCTCTTGCTGCCCAACGGCAGGATCAGGCGGCTCTGCACCAGCATCTGCAGGAAGCTGTCGCTGGACACGACGGCGCTATGCGCCCCATGAACATCGGCAAAGACCTTGTAGCCACGCCGCGGATTGAGGTCGCTGTCGGTGCGGCGCAGGGTCAGACTGGTGCCGGGCATCAGCAGCTTGGTTTCGCTGCGCGGATCTTCACCAACGCGGAACGACTCGATCTCGTAGCCCACATAGTACTGCCACAACCGGGGGCCGCTGACTTCGGTCAGGGCCAGCTGCCATTGCCAGGCTTCGGATTTGGCGTCGCCGAATTCCTCTGCTGCGTAGCCGGCCTTGAGCGACCAGTTGGTGCCGACCTCTGTACCGGTGGGAATCAGGTAACGTGCGCTCCAGTCCTGCTGTTTCTCCGCCACCCGCAGGTCACTGCGCAGGCGGTGGCCACGGCGGTTGAGATGGCGAAATTCCGTTGCCAGGGATGCACGCGGGCCGGTGTCGGTCCCGTAACCGAGGCCGAGCTGATAGCGCTGCGGTTTTTTCGGTGTGGTGACGATATCGATGTCGATCAGCGGCTGGTCTTCCTGCGGGCGTCGGGTGGAGACATCCAGCGTTTGAAAGTAATCCAGATCGGACAAGCGCAACTGCAGTTCGAGCAGGCGATCGGCATCGAACACATCACCCGGCTCGATCTTCACATAGCGGCGTAGAAAGCTGTCCGCCAGGATGTCCTGCTCGATCGCGATCTCACCGAAGCGGAATTGTGGCCCGGTGTCGATGATCAGCTCGATGTCGGCGCGGGCCTGTTCGGGATTGACCAGCAGCTTGGCGCTGCTGATTTCGGCATCGATATAACCGCGGTTTACCGCAACGTTCAGCAAGCGATCCTTGAGCGCACGGTATTTGTCATGATGCAGCGGCAGGTCGGTCAGACCATCCTGGCCAAACTGAGCCTGCAGGGACTCCGCGCCGGGTCCCTGAAATCGAATGCTCGTGCTGCGCACGAATGTGCGGGGGCCGGCCTGTATGTCAAAGGACGCCTGCCATTGGCCATCCTGGAAATCGAGCTTGCGGCTGATCACCGGGCTGTAGTGCCCCAAAGCCTGCAAGGCGCTGTTTATTTCCTTGTCGGCCTGACGAAAACGCCGAAACACCACGCTGCGGGCGGCATCTTCGGGTAGCCGGGCCAGCGTCAGCCAGGCCATGACATTGTCGTGTTGGGCTTTGTCCAGACCGCTGACGCGGACCCCGGCATCGGCCAGTGTGGTGATGGCCAGTCCGAGCAGCACGGCGCTGCCGTAGCGCCAGCGTTTTGGCGCGCCTGAGCGCATCAGGGTGTGTCTTTGGCCGCGCGTTGGACCGGACGATCAATCTTTTCGTCCAGCCAATTGAGCAAGTCCAGCCAGATTTTGTCCTGCTGGCGGGCTGTCGGCATGCTGCCGGCCGAGGGCAGTTCCACCGTCACCACGGGGATGCCTCGCACCACCCCGGCGTAATTGCCCAGTGAACCGGGATACGTGCCGAGCAGGTTGAGGTACAAGTGACCCAGCTTTTTGGGGGGAACCGACGGGCCATCGAAATCGACGATGCCGTAAGGCGCGTGGACCGCCACAATCACGTCCGGTTCGAATTTCTCGATTTCGGCGAACAGCCAGCGCGACTCGGGTTCGGACAACGGTTCCGGTCCGGGGTAACGGCGTGGATTGCGGTGCGTGCGATCGACCCAGTAGGCGCTCGACTCCTCCTCCCAGTTGGGCGTCGGGAAGTTGCGGTTGAGATCGACCCCGTTGGCATTGGTGCGCTGGGCATCGGGACGCAGCAAGCCGTCAGGATTCATGCTGGGCGTGATGCGCCAGTGAAAGGTCTGAGCCTGGCGCGCTTTGAGCTCCCGCATCCATGCAAACACGATGCTGATCGAGCTCAGCTCGTCACCATGAATACCACCGACCACCAGCACCCGGGGCGCGTCGTTCTGCGCGGCTGGAAAGTCACGCAGCAGGATGGGTTCACCGGACACCGAGGTGTGGCCGCTGAAGTAGAACCGGCCGTCGTCGCAATCGCTGGAATAGACACTGCCGAGTCGCTCGGCGTATTTGCGGCAGTGCTGTTCAGCACTCGCCTGGGATTCACGCGATGGCGCATCCGCGGCCTGGGTCAGCGTCGCGCAGACGCTGAGCAGGCCGATGATCGAGGCGCGTAGCCACCCGCCCGGGCGGATGGCCGGGACTGCTCGCATGCGCGCCCTTTACTTGCTGCTGCCGCGCGACTGTTCGGTCAGAAAGTCGACCACATCCAGCATGCCCTGGAAACCGCCGGCTTCACGACCGCCGGTCCAGTACTTGAGATCCACGCTCATGGCCGGAACCGAGTTGAGTCCCAGCTTGCGGATGGTTGCTTCGGCCTGCTGAACCTTGCTTTCAACGGCAAAGCTGTTGAAGGTTTCGCTGAACACTTCGGGCATCACGCCGCCTTCGTCAACGAAGACTTTCTGGATCGCCGCCTCGGAAGCCAGCGGATTGCGCTTTTCGTGAATCGCAGCGAACAGGATGGGATGCATCTTGTCGAGAATGCCGAGACTCTCTGCGGTGTAGAACGCACGGCTGTGCAACAGGCCCTGCGGGCGCCCCAGCGAGAACGGCAAACGCTGGAAATTCACATCGTCAGCCTTGCTCGCCTTCCATTTCTCGACCAGCGGATCGAAGTGATAGCAGTGCGGGCAACCGTACCAGAACACCTCGAACACATCGGGCTGGCTGGGGTTTGGATCACTGATGGCGGAACGCGACGGCTGATAGTGCTCCTTGTAGCGGTACTTGGCTTCATCCGCGGCGCTACACGCGATGGGCAGTGCGGCGCAGGCAACTATCAGTAACTGGCGAAACATGTATTGGAATCCCGTAGATGTGTTCAACGACGAGCGATCAGTGCAGACCGGACAAGTAGGAAGCCAAGGCTTCGATGTCCGCGTCGCTCAGCTCGGTGGCTACCTGTGACATCATCTTGGCCATGTCGGTTCCCGCCCGCTCACCGCTACGGTAAGCCTTGAGCTGTGCGGCGGTGTATTGCGCATGCTGACCGTGGATCGCCGGATAGCCGGCAGCGGCGTTCCCGGCGCCTTGCGGCCCATGACACGCGGAGCAGGCCGGGATACCGGCTTCGGCACGACCGCCCCGGTACAGCGCTTCAGCCTGCTTGGCCAGATCGGGGTTAGCGACACCCGGTTTGAGCGGCTGTGCTGCAAAATAAGCGGCCAGATCCTTCATGTCCTGGTCGGACAGTGACATCACCTGGCCCATCATGATCGGATTTTTGCGCTCGCCGGATTTGTAGGCGTGCAACTGGTTTTCCAGATAACTTGCGTGCTGACCCGCAAGCTTCGGCCATTCGCCATTCGTACTGTTGCCATCCGCGCCGTGGCAGGCTGCACACACGGCCGACTTGGTTTTGCCGGCAGCAGCGTCGCCGCCCTGGGCAGCGTGCGAAGATTCAGCGGCCATGGCCGTTGTGCATCCCAGACCCAGGATCAGGGCCGTCACCAGCGAAACGCGCGTCATCGTGAAGAAACTCCTAATAGCAACGCGGTGACCACGGCCACCGGTTTTTCAATTATTGTGATGAAGATGCGAGATTTTAACCTATGAGTGAAGCTGCGAGAAACGCAGAACTTGCGCGCCTGTGGCGCAGCGCGGCTTTTGTGCTGTCGGCGGCGCGTTTGCCGGACCTGCCGCGCGGTGGTCGTGAGGTCGCCTTTGCCGGACGTTCCAATGCTGGGAAGTCGAGCGCGCTGAACGCGCTAACCGGGCAGAACAGTTTGGCCCGGACCAGTAAAACACCCGGACGCACACAGCTGATTAACCTGTTCACGCTGGGCGAGGTTGGCCATCTGGCCGATCTGCCTGGTTACGGTTTCGCTGCAGCGCCCAAGGCCATCAAGGTGCAATGGGTCAATTTGATCGAGCGCTATTTCGGTCATCGTGACGAGTTGGCCGCAGTGGTGCTCATCGTGGACATCCGGCGTGGTCTGGGGGAGCTCGACCAGCAGCTGCTCAACTGGGTTACGCCGCGCTTTCTGCCGGTGCATGTGTTGCTGACCAAAGCCGACAAGCTCAGCCGCAATGCGGCAAAGCAAGCGCTGTTTCAAATAGAGCGAGAGCTCAACGCGCAAAACCCGCTGTACACCGCGCAGCTGTTCTCGGCCACCGCGAAACAGGGGGTGGATGAGGCGCGGGCGCGCATTTCAGACCTGCTGCGCGGCGAGGTTGCCGCTTCGTGACATTCAAAGTGGCGGTGACGGGCCAGCGGCGCCGCGAGATCCTGGCTTTGGCGTTGCCGATCATCGGCGGCATGACCTCGCAGAACATTCTCAATCTGGTCGATACAGCCATGGTCGGCCGGCTTGGTGCGGAAGCCCTGGCTGGCGTTGGCATGGTCAGCTTTCTGGCATTCCTGTCGGTGGCTGCGGTGACCGGGATGTCGTCGGCGGTTCAGGCCCTGGCAGCACGCAGGGTGGGTGCCGGGGATTCGCGTAACAGCGCGGTTTCGCTCAACGGCGGGCTGCTGGTTGCGCTAGTTTACGGGATTCCGGTGAGTATTCTGCTGTGGTTTGCGGCAGCGCCGATCGTTGCGGCCCTGCTCAGCGATGCCAGCGCGGCCCGGGAGGGCGCGCAGTATTTCGAGATGCGGGTGCTGGCGATCATCTTCGTGGGCATGAACTTCGCGTTTCGCGGTTTCTGGAGTGCGGTCGGTCAGACCCGCCTGTACATGCGCACCTTGGTGATCATGCATGTCATCAACGTATTCCTGAATTACGCCTTGATCTTCGGGCATTTCGGCTTTCCCGCGCTGGGCACACAGGGCGCCGGGCTGGGCACAGCGATCAGCATGATGATCGGCACCAGCATCTACTTTTACCTGGCTTTGCGGCATGCCCGCGGCAGTGGCTTTCTCGAGCGCATGCCCTCGCGCGAGCAGATGGCCGGGTTGCTGCGTCTGGGCCTGCCGGCATCAATTCAGCAAGTGTTGTTTGCCGGTGGCTTTG
>JASBUL010000034.1 GCA_030147945.1 Oceanococcus sp. | reverse complement strand
GATGTGGCGCAAACCCTGTCGCAGCTGGCCCAGGAACTCACGGCGCTGGAAGCAGCGCAGAAAACCTTTACGCGTATCCAGAGTCTTTCGCTGTTCAACTATCTGTAACGACAGTTTTTGTTGCGTTCATCGTGTGAGAGGATCAATTCACGTGACCAGCGGCGGTGAATTCGAGCTGTGGTCCGGAGTAGACTGAGCACTGTCGAGAGCCGACAAGGAGAGCGTGAATGATCCAACTCACGGTGAATCCGCATACGCGCATTCTGAGCCTGAGCATTGATGCGCCGCTGGCGTCCGTCAATGTGCGTCAGGTGTCTGATCATGTCAGCGCGGAAGCTCAGCGCGCCGCCGCCCCGTTCAAGGGCATGCTGCTTGTTGCTGCGCAATTCCCGCCGTGGCGCGATCTCTCGAGCTTTCTCGACAACCTGCGTGCAGTGCGTGAACAGAAAGCGGAATTCGCACGCGTGGCCGTATTGACCGAAGCCTCACCAGCGGTGTTTGCGGCTGCCCTCGGCAATTATTTCCCCAACGCTGAGATCGATCGTTTCGCGCCACACGATGTGCGGCGTGCCGAGGCCTGGCTGGCGCTGGGCGAAGCGGCAGACAACCCGAGCGTGGCCGAAGCGCCAGTGGCCGATGTGCCTGAGGAGCCGGCCGATATGCAGGCCACAGGTGTTTTCGAGCTCGAGGCCGGGGAAACCCAGAAGGGCGAAGAAGATGACTGGTTCGTGTAAGCCTGGCTTGCCCATGTCCGTTGCGTGGGTTAATGTCCGCCGCCTGTTCCTTATCTCACTGAATCCGCAACCCATGCGTTTCAACCTCGTGTCCGTACTCGTCAATGTGGTCCTGGTGGTCGTCGTACCAACCGGGGGCTTTGGCGTGGGTAACGGAATGAGATAAGCGACCACCACACACCACAAGCCCCCGGCTCCGCAAGGATCCGGGGGTTTTTTTTTGCCGATGAAAACAGGACCTACACATGAACGGCGCACAATTCATCCTTCAGGCGTTTCGACAGCATCAGATCGATACCGTGTTCGGCTATCCGGGCGGCTGCATCATGCCGCTTTACGACGCCCTGGTAGACGCGCCGGAGGTCCAGCATGTGTTGTGTCGGCACGAGCAGGGTTGCGCTCTGGCGGCTGACGGGTATGCCCGGGCCAGCGGTCGGCTGGGTGTGTGTATCGCGACCTCCGGCCCTGGGGCGACCAACCTGGTCACCGGGGTGGCCAATGCGCAGCGCGATTCGATCCCGCTGCTGGTGATCACCGGCCAGGTGCCGCGCGCACTGATCGGCACCGATGCGTTTCAGGAAACCGATGTGCTGGGTATGAGCCTGGGGCTGGTCAAGCACAGCTATCTGGTGACCGACCCACAAAGCCTACCGGCGATCATGCATGAAGCCATCGAACTGGCTCAAAGCGGACGCCCCGGCCCGGTCTGGGTGGACCTGCCCAAAGATGTGCTGCTGGCTGAGCTGGCCGATGTGGTGCCGCGCCCATCTGCGCCGGCCCCGCCATCGAGCACGCCCGATCTGAGCGATGTGTTGAACCTGCTGCGGGCGGCACGCAAGCCGCTGATCTACAGCGGTGGCGGGGTGCGCCTGGGCCGGGCTGAACGAACGTTTCGCCGTTTTGCCGAAGCCGCAGCCTTGCCCAGCGTGGCCAGTTTGCATGGACTGGGTAACCATGGCCGGGACGATGCTCTACATCTCGGCATGCTGGGTATGCATGGCTCGCGGGCGGCCAATCAGGCGGTCCAGCAAGCTGATCTGCTGCTGGTTGTCGGTGCTCGTCTGGATGACCGCGCAACCGGCGCGCTGTCCGGTTTTGCGCCGCACGCCAAGCTCGTACACATGGACACCGACGCCGCCGAGTTCAACAAGCTGCGTCGTGCCGAGGTGTGCCTGAACGGCGACCTGAATGCGCTGCTGCAAGCTTTGACCCAGGCCCTGCTGGAGCAGCCGCTGAGGGTGGATGAGTGGCGCAAGCAGTGCCGCCAGTGGCACGCCAGCGGCGGTTTTTCGGTGGCGAGCGAAAGCTTGCCGGAGGCGCCTATCCGCGGTCCTCAGTTCATTCGCACGCTGTCGCGTCGCGCCGACCCGCACAGCTGCATCACCTGTGATGTGGGGCAGCATCAGATGTGGGTGGCCCAGCATTACCGCTTCGATCATCCGCGCCAGCACCTCAGCAGCGGTGGTTTGGGCACCATGGGCTTTGGTCTGCCGGCCGCCATCGGGGCTCAGTTTGCCGCGCCTCGGGGCATGGTCATCAACATCAGCGGGGATGGCTCGTTCATGATGAACGCGCAGGAGTTGGCCACCCTGGTGCGCTACCGTTTGCCGGTCAAGCTGATCATTCTCGACAATCAGTGTCTGGGCATGGTGCGGCAGCAGCAGGAGCTGTTCTACGCCAACCGGGAAAGCCAGATTGATCTGGATGACAACCCGGATTTCGTGGCCCTGGCCGAGGCGTTTGGTATTGCGGCCCGACGCATTCAATGCTGGCAGGAGGTGGATGCGGGGCTGAACGCTTTGCTGACCGAGCCAGGCCCGATGTTGCTGCATGTGGCCATTGCCCGCGAAGACAACGTCTGGCCCATCGTCAAACCGGGGCAGAGCAATCAGCACATGCTGGATGAGCCCCGTGGCATGTCACCCGCCGCGCAGGTCGCGGCATGAAGGCACAGCACGCATTGCAGATACGGATGCAGGCTGAGCCGGCCGCACTGGAGCGGCTGTGTCAGGTGATCCGGATCCGCGGTTTCGAGCTGCTGGAGATCGCAGCCCGGCGTGACGGCGATCTATGGGTCATCAACCATGCTGAGACGCGCAAGGTTGTCGTAATACTTGTTCTGCTGGGCCTGTAGGCGGTGATTGTCAATGGCCGCGCGAATCGCGCGCATCAGATTTTCCGGCGACAGCTCGTTCTTGCTGAGGTAGTCGGCAGCGCCGAGTTTCATGGCTTCCACGGCCACGCTCTCGTCGCCTGAACCGGTCAGCATCACGATCGGCGGGTAGTGGTTGCGTGCGCTGCGTTTGAATGCGTTAAGCACCCCCAGGCCGCTGGCGGTGGGCAGGTCATTGTCGAGCAGCACGCAATCCACGGTACTGGCGCCGAGCAGCTGGGCCAGGTCGTTGCAGTCGCTGCGCACGGTCAGCACGGCATGCGGCATGGCGCTTTCGATGCAATCACGGATGATCTGCTGATCTGTTGGACTGTCTTCAACCAGTAGCACGTGCATCGTCAATATTCGCTGTGGTTCTGCCGCTATGGTTGTGGCGCAGACATGAAGAATCCGTGAATGAGCGGTGCGCCTCAGAAACGTGCGGGGAAATGCTTGCGCAGCAGGCTGTTGAGGGAGTCTTCGCTGAGCGATTTGGTCACGAAGTCATTGATGTCGGTACTGGATTCGGCGGCGCATCGATCATCCGGGTTCAGCGATGTGGTGACCATCATCAGGACCACATCACCGCGGACATCTTCGTTGAGGTCCTGATAGGCCTTGAGAAATTCCCAACCGTTCATGATCGGCATATTGATGTCGAGCAGAATCAGTTCGGGGCAGGGGTGGCGGCCATCCTGCGCTGTCGTGAGGTAGTCAATGGCGTCTTTGCCATTGGTCTTGATGGTGATTTTTTCGCTCACCCCCATCTCCTCGAACAGCATTTCATGCATGTAATTGTCGGCGTCGTAGTCGTCCACGAGCAGAACCTCACCGAGTTTGGGCGTCATGCAATGACCTCCACAGCATTGTTGAGTTGTGAGCCGCTCCGCTCGCTGGGCGGAATGGTCTGGCCGATGATCTCGCCGGTCTCCGGCCGTCGGCGTTGCAGCTGGCGCTGGCCGTTCCTGTACGGACCGGCTGGCACGCGAGGCGTCCTGCCTGCTGCAGTGGTCACGGCCCATGTCAGGCCCGTGACAGTGCGCCGGGCAGTGTCTGGGAGTGGGTGTTAAAAAAGCGTCAAGCCCGCTCTTTCGGTCGCCTCGGCTGCCCTGGCTTCACGTTGCTTTCACCGGTGTTTCCGCACGCTTTGAGGCCGGTGCCCAATGTGACGTCTTGTGCAGAAAACTCCCCCTCAACTGATGAGAGACCTGGATCATGAGCTGATTCAGGTGCGCGATCAGATGGTCAATCGGATCTGGTCCGGGCTGAGTCTGATCGCTGTGCTGGGTGTGCCCATCTCGGTGTCACGCATATCCTCCACCGGCTGGCTGCCGATGTACGGCGTGCATATCTTGCTGGGTGTGGTGACGCTGCTGGTTTACGTAAACAGGCAGAGCATCGCCACCCGCGTCAAATCGCACATCGCCATTGCCTTGTTCTGGCTGATCGGCCTTGCCGGTCTGAGCACGCTGGGTCTGCTGGGGGCCGGCACCTGGTGGCTGGTGACCAGTGCCTTGCTGATCAGTGTGCTGTATTCGGAGCGGGCCGGACTCATCGCCATCGCCTGTGTGTGCGCTGTGGTCGGCCTGTTCGGCCTGGGCTATTCCAGCGGCCTGCTGCATCTGAGCTTTGATGCCAATGTCTACGTCACCCAGGTGGCAGCCTGGGCCACCTTGCTGATCGCAACGGTGATCCTGCCGCTGGTGGTGTTCAGCGCGGTGTCCAATCTCAGTCATACCGTGGTCAATCTGAGCCGTGAGCTTGATCGCCAGCGCGAAGAGAACGAGCGTCTGGCCAAGATGGACGAGCTGACCGGCATTCCGCGCAGTGCCCTGGCGCTGGACCGGCTGGAGCAGGCCCTGATCCGGGTGCCCCGGCAGGGGCGCAAGGTCGCGGTGCTGTTTCTCGACCTGGATGGTTTCAAGCAGGTGAATGATTGTCACGGTCATGACGCTGGCGACTGTGTGCTGCGCACGGTGTCGCAGCGCTGTACACGTGCCTTGCGTATCGATGACACCATGGCCCGTCAGGGTGGTGATGAGTTCATCGTCATACTGCAGGGCTTGGCGGTCGCCGAGCAGGCGGTGGACATTGCGCAAAAGCTGATCGAGGTCATTGCCCTGCCGATGCGCTACACCGACCAGGAGCTGCACATCGGCGCCAGCATCGGTGTTGCGGTGTCGCCCGATCATGCCAGCGACGCCAAATCATTGATCGCCGCAGCGGATGCGGCCATGTATGAGGCCAAACGACAGGGCAAGAATCGCTGCGCCGTGGCTCAGCGGGCGCGCCGATTGCGCCTGGTCAGCGCGCCGGTCAGCGCGTAGGTCGCAGCTGCTCGATCAGGCCACGGCCTGCTGCTGTGCGGTGCGTGTTGTCCACTGCATCGGCCCGGGCGCCTGACCGGTGTCATAGCACGCGCGACCGACCAGGTCGTTAACAACGCAAGCCGCCCGCCAGGCCGAGAGACTGAGGTTGGGTTCGGCAATGCCATGACTGTGGCGGGCCATGTTGAGCAGGTAGATGCGGCGCTGGCCAGCGCCCGGCCAGTCGGTGCCAAAGGCGCCATCCAGACATGGGCGGCCCGCCTCGTCGCATTCCAGCTGATCCAGCAGCGGCGCCATGCAGACCGGTACCGCGTCGCTCAATCCGGTGCACAGAATCACCATGTCGGCCTGCACGAACTCATCCTGGTCAACCAGGCTGTTGTGCAGGCTCAGGCCATAGTGTCCGGTGTAACGCATGGCGATCAGGCTGCGTTTGGGCAGCAGGGCCAGATCGGGGCCCTGTTCATCGACATGAGCGAGGCGATACATGCGCTGGTACAGGGCTTTGAGGGTCACCGGAGAGATCCCGTCGGAGGCCAGCTTCTGCTCGGCCAGTAGCTGTTCGCGGCGGCCTTGCGGCAGTTGCTGGAAGTCGCGCGCGTAGTCCGGTGTGAACCAGTCGTTGGTGAAGGGCGTCTCGTCCAGCGGCAGGAAATTGCTGCGTCGTGACACCCAGTTGACCGCGGCCGGGCGTCCCCATGTGTTGTCAAGCAGATGCAGGACGATCTCGGCGCCGGTCTGGCCGCCGCCGATCACGGCCACGCGTTTGCCGCGCACATCCACATCCTGCTCGGCGATGCCCAGCGCGTGAAAGCACTGCGATGACAGGTGCGCGGTACAGCACTCAGGCACATAAGGGCGCTTGCCAGCGGCCACGCACAGGTTGCGGGACAGCACATCCTGCCCGGCCACACGCAGACGGAAATGCTCGCCGGTGTCCTCCACCGATTCCACCGCGCTGTTCATTTGCACGCTGGGCAGGCGCGTGGCCACCCAGGCCAGATAGTCGGCAAACTCCTGGCGGCTGATGGCCTCCTGTTCGGCATTGACGAAGGCATAGAAGCGTCGGCGCTCGACCAGATAAGCCAGAAAGCTGTACGGGTTGGTCGGATCAACCGGGGTGACCAGATCCTTGAGGTAGGACGTCTGCAGCAAGGCTTGCGGCAGCATCATGCCGGGATGCCAGCTGTGCTGCGCCTTGGCTTCGAAGAATCGCGCATTGACCGGCTGCCGGTGCAGCAGGGCCGCCACGGCAAGATTGAAGGGACCGGCACCAATGCCGGCGAGGTCGAGAGGTGCCGTCATGACGCTGCCTTGTAGGGTTGGACTTGGCGGGCTTGGGCCTGTGCCAGGGGGTTGTCGATGTGGCCGGCCACGATTGGGGTCGGGCGTTGTGCGCTGTCGTCGTAACCGAGCTTGAGCCGAACGCGGTTGATGCAGACCCGCTCCACCTGCGGACGGAACAGATCGAACTGTGCGTAGCGCGCGGCCAGTTCCGGGTGGGCCTGCTGGTAGGTCCGCAGCACCCGCGCCAGGATCGCGTAGAAGTCGGTTTCGTCCACCGCGCTGTCGCTGGCCAGCTGGGCTGAGAGGTAGCGCAGCACGGTGACGAAATGGCCTGTGAACAGGTCATGGTAGATATATTCCGGTGGCAATTCGGTCAGCACCGCGGCGGCGGACTGAGGCAGGTCGGCGCGCTCCGGGAAATCGCCGCTTGCCAGGCGCAGGTCGCCCTGAAAATCCTTGAGTATGACCCGCACCGGTACGTGTTCACGCAGCATCAGGTTGAGGTTCTGGGCGTGGGCGACGAGGCCGATGCCGTAGCGACACAGCAGGTGATACAGCGGTACGACGACGGCCCCGAACAGCTGTTCCAGCCAGCTGTGGGCATCCAGGCCGCTGGCCCGGATGAGAGCGCTGGCGACGCTGTTGGAGGTGGCGTCGGTTTGCAGCAGGCTGGCCATCAGCAGGTGACGTTCGTGCGCATCGCAATGCGCGGCCGGGCTCTCGCGCCAGGTCACGCCGAGCATTTCGCGGTAACGGTACGGCGTGCCTTCGATCTGTTCATGCAGCGCGTGCGGCACGTGGATACCGGCGACCTCCTGCAGCACCGCCGTGCGCCGTGCGCGCAGCTCGGGATCACGGGTGCACAGCGCCTGCATCCAGCTCGACAGCGCGGGGCCGCTGGCCATGTACTGGCCCGGAATACCGCGATAGCAGGAGGTGTTGAGCACGGTCAGTGGCAGCTTGATGTGCAGTGCGCGAGGTCGGCTCCGATTGGACAGGGTGCGCAGCGAAACCTGTGGCAGATAGGCATCGCCGAAGGCGCCGAGCGGAAC
Source organism: Oceanococcus sp. (assembly GCA_030147945.1). Classification (GTDB taxonomy): domain Bacteria; phylum Pseudomonadota; class Gammaproteobacteria; order Nevskiales; family Oceanococcaceae; genus Oceanococcus. The sequence continues at coordinate 8,059 of JASBUL010000034.1, read as the reverse complement.
GATCTGCCTGGCTGCGATGGCTGCGGCGTAGTGCTGACGGATATGGGCCTGCCATTGCCACGGATGCACCGGCATTATGTGGTACGCATCCCGGTCGATCGCGGCTTTGTCGGCGGCCCTGTTCAGTCCCTTGAGTGCCTCGGCATCGAGGCTTTCAGCCAGCAATGCGGCTTCGCTCCAGGCACTGGCGTGACCGCTGATGCAGCTGTCACGCTGCACCGCCAGCCATTCCAGCTGGACGCTCCGTGCGCTTTCGGTCGCGTAGCGCGCGAACTCGTCAGCGCCCCAGCCGATGCGGCCTTTGTTGAGCATCGCCTTGGGATGGCCATCCAGCAGGCATTGCAGATCCTCATCGGCCATTTTCGCCATGGCTGCGGCGCTGTATTCGCTGCGAGTACTGAGCAGGGCGACGTCGGCACTCAGCGTGTTGGCGGTTTCATGCAGCAGGTTGCCCAGGGTGGCAGGCGGGATGGACAGATCGGCGGCGGCATCGATGAAAAACTGTCCCGCATCGGTGGCGGCCAGATTTTGCTTGGCGGTCTCGCGCCGAATGCTGGCGGCCTCGATGTGCAGCCAATCCCACACCGTGCGTCGTGCCGCGAAGACATAGCTGGTTCCGCTGCTCAGCGCCACGCGCCACAGATCGCCGTCGCGGCGGACCTCCAAGGCCTGCTCATAGATCAGTTCGGCCAGCGACTTTGCGATGACACGCCGGTTGGCCGTGTGCCAGTGCGTGATTGTCGCGCTGTCGCTCACAGGCACACCTCGGCAAAGAAGCGCTGGCGTTCGCACATGACCAGAGCGGCGCGTTTGTGCGGAAAGTCGAATTCCTTGAGCTTGTGCCAACCCGGAGCGCTGCCCAGATGCTTGAGCAGGGCCGCGTTGTCGGCGCGGGGTTCGCCGACCAGCCGTTCGGTGCGCGGCTCATCCACAAACATGAAGTGGCTGAGGCTGTCGATCCAGGCCTTGGCATACGCTGGTCCCAGGAAGCGAGGCTCACCGACCAGCAGGTGCATGCCACGGTCGAAGGGCTGGGCGTCGTAGTACGGTCCGAGGCGGTCTTCCAGTGCCCAGTACAGCTCGAAATAGCCGAACGGTTCATCGTCAAAGCAGGCGATCAGCGGGTCCTTGTGCGGATCATCCAGCACGCTCTGGATGTAGTTCGCCTGGGTGGTGGCGTCACCGGTCTGTTCCCAGAATGCGGCGACACGTGCATCGTTCATCCAGCGCGTGAAGCGTGCCAGGTCCTGGTCAGGCTCGATGCGTCGCAGGCTCAGTGTCATGCCGAGCCCGGGGATCGGGCGTCGGTAGACTTCACCCGAGGGCAGGGCGAGGCGTTGCGGATGACGCAGGCCTGCTTCGGTCTCGACCCAGCGCAGCGGATGTCGGCCTGCGTTGTTGCCGGAATAGCAGGTGGCGAGGTCAGCGTCCGGCGCGGTTGCGGTGGCAGCGGTCATGACAAAGGCTCGGTGGTTTGCAGGGGATTGGCGAGGCGGTGGTAGATGGCCAGCGGATCTTCGCTGGTGGTTTCGTTGAGACCGATCAGGGCGCACTGGAAATTGCCTTTGGCCCACAGGTGGCTGTGGTCCAGCAGGTAGTTGAGGCAGCCGCGATCGCGGCGTGGACCTTGGCGCAAGTCGATCAGGCGCTGGCGCAGGATGGCCAGCAAGCTGTCCTCGTCAACCAGATCATCGCTGGCCAGCGCGCTGATCAGGCCGAAACAGCTGTTGACGATGAGGTAGTACACGAACAGCCGGTTGGCCATGTCATCGTCGATCACGTTGGCCGTGTCCTGGCCGAGCTGCGGCAGCCAGGGTGCCAGCAGTTGCGCGCCGAGCTGGCTGAATCCGCTGCCCTGACAGTCGCGGAACCAGCCGCCGCAGGGCAGTTCCTGATCGAAATCGATGACCAGATTTTGCTGGTGGGCGCCATACAGCCAGCCGTAATCAGCCTGGGCGATCAACAGCGGCTCGATCACCGCATCAAGAAAGCGTTCGAACCAGTGCTGCGCTGCGCTGTTCAGGCTGATCTGCTGGCGCGCGGCATACTGACGCACCAGCTGGGCGGCGCGGCAGGGGGCGCCGCCGGGGTGATCCTGGGTCAGGCTGGCGAGCAGGCAGACATTCTCGGAGGTCGCTGCGCGGAACGGGTTTTCGCGCAGCATCACCAGGGTCTGAGGAAGCGCATTGCCGGCGCCGTCGTTGAGCATCAGATAAGCGGGTTCCGCGAGCACCTGAAAATGCGGGTAGCGGCGCGAGAACGCCTGGCCCAGTGGCGTTTCGCGGATGCGTGAAACTTCCAGTCCGCGGGCCATCTCCTGTGGTTGCAAGGTGCGCAGCGAGTTGGTCAGGCGCAGGCTGAGCGAGAATTTCAGCATCCACGGACTGTGTGCGGCGTAGACCGCACGCAATGATGATGTGGCTCGCCAGCCGGGCAGGCCGCAGCCCAGCGAGATGATGTCGCCGGACTGGCGCAGCGCTTGGATGCGCTGGTCCGCCTGCAGGAACTGCCATTGCCAGGGATGCATGGGCACGGCGACATGCTCCGCGCTGTCTGGTGCACGCACACCATCGCGCTGGGCCAGAGCCTGCATCAAGGCCGAGGTGGTGTGGGGCAGGCTGCTGCGGCCATGCAGTTGTTGGGGGCGTACCCCAATCCAGTGCAGGGCGAAGGCCTGGGCAAACTCCGGTGCGTAGCGTTGCGCGTCCCGGTCGGAAAAGGGCTCGCGGCTCTTGGGCGTGGGATGGATGGAATGGCCGACCAGCAAACCTTGCTCAGCCTGTACAAAGCTCAGTGGTGCGCTGAACAGGGCGCTCAGGTCGTCGCGCCGTGCATCGATGGCCAGCGCGAGGTTGCGTTCGCTCATGCGCACCCGTTCAAGGAATTGCGCGCGCCCTGCAGGTTCAGCCTGAGGGAATATCCGGGCTTCCGCCGCCACCTCGCTGGCGGCCTGGGTGAGGTCGATGGGCTCGGCCGCGCCCTGCGCGAGGCTGCGCACGATGGGCAGGCGGAACTGGTGCCGGCCACAGCGACTGCGATAACGCACGCCCAGCCACAAACGGGTATCAATGGAGGGCAGGGTGATGCAGACGGCCGGGGCCTGGATGGCGGCAGGCACTTTGCTGCCCGCGTCGTGCCAGCTGGCCAGATCGGTCTCGCGCAGCAGGGCATTGAAAAAGCAGTTGACCGACAGGCGGGCGGCCTGATCGTCAATGATCTGACGACCGTGGAGACCGGTGTCCGCGGGTGTTGACAGGGCAGGGGTAGCGCTCATGGCATTGAATCGTAAAGAGAATGATTTGCATCTGCAAGTTGCCGTCGCTATGGTGCTGCCAGAATTCTGACGCCCCATCCTGCATCGTCCCCGCTTCGCAAAGATCATGTCTGCACCCCTTATCCGTAAGCCCGCACACCGGTTCCTGGGCCTGGTTGTGGCGACCCAGAGTGCGAGTCAGCTGGTCCTGCTCAGTCTGATTCCCGTGCTTAGCCAGCTGGCCGGCCTGAGTGTGGCCAGCCTGGGCACACTGATGGCTCTGGGAACGGGCTGCATCATGTTGGCCGGGCCGCTGTGGGGGCATGTCAGTGATCGCTGGGGACGACGCCCGGTGGTGTTGCTGGGACAAAGCGGGGCCTTGCTTGCGCAAGGCGTTTTCGTTGTCGTTGCACTGATGCTGATCAGCGGCCAGATGAGTGCGCAGCGGGCCTTGCTGTGCCTGGGATTCAGCCGTGTGGTCTATGGCTTGCTGGCGGCGGGCATCTATCCGGCATGTCAGGCCTGGTCGCTGGACTTGCCTGGTCCCATGACATCCTTGCAGCGCCTGACTGCGCTCAGTGCGGCGGCCAATGCCGGGCGCGGGCTGGGCCCGGTGCTGGTCTTTCCTGCACTGCTGCTGGGGGCCGCAGGGCCCCTCGTGTGGCTGATCGTGCTGCCGCTGATCGGTCTGCTCGGCACCCTGCGCGTGCCGCTTGCGCAGGACACGCCCGCGTCGGTCGCGCGGCCGCATGCAGCCCTGCAATCAGGCAGCAGGATGCTGCTAGCGCTGGCATTTGCGAGCACGCTGACGGTGGCCCAGTTGCAGGTCATGCTGGGCCCGGTGCTCGGCGATCATTATGCTTTTGACGCGCGCCAGGCGGCCTCGGGTACGGCCGCTTTGATGTTGCTGATCGTGGCCTTGATGGCACTGGTGCAGGTTCTGCTGCTGCGTCACCTGCAACGTCCTGGCCTGAGCTTGATGGTGGGCTCGCTGCTGTGTGTTGTCGGGCTGGCTGTGCTGGCTGGCGGACTCGGTCAGTGGCTGGCGTTGCTCGGCCTGGGCCTCTTTGCTGCGGCTTTTGCGGCCGTCGTGCCCGGCTATACCAGCCTGCTCAGCCTGGCATCCGGTATGCCCCGCGGGCAGCTGTTCGGCTTGCTCACGCTGGTCCACACGGCCGGCTACACCTGCGGATTCTTGCTGGGTGGCTGGGCTTATGAGCGCTGGCCGAGCACACCCTGGCTTATGCCGGTGGCCAGTGCCGTCGTGGGGGCGTTGCTGGCCCTGCGGTGCGGCGCGGCTCAGCGCCATGTGCAGCCGGCCAGCCGGCAACGGCCGAGCGGCAGCTAGGCGCTGCCGCTCGCGGCGTTGTGCCTGCGCCGATAGGTTTCCGGTGGCATTCCGAACCAGCGCTTGAAGGCGCGCCGGAAGTTGGCGCTGTCGTGGTAGTTGAGCAAGCTGGCTATCGCTTCCACCGAGAGCTGATCCCGGCACAGGTAATCCGCCGCTTGCTGCGACAGCACGGCATCGCGAAGGCGGCGAAAACTGGTGCCTTCCTTGTCCAGTTTGCGCGCCACGCTGCGCTTGCTCATGAACAATTCTGCGGCGGTTTCATCTTCGCTGAGCAGGCCCGGTGGGCGTGACAGCATCAGCTGTTTGACGCGGGTTTCGAAGCTCGGCGTCTGCACCTGCATGCTGGCCAGCATGGCCTCGCATTGCTGCATCGCGAGCAGGTAGTTCTGGTGATTGGCCGAGGCATTGGGAATGCGCGCAACGCTCATCGGCAGGCTGATGCGCAGGCAGCTGGCCGCAAAGTCCGTTGTGCCGATGAGGTGCTCGAAATACAGCGCCTGATAGGTCGGTGGCGGGTAGGGAAAGGCGAAGCGGGCTTCATCCACGCGCCGCCCGACAATGATCTCGGCGACCGAGCAGAACATGCCGGCGATGGCCTCGCACAGGCAGCGGTGCACGGCCGGATCGAGCGTGTGGGCAAAACCGACATCGCAGATCAGCTGATCTTGCTGCTCGCTGAGTTGCGCCCGGGCAAAGCTCAGTCGGGTCGGCACAAACGTGCAGATGGCCTGCAGGGCCATATGCAGGTTCGGGCTGCTGTAGGCCATGAATCCCATGGCGCCATGACTGAGCGGGGTCAGCCGTTGGCCCAGCCGCAGGCCGAGCCCCGGCTCAGCAGTCAGGGCCAGGGCATTTTCCAGCAAGCGGATCTGCTCGCCCGGTGTCAGCAGGCAACGCTCGTCCAGCAGTTCCTCGACCTTGAGCGTTGTGCCGGCCAGCAACGCGGGCAGTCGCTTCGCCGACAGGCCGAGCTCGCGGGCCATCAGGCGCGAGTAATTGGCCGGGATGTGGGCATCAGGTTTAGGCATGGCGCCGGGCGCAGGATGTGTCTTGAAATGACCCCAATATGGCAAAAAATGACCTCAACCGTCCACCCTGGCTGACCTAATCTCAGGGCTCAGCCACCACCTGGGTCCTCGCGTATGGGCAAGATCACTTTTATTGAGCATGACGGCGCAGAACATGTCGTCGCGCTCGAGGCCGGTTCGTCACTGATGCAGATCGCCATGGATCACGGCATTCCCGGTATTGATGCCGATTGTGGCGGTTCCTGTGCGTGCGGCACCTGCCATGTCATCGTGGAGGCGGCCTGGGCCGGGCAGCTCGGCGCCATGGCCGCCGATGAACAGCAGCTGCTCGACATGACGCCGGAGCGGGCTTCGACCTCGCGTCTGGCCTGCCAGGTGCAGGTGACGCAGGACATGGATGGCATGCTCGTGCGCCTGCCTGAATTTCAGATGTAAGCGCGGAGCACAACACGATGTCGATTTACAGCCGGGCCGTGGATGCGGCCTACACCCGCGCGATCAACACCACCTCGCGATTCGTGCCCATGCATTGGCAGATTCGGGCGATTGAACAGCTGATCAAAGCCAAGCGCATGACCCTGGGCGAACGCCCGGTGCCGCGTTTCGTTGAAGAGCCGCTGCCCGAGGTTGAGGCGTTGCTGCTGCACGAGATCGACGTGAGCAACCCGTTTCTCTATCGACAGGGCAAGTGGCAATCGTATTTCAAGCGCTTGCGGGATGAAGCCCCGGTGCATTTCCAGGCCGACAGCCCGTTCGGGCCGTTCTGGTCGGTGACCCGCTATGACGACATTCTGTTCGTCGACAAGCACCACGAACTGTTTTCGGCTGAGCCCATCATCGTGCTCGGCGACCGCCCGGAAGGCATGGCGCTAAAGACCTTCATCGCCATGGATCCGCCACGGCATGATGTGGAACGCCAGGCGGTTCAGGCGGTGGTGGCGCCGAAAAACCTCAAAGAGATGGAGGGCCTGATCCGCCAGCGCACGCAGGAGGTGCTGGATGACTTGCCGCTTGATCAGCCCTTTGACTGGGTTGAGACGGTGTCCATCGAACTGACCGGCCGGATGCTCGCAACCCTGCTCGGTTTTCCGTATGAAAAGCGCCACCTGCTGACCTACTGGTCGGATCTGATCGCCGGCTCGCCGGAGATGACCGGCGGCGCGTTTTCCGACAAGTCGGAGGTCTTTTCAGCCGCGGCCGACATGGCCCTGCATTTTGCCCAGCTGTGGCGTGATAACAAAGCCCGTCACGCCGACGGGACGCCGCATGGCTTTGATCTGATCAGCCTGATGCAAAGCCATGCCGACACCGCGAATCTGATCGACGAGCCGTTGGTGTTTCTGGGCAATCTCTCGCTGCTGATTGTTGGCGGCAACGACACCACGCGCAATTCCATGACCGGCGGTGTGCTGGCCATGCACGAAAATCCCGCCGAGTTTGAAAAGCTCAAGGCAAACCCCGGCCTGATCTCGAACATGGTGTCGGAAATCATCCGCTGGCAGACCCCGCTGGCCTACATGCGACGGGTTGCCAAGCAGGACGTGGAGCTGGGTGGGCGGACCATCAGAGAGGGTGATCGCGTGGTCATGTGGTACGCCTCCGGAAACCGCGATGAACGCAAGATCGACAACCCCGATGCGTTTCTCATCGACCGCAAGGGGGCACGTAATCATCTGTCGTTCGGCTTCGGTATTCACCGCTGCATGGGCAATCGTCTGGCCGAGATGCAGCTGCGCGTTCTGTGGGAGGAGCTGCTCCAGCGTTTCGACCGTATCGAGGTTGTTGGCGAGCCTGAACGGGTGCAGTCCAACTTCGTGCGTGGCTACGCCAGAATGATGGTCAAACTCAGCGCCAAGGCCTGAAGGTTGACGGCGTGCCGCGGGGCACGCCGCAGTCAGGCGTGTGCCGGGCTAGGCGAACACCACCATGCATTGCGTGCCGCGCAGCAGCAGATTGCCATTGGGGGCGTACAAGGAAACGGTCTGGTGGGTGTAGCCGTCGCTGGCCGCATCCAGCACCACTTCGCACTCCCAGTCATTGAGTGGGTGGCCGGACACCGGCTCGCTGGTGAAATTCAGCATCCAGGTCATGGTGCTGCCCGGCTTGAAGCCTTTCGGCCAGCTCAATCCGATGGGGGGCGGGAAGTCGGCCAGGGCCAGCACATGTTCGAGTTCGGTGCTCGGTGCTTCATCTTTGAGGGTCAGCCGGTACAGCTGTTCGCAGTCATGCTGACCGGAGCCCACCGGGTTGCCCTTGAGCATGCAGACCTCGAGATTCTGCAGGAATGCCGGGCTTATGCCTTCCATGTAAGGCCATACCAGTGACTTGTCGGCGCTGACCTGGCGGGCGCGGACCATGTTGACCACCGATTCGCGTGGTCGCCCGAAGATGCCCATGAAGGTGGCGTGGAGCTGTTCGTCCTTGACC
>JASBUL010000023.1 GCA_030147945.1 Oceanococcus sp. | reverse complement strand
TGCGCATCATGCGGGGATTACGCGATATGCCGACAGCAAGCTGCAGCAGCTGATACCCGATACGCAGGGCAGTCACCTGCACTGTGCCAATGGTCAGGTGTTGGCGGCCAGTGTGGTGGTCGGCGCCGATGGTCGCGATTCGCGCGTGCGAGCGGCCAGCGGCATTGGTATCGAAACACGCGATTACGCGCAAAGTGGGGTGGTTGCGGTGCTCGATGCCCAGCCTGCTTTTTCCGACTGCGCGCGTCAGGTGTTTACCGCGCGCGGGCCGCTGGGCCTGTTGCCGTTGCCGCATGAACAGGTGTCGATTGTCTGGTCGGTTGAGCAGGCCGAAGCACAGCGTCTTTGCGGCCTTAGTGATGCGGTGTTCTGCCAGGAGCTGGCGCATGCGGTCGGCGACCAGCACTTTGCCTTGCGCAGCCGGCGAGTCAGTTTTCCCTTGCGGCTTCAGCATGCCACCGCCTATGCCCAGGATCAGGTGGCGCTGGTTGGCGACGCCGCGCATGTGGTGCACCCGTTGGCCGGTCTGGGTATGAATCTGGGGTTTGAAGATGCCGCCGCGCTGGTCACGGCGCTGGATACACCACGCCGGCTGCGCGCGCCGCGTGCGATCGATGCCGCGCTGCAGCGGTATGCGCGTCAGCGGCGTCGTCAGGTGTTGCCGGCGCTGGGGCTGATTGACGGCCTGGATGCGCTGTTCGGGTCGCGCAGCGCAGAGCTGATGCGTTTGCGTGCCGCCGGTCTCGGCCTGGTGGATCGGCAGCAGCGGGTGAAGGCCGAATTCATGGCCTACGCCCTGGGTGGTCAGCAACACGCGCCCGGCGCAAGCGTGCAGCGCTAGAGACGTAACCAGTCCAGGGCGTCGAAAGCGCGCGCCCAGAACGGTTCGCGCGGCTGGTAGTGGTGCGCCTGTTGGGTCTGCAAATCTTTGTCGATGGCATTGAGCAGGCGGTTGAGCCGGCGTCGGTGCCAGCCCAGCGCATGCTGCACAGGGTCCATCAGCAGACCGGACAGCGCTGCGGTTAGCGCGATCATGACCATGACCAGAGCAATCGCCGTGAGGCTGAGCCACAGCGGGGTATCCACCGGAAACCAGCCATACCAGAGACGGCCGAAGCTTTCGCCGGCCCAGAAATGGCTGATCGCCCAATGCTGGGTCAGGGCATCCCCAGTGTGCTGACCCAGGCTCAGGCCGCCGGGTGTGAATTGACGAAACAGCAACATGCCGCTGACCAGCACGGCCAGGTTGGCGCTGATGTCAGCCATCGCGTTGCGTGCTGCCTGGTAGCGCATCAGATTGAGCGCCACGATGCGTTGTTGGCTGGTATCCAGCGTGTTGCCCCATCGAGGCCTGATCAGCTCATCGGTGATCGCCTGACGAACCCGCTGCTGTACCCGGGTGGCCAGGCCAGAGGGTAACTCGCGCACGATGCGGGCGGTGCGCTGCAGGCCCAGCCAGGCCAACAGTTGCGCGCTGATCTGCAACAGCACCCACAGCGGTGCGTAGAACACATTGAGCGGCGCCCGCAGCAGATCCAGGCCCAGCGCCTGTCGATTCAGTGACCAGGCTCCGCGCCAGGAAAAATGCCGCGCGCAGAACGACGCGACGGCCTCGGCCATCGCGTCTGCTGGGGTAGATTCAGGGGGCGATTTCGACCTCGCCGTTGGGGGTGCGCTCAAAGGTCCAGGAAAATCCGTTCATGCGGCCAGACGGGGTGAGCGTGATGCTAGCTGACACACCGCTCATGCGCACATCGGTGAACTTGTTGCCATCAAGGTACAGGTCGATGAAGGCGCGCTGGCGCGGCGACAGCTCATCGCGCATGGCCAGCAACGCGTCGGGGATTTCGATGTTGCCGCGGAAGTTGCGCGGATTGTCATCCAGGCCGCGTTCGCGCGGGGTTTGGCGAATCACATCGACCACGTGCAGGGTCAGATCCATGTGCTCATCCACGCTGGTGTGAATGCGCAGCGTGGTGGGTGAACAGTACAGATTGAAGTCGGTCATCTCGGCGGCCCAGTCAGTATCCGCCTCCAGGCTGTCGGCCGGGTTGAGCGTGGGTAGCGCCGTCAGGTTGCGGGCAAAGTGCTGATCTTGGTTGTCGCCGACGTCGAGCATGCTGGTGTCGCCCGGGCGGTTGTCCAGCAGAGTGCCGCGCAGAGGATCGCCGGTGACAACGAAGTGCCAGGCCGCTGCTGTCATCTCCTCGACTTCTTTCTCCCAGTAACCGGTCTCACCGGCCTGGTTGAGGCCTTCGATGCGCATCACTCGGTGCTGCATGTTTTCCCCGATCTTGTGGATGCTGATGACGTGAGTAATCTGGCCGGGCACCTTGGGCTGCTGAACCCACGCGTAGGAAGGGAGCTGGATCTTGGGGTTGGACACGCCGCGCTGGTCTTCGAAGGCGTACTGGAAGAACACTTCATTGTTGCCCGCAAGATCAAAGTCGTAGTGGCGGGTGAAGATGTCGCCATAGCGATTGATGGTGATCAGGGTGGAGCCGCCGGAATTCAGGTTGATGCCTTTGAAGCGACCGCGCAGTGGTCCGCAGGCTTCGTAACTTTCGTCCTTGGCCAGCCAGGGGTCGATGTAGCCGTAGCGCTGGCCGCCGTCACGCAGCATCCAGATATGCGACACCTTGCCGTCGCCCACCCGATGCAGATTGCCAGCGGTGTCGGTCCAGTTCTTGTCCTCGCTGTTGGAGATCACGGTCCAGCTCCAGGACAGATAGTCCTCCTGGATGTGGTAGCCAGTGCCCAGCCACACCGGTGTGCCCCAGCGTGAGGTCCAGTTGAACAGTGCGGGGTCCTTGAGGATATTGTCGAGGCCGTAAATGTCGCCGTTCTTGCGGATTGCGATGAGTTCATCATCGTCGGCGGAGATGCCGATCAGGGTGCCGGCCAGACAATCGGGCATATAGACCTGTGTCCAGTCGTCTCCGACACCTGTGACGGCCGTGTTGTGCCTGAACCAGACGTTGCCCTCATGCAGTACAAACTGGTATTTGCGATTGAAGGTCGCGGTGTCGGTGCGCAGATGAACCTGCTCGGGAAAATCGACCGCTGGTGGTGACACCAGATCGAGCAAAGGACCGCCGAAGTCGGGCAGGACATCGGTTTGCAGTGGGTCAGGGATGCCCATGGTGCCGGCGGGCAGTATGCAGCTGGCCAGTTCGGCATCGTGATCGACGCGCTCGATGAACGGTGCATCCGGCCCCAGCGGGAGCGGTTGGGTGGCGCTGTCATGCCCCGGGCTTGCGCTACGACCGCCCTGACACGCGGCCAGGCTGCAGGCCAACACGGCCAGAAAAATTTGCTTTGCCATGAGGTCTCCTTACAGCCAGCCAAGTATCACGCCAAACACCAGCAGGCCGCTGGCGACCACGCCGGCCAGGCTGCTGACCGTGATGATTTGATGGCTGCGCGAGCGCATGTCATGCACCCAGGCGCCGACGAGATAGAAGGGCATATACCCAAACAGAAAAATCAGCCACGGGAAGGATGCGCTCCAGTAGCGCCATTCCCAGGTCAGTGCACCGATGTGGTTGAGCCAGATCTCGGTCAGCACCGACAGCGCCGAATTGCCGGCCGCCCAGACCAGACGGTTGTTCAGGCCCAGAATTCTGGCATTGGGGTCTTTGGGCAGGGTCAGCATGGCGGCCAGGCCCAGCACCGCAAACATCAGGCTGATCTCGATGTTCAGGCCGATAAGCAGCAGATAGGCGGTGTCAGCGGGGGCGCCCCAGGCCGGCGCGAAGTTGCTGAAATGAAAGATCAGGCCGTTCCAGATTTCGTTGAACCAGTCCATCAGCCAGAACGCCAGGCCGCCGAGAATGATCGACCAGCGCCCGGCGTGCCATTGCTGCGAATACATGTAGACCACCATCACGAACAGCGGGATGACGTACCACTGGAATGTGGCGCTGTCGCGCAAAATGCTGTGTGCGGCTTGTGCCGAAGCGGCCCATTGGTCTGCCATGCGTAGAGATCGAAGTGGATAAGCGGTTCAGCGTACGGTGCGCGTGGTGGCGGGTCTTGTGCGATGCGGTCAGGAATTTTGTCGCAGCGGCCAGATCCGTGATGCCGTGGTGGGGGCGCGTGTGGCGCTATGATCTGCAGGGCAGACAGACCCGGGAGACGTTTGTCTGGCGCACACGGCATCACCTAAAAGTTTATGCATAAGCCCGCAACATCGACTTCATCCAGCCCGCTGGTGTCCTACAGCGTGGCCGCCTCGTATATCGCCTGTTTGCTCGATACAGCCGAGCAACAGGGCGCGGACCGGGATCAGCTGCTGCGTGAGTGTGGCCTCACCGCAGCGCAGCTGAATCCGGGCAGCGCGCGTCTGCCGGTTGGCGTCTTGCTCAAACTGTTTGTGCTGGCCGAACGGCTCACAGGTGACAGCATGATAGGCATCCACATGGCGGAGAACGTCCGGCCGGGGACCTTCAATGCCCTGGGTTATGCGGCCATGAGCTGCTCAACCCTGGGCGATGCGCTGTGCATGATTCCGCGTTACGAAGCGCTGGTTTACGACGGTGGAAGGACAAAGGTCGAATGCCGCGACGGGCGCGTTTGCGTGAGCTGGGCATCGGGTTTGCCGGAACAACATGATCTGCGCGCGTTCAACGAGGTCATCGTCGGTGGCTGGCTGAGCTTCGGACGCTGGATTGCCGGCAAGCACAGTGACGATGGACTGGTCATCAGCTTTCGCCATCCGCCACCGCCTCGGCTGGAGGAGTACACCCGGTTTTTTGATTGTCCGGTGCACTTCTCGGCGCCGGCCAACAGCTTGTCCGGTCCGCTTCAGGCCCTGCACATGCCGTTGATTCAGCGCGATGAGGAAATGCGTGCCCTGATGGAGAATCAGGCCCGGCTGGCGCTGGGGCGCATCCGCGAGGGCCACGATGTGACGGCGCAGGTAATCGCTCATATCCAGCGCCTGCTGCCGGTGCGGGCGCCGGCGCTGAGCTGTGTGGCCGCCGAGCTGCATGTCAGCGAGCGCACCTTGCGGCGTCGCCTGCAACAGGAAGGCGCGCAGTTCTCCGAACTGGTCAGTCAGGTGCGACGTCAGCTCAGTCAGCATTATCTGGAGCGCACCACGCTGTCCATACTGGAAGTTGCACTGCTGCTGGGATATGCCGAGCAAAGCTCGTTTACCGCGGCGTTTCGTCAGTGGTTCGGGCAGTCCCCGCGCGACTATCGCAAGCAGCATAGGCCGGCATCGATGCCACGATGACAGTGCATCAGCGCAAAGGCTATAATCCGCCCTCAGCTCGATTCGGTTTCGGCCGAATTGTCGCAAACGTGGGAGAGTGCAGCGCCTGATGCGTTGCCGCCGAAGGCGCAAATCCGCCCGGAATCGCTCAGGCCCATGGACCGCGTGCGCGAATTCAGCTGACTCTGGAGAGCGGTGATCTGTGATCACCCACCGAAGGGGCTTAACTCTCAGGTTATAGGACAGAGGGGCGGCGATCATTCAACCGATTCAGGTGAGATACGCCGTGGCTCAGACAACGCCTCTTTATCAGAAACACCAGCAGGCCGGTGCCAAGCTGGTCGACTTCGCCGGCTGGGACATGCCCCTGCATTACGGCTCGCAGGTCGAAGAGCACCATGCCGTGCGGCGTGATGCCGGGATGTTCGACGTTTCGCACATGTGCGCGGCCGATGTGTCCGGCGACCAGGCGCTAGCCTTTCTGCAGTACCTCCTGGCCAATGATGTGGCGCGTGTGGCCGCCGGCAAGGCGCTCTACTCGTGCATGCTGAATGAGCAGGGCGGGGTGGTCGATGACCTCATCGTGTATGTCCTGGATGGCTTCTACCGCGTGGTGGTCAATGCCGGCACGGCCGACAAGGACGTGGCCTGGATGCAGGCGCGCAGCCAGGGGTTCGCCGTTGACATCAAGGTGCGCCGCGATCTGGGCATCATCGCGGTACAAGGCCCCAATGCACGTGAAAAAGCGCTGCCGCTGCTGCCCCAGGCTTATCGCGCCCCGGCGGCCGAGCTGGGTGTGTTTGAGTGCGTGGGAGATGCCCAGGGTCTGATCGGGCGCACCGGCTACACCGGAGAAGATGGTTTTGAATGCATCCTGCCGGTCGACGATTTGCCGGCCCTGTGGGATGCACTGGTGACCGCGGGCGTCGCGCCGTGCGGTCTCGGCGCGCGTGACACGCTGCGCATGGAAGCGGGTATGAACCTGTACGGCCAGGACATGGATGAGACCATCACGCCGCTGCAGGCCGGGCTGGGCTGGACCGTGGCCTGGCAACCCGAGGCACGCGATTTCGTGGGGCGCAAGGCCCTTGAACAACAGAAGGCCGCGGGCCAGCTGCCGCGTTTTGTGGGGCTGGTGCTGGAAGGGCGCGGCATCATGCGCGCGCATCAGGTGGTGGACACCCCGGCCGGCCCTGGCGAGGTGACCAGCGGCGGCTTCTCACCCACGGCCGGCGTGTCGATCGCGCTGGCGCGCATTCCCCGGGGCGATTTCGACCGGGTCGAGATTCAGATTCGCAACAAGAACGTGCCGGCGCGGGTGGTCAAAGCCCCGTTCGTGCGCAATGGAAAAATCCTGATTGATCTACCGGAGGCCTCGTCATGAGCCAGATTCCCGCAGAACTGAAGTACACCAAATCCCACGAATGGATTCGCCTCGAAGCCGACGGCAGCCTGACCATCGGCATCACCGACCACGCTCAGGAAGCGCTGGGTGATCTGGTGTTCGTGGAAACCCCGGAAGCCGGCCAGAGCTTTGGCTCGGGCGATGCCGCTGCGGTGGTTGAGTCGGTCAAGGCCGCCTCCGACGTCTATGCCCCGGTTGCTGGTGATGTGATCGGCGGCAATGAGGTGCTGGCGGATGCGCCGGAAACCCTGAATGACGATCCCTATGGCGAAGGCTGGATTTTCAAGCTCAAGCCTGCCGATGCCGGCGAGCTGGACGGCCTGATGGGCGCGGACGGTTACGCCGACTTCCTCAAGTCCGAACAGTAATTTCACCGGCCCCGTCCTAAGGACTCAGGGCCGGTTTCAGCGAGACGCAGATATGCCTTTCATTCCGCACACGGAAGCCGAGGTCAGCCGCATGCTGGCCGCGATCGGTGCCAACAGCATCGAGGACCTGTTTGACGAGATTCCCGAGAATCTCAAGGTCAAATCTTTTGACAACATTCCGGCGCGCCGCTCCGAGATGGAAGTCTCGCGCCTGATGCACGAGCGTGCCGAGACCGACGGTCAACCGCTGTGCTTCATCGGTGCGGGTGCCTATGAGCACCATATTCCGGCTGCGGTGTGGCAGATCGCAACCCGTGGTGAATTCTATTCGGCCTACACCCCGTATCAGGCGGAAGCCAGCCAGGGCACGCTGCAGCTGATTTACGAATATCAGACCATGATGTGCAGCCTGACCGGCATGGACGTGTCCAATGCTTCGCTGTACGACGGGGCTTCCGGTCTGGCCGAAGCGGTGCTGATGGCCGCGCGAGCCAATCGCAAGGTCAAAGAACATCGGGTGCTGATGCCGGCTTCGG
Organism: Oceanococcus sp.; assembly: GCA_030147945.1. Classification (GTDB taxonomy): domain Bacteria; phylum Pseudomonadota; class Gammaproteobacteria; order Nevskiales; family Oceanococcaceae; genus Oceanococcus. The sequence continues at coordinate 8,917 of JASBUL010000023.1, read as the reverse complement.
TGCATCCGTACTACCGCGCTTGTGCCAAGGCGATCTGTGATGCGCAGGGTTTCGAGTTCATCAGCATCGACTTTGATAGCAGCACCGGCACGACCTTGCTTGAGAGCCTCAAAGCCTACGAAGGTCAGGCCATCTCCTCGCTGGTGATTCCACAGCCCAATTTCTTCGGCCAGCTGGAAGCGGTGGATCAGCTGACCGACTGGGCGCACGCCCAGGGCGCGCTGGTCATCGGTGTGGTCAATCCGGTGGCGCTGGCGCTGCTCAAGGCGCCAGGGCAGTGGGGTGCGCAGGGCGCGGACATCGTGTGTGGCGACGGCCAGCCGCTGGGTGCGCCGCTGTCTTCGGGCGGGCCGTACTACGGCTTCATGTGCTGCAAACAGCAACACGTGCGGCAGATGCCGGGGCGCATTGTCGGGCGCACGGTCGATCTGGAAGGCAAGGTCGGCTACACCCTGACCCTGCAGGCGCGCGAGCAGCACATCCGGCGTGCCAAAGCGACCTCGAATATCTGCACCAACCAGGGCCTGGTGGTGACCGCGTCAACCATTCACATGTCTCTGCTCGGCGCGGAAGGTTTGCGTCGTGTCGCGTCAGCCTGCTGGCACAACACGCGCAAGCTGGTGGATGCCCTGACCAGCATCGACGGTGTTGAAGCCGTGTTCAGCGGTGCCGGTTTCCATGAGGCGGTGATTCGCTTGCCCAAGCCGGCTGCTGACGTGATCGATGCCCTGTCCAAGCGCGACATCCTGGCCGGCCTGGATTTGCGCGCGCATTACCCGGACTTGGGCGACGCCCTGCTGGTGTGCGTAACCGAAACCAAGAGCGACGCCGACATCGCCCGTTATGTCGACGAACTCAAAGCTGTACTGGGAGCTTGATCATGAGTGAAGCGCTGATTTTTGAACTGTCCTCGCCGGGCCGTCGCGCCGCCGCACAGGCTCCGGTGGAGGCCGCCGCGCCGACCGCCATTCCGGCCGAGTTCCTGCGTCAGGACATCCCCGGGCTGCCGGAAGTTTCGGAGATGCAGGTGGTGCGTCATTACACCCGCCTGTCGCAGAAAAATTTCTCCATCGACACGCATTTCTACCCGCTGGGTAGCTGCACCATGAAATACAACCCGCGGGCCTGCAACACGCTGGCCATGCTGCCGGAGTTTCTGGCCCGTCACCCGCTGGCAACACAGGATCACAGCCAGGGTTATCTGGCCTGCATGTACGATCTGCAGGAAATCCTGAAGTCAGTCACCGGCATGAAAGGGGTTTCGCTGACCCCGATGGCCGGCGCCCAGGGTGAGTTTGCCGGCGTCGCCATGATCCGTGCCTACCACCTGTCGCGTGGTGATACCGAGCGCACCGAGATTCTGGTGCCCGATGCGGCCCACGGCACCAACCCGGCCACCGCGATCCAGTGCGGTTGCACGGTGCGCGAGATCCCCACGGACAAGAACGGCGACGTGGATCTTGAAGCGCTGGAAGCGGCGCTGGGTCCGAAGACGGCCGGCATCATGCTGACCAATCCGTCGACCCTGGGCGTGTTCGAGCGCAAGATCGAAATCATCGCCAAGAAGGTTCACGAGGCAGGTGGACTGCTGTACTACGACGGCGCCAACCTCAACGCGATTCTTGGCAAGGTGCGCCCGGGCGACATGGGTTTTGATGTCATCCACATGAACCTGCACAAGACCTTCTCCACGCCGCACGGCGGCGGTGGTCCGGGCTCTGGTGCGGTGGGTGTGTCCGAGCGCCTGCGTCCGTTCATGCCGATTCCGGTGGTGGGCAAGGATGGCGATCAATATCGCTGGCTGGATGAAAACGACCTGCCGCAAAGCATCGGCCGTCTGTCCGCGTTCATGGGCAACGCCGGGGTGCTGCTGCGCGCCTATGTCTATGCCTTGATGTTGGGGCCGGATGGCATGACCCGGGTGGCCGAGTTCGCCACCTTGAATGCCAACTACCTGATGGCGCGTCTGAAAGACAAGGGTTTCGATCTGGCCTTTGACGGGCGGCGTGCGACCCATGAGTTCATTGTGACGCTGAAGAAGCAGAAGCAGGAACTCGAGTTCACCGCCACCGACATGGCCAAGCGCCTGCTCGACTACGGCTATCACGCCCCGACCATCTACTTCCCGCTGCTGGTGCCCGAGTGCCTGCTGATCGAGCCGACCGAGTCGGAAGATCAAGCCACGCTGGATGCCTTCGTCGAGGCCATGGTGGCGATCTGGGATGAGGCCAAGGCCGATATCGACAAGGTCAAGGGTGCGCCGTATACCCAGCCGGTGCGGCGTCTGGATGATGTGCGCGCGGCGCGCCAGCTGGATCTGCGCTGGACCGGTTAGGCCGGTCTTGGCGGATGGTGCCGCAGCATGGCGGCACCATCCGCTGATGCATCAGTCCAGCACTTCCACCACCTGCTGGAAGGTCGGTCGGTTGGTCCAGTGAATGGGCGGGCTCGGGATCAGCGCGAATGAGGTGGCTTCCACCGCATCGTTGTCTTCGACCGTCACGCCGTCATACAGCTGGGTGCCATCCCAGTTGGCCTGATTGGCCAGACCGCCCAAATCTTCCAGCGCTTGCTGCAGCGCCGTGGCCACCGCCTGACGGCAATCGGCGGCTTGTTCGGATGCAGCACAGCGCAGCACTTTGTAATCCTGACGCGGCAGATTCAGTGCGGTCTTGAGCACCCGCACCATGAACTGGAACCAGCCGCCCTGATAGGCCGAGCCGACCGGGCCCGGTGCATCGTAGCGACCCTGGATGACCGGCCCTTCCACCGCGGTCAGTTGCGGCAACATGGTGTCGATCAGACGCTGGTACCAGGCGTCCATGAAGACCACCGCCGCGCGATGGTCATAGGCGCCGTCCTGGTCGCGATCGCGACGCATGGCGCCGAGGCCGGGATCACCGCTGATCCACTGCTGCGAGCCGTCATCGCGCCAGGCGCTGAGCAGATCGACGATGCTTTGCTCCTCATCGCTGAGGCTGTCGGTTTGCAGCATCTGGATCAGCAGCGGCAGCAGATCCTGGCCACGCAAATCGGTGTAGGCAGCATCGCCCATGATCTCGATCATGCTGGCGATATCGTGCTTGCGCCCGGACTGGGCAAAGGCATCCAGACGTGCGCTGAGCAGGTTGACGCGGTGGCTGGGGCCATAGTCGCTCTTGGTGTCGGCGGCCCACCAGCCCGGCGCTCCGTTGTTGTTCCAGTTGGCCAGATAGCCATGGGCCGGATTGGTGTCGTGGATATGGGCCTCAAGGCTGAGATAGCCGGGCCATTCAAAATAGCCCGGACGGCCGCTGACACTGCTTTGCTGCTGCGGAAAGGCGCGCGTCGGGTAGCTCAGCGCACCCTGGGCATCGTCACCACCGTACTGGGCGAAGAAAGCGCTATCCAGGTTCTGATCGGCGACCCATTCGAAACGGCCATCACCCCACACCGGCAATTCCGGATGCTGTTCCGGGTGGCGCTGCGGATACAGGCCGCTCTGAATAAAGCCGATGTCGCGTGCATCCACATAAGCCCAGTTGAAGGTGCTGGTCATGCTGTTGAACAGCTCGTAGAACCGTTCGCTGGTCATGCTTTCGCCGTTGCTGGTCATCAGCGCGAACGGAATCGCCGCATCAACATCGGCCATGAAGGTCGAGCGCTGGGTGGAAATCACCACCGGCTCGCCATTCACAGTGGCGGTGGCCAGGACCGGGCCATAGTGGGTGCGCAGGATGAAACGGCTGATGTTTTCGCTGGAGGTCGGACCGCCCAGCGCGATGCTGGCTGGGGTGGGCGTTGCGGTCCATTGGTCGGTGCGGCGGTACAGACGCACGCACTGCTCCTTGAACAGATAGCCGTCGGCATCGGGGAAGCCGTCACCGTCGCCGTCCTCACGACTGGCCGGGCTGCCATCCTGATTGCACAGTTTGGAGACGCGGATGTCGGTGAAGTCGGAGCTGGCCGAGGTCGGTGACCAGGCGAAGTCGCGGCCGCGGCCGATGGTGATGTAGGGCAGGTTGACGGTCGAGATGCCGCGTGCGGCAATATCCAGATCGGTGCCACCGGTCGAAACCACAGCCGCTTCCCACAGCAGTTGCGGTTGGAAGTAGCCGGTCTGCGGCCCGCCGACCATGATCGGCCGGCCCGACTGGGTCTGGCTGCCGGCGGCCAGAATCCAGTTGGAGGTGGCCTGTGGCAGGCCCAGCGGGGCAAGGCGCTGGCGAATGGCGCTGGGGTCTGTGCTGGCCAGCAATGATGCGTGCTGGGGCAGGCGCTGCGGGGCGTGCCAATCGTTTGTCTTGTCCTTGCGGGTCAGACCACCACCGCCGTCCAGCGGCACTTCGATGGATTCCTGATCGGGCAGCGGGGCCACCAGTGGGGCGAGCAAATCGCCCAGGATCGGTACGCCGCCGAGGTCAACCAGAGGCAGGGGCAGGCCGCTGTCGCGGCGCAGGAACTCGCGCGCCGTGAGGCTGCCGCCATCCCAGATCGCAACGCCTGCGGGCAGGGCCTGCGGGCAGTCCTCGCTGACGCTAGGCGGCGATTGGGTGTCGAATTCGCGTGGGGTCGAATAGGTGGTTTCCGGGTCTTGCGCGTGGCGGACATCGCGCCAGAACTCACAGGCTGCCTTGGGCAGGGTGGTGGTGCCGGGCGCGATGCTGTTATCCAGTTTCTGCAGCAGTTGCAGGTTCTTGGCCTCGCCACCGCCGCCCAGACCCAGAGCGGCCTGGATCAGCACGGCATTGGCCACAATGTCGGTGACCGTAAACGGGCGTGGCGGGAACAGCGGCGGCACGGTCAGCCCCAGGGTGGCGTACTCGGGCGGCACTTCCGCCAGACCGGCCGGGGTTTGCAGAAAGTCGAGATAGGCGTTCATGCCGGCGACAAACTGCTCGGTGTCGTTGAGGAAGATCGGCCCCAGCGCGCCGATCTTGGCCACGGTGGTGTCGACGATGCGCTGCAGTTCAGCCTCGCTGTAGCCTCCCGGGACGCCGAACTCCAGATCCAGATCGAAGGTGGTCTGCGAGGGGCCGAGTTTCTTCGAGGCCTGGCCGCGACCGACGTCACGCAGCAAATCCCACAGCCACAGTCGATCCTGGGCCGAGGCATAGCCCAGACCATACTGCGCCGCGTCACGATCCTCGCCCAGAACGTAGGGCACGCCCCAGCCGTCGCGCTCGATGGTGACGGTTTTGCCGTTGGGTGCGGTGAGTTCGAGCGTGGACACCACCGTGCCTTCGAGCGGGCGCAAGCCAGCCGGTTTGAAGTAGTTGCAGGCTTCGGATGAGCGCGCCTGGTGCTCGTCGATGCTGTTGGGTGCAACGCAACTTTGGGCGCTCAGGCCCTGCTCGGCGTAAGCCAGATTGCCGTACAGGTCGAGCTGGTCGCGGTAGTTGTCGGGAAACACCAGGGTGGGTACGCCGGGTACCGGTGCGCCCGCTCCGCCAGCGGAGTTGCCGTTGGAACCGGCTGGCGCGATGTTCAGAAAGATGCTTTGGCTGTCAGCCGGAGGCTGAGAGGGGCCTTGATCGTTGCGACCGCCTTGGCAGGCGGAGCTCAGGATAGCCGCTGTTGCGCACACGGCGAACACGCGATGGCGTGCAGGAATCTGCATGATGGGTCTCCAACTTCGTCATTTTTATGCTGGACGCCAGGCCTGGGGCCTGACGCCGTATGACTTATTTGTACAGCATTGCGCGCAGGAATCCAACGCCACGCAGCGCTTTAGGGCGCAGCTTCGCTGAGGGTTTGTGTCTGTGTCACCCGGCCACGAATCTCGCTTTCGCAGAACTGGGCCTCGACCCAGCCGCTGTCGGCGTAGAGCCGGGTCTGGTCGGCATAGTGCGGGGATTCGGGATTGGTGCTCTGCGAGTAGGTCAGGATGGTGCGTGCGTCGGGGCAATCGTCGCCGTCGAAACTGACCACCTGGATAAAGCTGGAGCCGTGCACCACATCGCTGTAACCCTCACCTGCAACCCACGGGTTGGTGATGGCGTTGAATACCCCCATTGCACCCGGCCCGCCGTGAATGGGAATGCGCTCCTCACCGCGCGCTTCGGTCTGCGCCTGGCGCAGCGTTGCGTTGAGTTCGAAGCCGGCGGCGCTGAGATCGCTGATGGCGCTGCCCAGGGCCAGCTCGACGTGCGGATTGAGGACATTCAGCCCGCTGGGTGTATGCACCGGGTCATTGACGTTGAAAGGCTGGGTCCACACATCCAGGAACTCCAGCTGGGACGCTGAGGTGCCCGAGGGCACAGCCGCGATGTAGAGGTTCTCGGCAAAACGCCGGAACAAGACCGCCCCGGGGCTGTCGAGGTTATCGCTGCGGTCCCAGGCGTCCAGAATGTCGCAGGCCTCGCCGGTCAGCACCGGGCCGCTCAGGCCGACCAGCACGGGCATCAGGCGACAGAACGGAATCAGGTCGTCCAGCCACAGATGGGCCGCGTGCTGGCGGTTGTTGAACAACAGATCCTGGAGTTGCTGACGGCTGAAGGTCTGGCCCTGGTCGTACAGATGCGACTCGACCATGACCAGACCGGAACGGGTGCGCATGCGGCGGGCCTGGCGTTCATCGCCGATGATGCGGGCGTAGCCTTCCAGCGGTTGCTGCGGGTTGGACAACCAGTGGCTGTCGTTGGAATTGGTGACGTAATCGTTACGCAGCAGATAGGGCATGTTGGCAGGGCCCAGTGTGCCGGCCTGGACGGCATCGTCGTCCTGCTGCCAGGCGCAATTGCTGCGCGAGCCGTCAAGCACCGGCAGGCCGAGCAGAGGCTGGGTCACCAGGCCGAGTTCGCTGGCGCAGCTCAGGGCCATGCTGTCGGGCACATTGGGCGTGACTGAGATGTCGGCGTAGAGGGCTTCGCCATGGCGGTCGCTGGCCAGGGTGTTGACCCAGGGAATGCCCTGATTGCGCTTGAGAATATCCAGCAGTTCGCGGCTCGAACGAGCCTTGTTGGTTTCAAGGAAATGATTGACGTAGCGGAAGTTCGCGGCGTTCACATCGGCCAGGGCATAGGCCTCGACCGGCAGCCACGGGAACAGCGGCAAGCCCAGGATTTCGTTGAAAACCGGTCCCCAGCGGGTGGTGTAGAGCGTGCGCTTGAGCGTGCTCAGGCTGCCGTCAGCCTGACGTGCTTCCACGCTCAGCTCCCATGGGGTCATGGCTTCGGGTTGGCCGTCGACCAGGTAGGTGGTCGGCGATCCAGGCACCAGCAGCAGGCGGTAAGGGGTGAAGCGCCAGGCGCTGGATACGGTATGGCTCCAGGCCAGATCCTTGTTGTAGCCGATCAGAATCAAGGGCACGCCGAACAGGCTGACGCCCGTGACATCCAGCTGGCCCGGGATGCTCAGGTGGGCCTGGTGAAAGCGCTCGGTGCCGTCCCACGGAAAATGCGGATTGCCCAGAATCATTCCGCCACCGTTGTCGGTGGCCTCGCTACCCAGGGCGATGGCATTGCTGCCGATCTGGATGCCCTGCCAGCGCGCACCCAGCTGGGCTGCGATATCCTGCGCGGCCAGCGGGGTCTGGGGTAGGGCGCCGGCCTGCGGCGGCTGGGCATTGCCAATGCCGTTGATGGCGACCCCGGACGACGCCAGCATGGCCAGCTGATAGAAGCGGCGATAGACGTCGATTTCACGAATCTCGCGGACCCACTCGGCGCCGCGGCAACTGGGGTCGGGCAGATTGTCGATCCCGGTGTCACGCAGATAGCGGTTATACCCGGCGACATAGCCCCTCACCAGCTCACGCACCTCGGGCAGCGGGCCCTGCGGCGGCGGCAGTTCCAGCAGCGCTTCGATGCGTTGCTCGGCAATGATCAGCTTGAAGAAAAAGTCCGAGCTCAGATTGTTGTTGGTCGTGCTGTTGCCGGTGAAGGTCCAGCTCGCGTCCGGGCCGAAGTATTTGCTGCGCTCGCCATTGACCGTGACGTAGCTGTCGGCGATCAGGCACAGATTGTCCTCGGCGAAGGCGTAGGCATAGCCGTAGCCCAGACTGGCGTAGTCATTGGCCTTGACGTGGACGATGCCGTAGTCGGTGCGGCGCAATTCGGCAGAAAGGGTGTCGCCGGATGGCGCCGGTGTGGTGGTGCTGTGGCGTCCGCCACTCTGGCAGGCGCTGAGACAGGCGATCAGGACGAGGCCGAAAATACCGCGCATGGTGACTCCCCGGTTTTATAGGATTATTTTCGCTCCCGCCGCAGGCCGCCGTCTGCCGCTGACTGGCCTGGGTTCGGGGCCGCAACAGGGCCCGACTGTCGTGTGGCGCTGGACGGGTCGACGGTAGGCTGATTATAGGCCGCACGTTGCCACCTCAGCCGGTCATTTCAGGACCTCATGTGGTCAATTGATGACACGCTTGCGGGGCGTTTGCCCTCAGTCGCCAAAACGCATGCTGAAGGTGGCGAACCATTCACGCCCGTTGGCTTGTTGGGCGAAGTAGCTGCCGGGGAAGAAGGTGGCGTCGGTGACCTGATTGAGTACGCGTTCGTCGGTCAGGTTGCTGGCCCCCAGGGTCAGGCTCCAGCTGTCGCGCTCATTGGCCAGGGTCAGGCGGGCCGCATACAGGGTGTAGGCCTCGACCCGAGTGTTGGGGTCCAGGTCGGTGTCGGTGTATTGCTCGCCCTGATGCAGCACATCGACGGCTAGATTGCCCATCAGGCCCCACAGCGGGAAGGTCAGCATGGGGGTCAGGGTCGCCGTAGTGCGAGGCGCAAAGGCGATGCGCTTGCCGCTCAGGTCCTGGGTTTCGCCAAGCTGCAGATTGCCTTCGTCATCGCGCACCGGTGCAGGTGCCCCTTGATAGTCATCGTAGCTGGCATCAAGCAGGCCCAGCGATCCCATGATCTGGAGCGGCTCGAACGGCGTGAACCACATGAAGTCCGCCTCCAGCCCGCGTGAACGGGCCGAAGCGGCGTTGCTCACGTCAAAG
>JASBUL010000001.1 GCA_030147945.1 Oceanococcus sp. | reverse complement strand
TGGCCTGGAACACCTTGCGACGCATACCGGTGTGAATCTGCAGGCTATCCATGCCGCCGCGTTTCGACCCGACAGGAGCTTGAGCATGCTAAGAACTTTGATGGTTATGACGGTGGGCGCAATACTCAGCGGATGTTCGTTGTGGGCATCCAAACCCGACCCTATACCCGCGGTGGACTACGTGGACCTGCCGCGTTTCATGGGCGATTGGTATGTCATTGGTTTTATCCCGATCGGTGCTGAAGCCGAGGCGCACAACGGTATCGAGACCTACAGCATCGGGCGCAAAGGCAAGATAGAGACGGTCTACCGTTACCGCGAGGGCAGTTTCGACGGCCCGCTTAAAACGCATACGCCCAATGCCAAGGTTGAGCCCGGCACGGGCAATGCGCGCTGGGGTATGCAGTTCATCTGGCCGTTGCGGGCCGAGTTCGTGATCGCCTACCTTGATGAGGACTACCAGAACACCATCATCGCGCGCAGCAAGCGCGATTATGTGTGGCTGATGGCGCGTGAACCGCATATGTCGGACCAGGATTTTGCCCGATACCGCGACCGAATCGCGGCGCTGGGCTACGACACCAGTACCTTTGTCCGGCAGCCGCAGCGCTGGCCGGAAGCGCAGCCGCGCCCGCCGCTGGACTAGTTAGTCCCCAGGGCGTGGCGCAATCAGCAGCGGCTCGACCGCCTCGCGCAACCATGTCGGCAGAGCTGTTGCGCGCTTGGCCGCCAGATCGGCGTAAACCCACACGATCTCGCCGCTGGCGCGCATGTCAGCCTGTTCACCGAATACGCCCAGCGACCAGGTGATGCTGCTGTTGCCGAGTCGTGAGACCCCAGCCGCGACATCGAACAGTTCGTCGAAGTGCAGAGGCGCCTTGTACTCGACCAGCGATTTGACCAGCTGCACGTCGCAGCCGCTGTTGCGCACCTGGGTCAGCCAGTCGATGTCGCGACCGCGAAAAGCTTCGTTGATCGCGGTATCGAAGTAGGTCAGGTAATGGGCGTTGAAAACCACACCTTGCGCATCGATTTCGGAATAGCGCACACGCATACGGTGACGCAGCGGGAAATCATCGATGCTCATGCGGCATAGCGTTCCCGGATGAATTCGAAGAAGGCCCGTAGGCCCATGGCTTCGCCACCACGCGGACGACCGGGCAGGTTTTCGCTGTTCCAGGCCATCACATCCATGTGCATCCAGTTCTGTGTTTGCGGCACGAAATGCTGCAGGAACAGCGCCGCGGTGATTGCGCCACCCAGCGGAGTGGACGACGCGTTGACCAGATCGGCGATGTCGCTGTTCAACCAGCGGTTGTAAGGCGCATGCAGGGGCATGGGCCAGGTCGGGTCATTGAGCCGCTCGGACACCCCGTGCAACTGCTGGCCCAGCGTCGCGGGCTTGGCGAACACGGCCGGTACATCAGGCCCCAGAGCCACCCGGGCCGCACCGGTCAGGGTGGCCATGTCGATGATCAGATCGGGGTTTTCGCTGGCGGCCTCACAGATGGCGTCGCACAGAATCAGCCGACCTTCGGCATCGGTGTTGTCGATTTCTATGGTTTTTCCGCTGCGTGAGGTCAGCACGTCACCGGGGCGGAAGGCGTCGCCGCTGATGGCATTTTCAACCGCAGGGATGAGCACCCGCAGGCGCACAGGTAGACCGCGCGACATGATCATGCGCGCCAGGCCAAGCACATGGGCGGCGCCCCCCATGTCTTTCTTCATCAGGCGCATCCCGCTGGACGGCTTGATGTCCAGGCCTCCGCTGTCGAAGCAGACGCCTTTGCCCACTAGCGTGAGGAGCGGATCGGCAGTGTCGCCCCAGCGCAGGTCAATAAGGCGCGGCGGGTGCGCGCTGGCTCGCCCGACGGCGTGGATCACCGGGTAGTTCTGTTGCAGCAGCTCGTGGCCAACAATCTGATGAAAGCTGGCGTCAAACTCCTTGGCCAGATCGTGCGCGGCGTCGGCTAGATCCTGCGGCATCATGTCGCCGGCCGGCGTGTTGATCAGATCCCGGGTCAGGGCGATGCCTTCAACCAGTGCTTCAAGCTCGGCCAGATCACAGGCGGGATGGGCCTGCAGCCGGGCGGGCTGGCGAGTGGCCTGGCGATAGCGGGTGAACTGGTAGCTGCCCAGTAACCAGCCAAGCGTAGCCTCATCCACATGCTGGGCCGGCCAGCTTTCGTCCAGTTTGTACAGGCCGCTGGGCAAGGCCCCGGGCAGGGCCGCGCAAGCCCACAAATCCGGTTCCTCAGCGATGCCCAGCACCACAGCGCGCGGCTGACCGTCGCTTGATGGCAAGCTGCACCAGGCGGCGCTGGCCGCTTCAAACCCGTTGGCGCGGATCCAGTGCCGGGTGGCGTTGTCCTGGCGGCCTAGCCAATCGTCGAATTCGGTGCGACGGATCGGAATGATCGGGATGGCTGGCGCTGCAAGGTCCTGGTTCAGGCAGTCGAACATGATGTGGGCGAGTCTCGCGCAGTAATAATCCAGCACTCAGCATAGGTTATCGCGCCGCGTGGTTGAACTCGCCGTGGGCCAGAAAATGGATGGTCTGATCGATCACTTCGCGGTTTTTCATGAGAAAGGGATGGCTGACTGGCACGATCAGATGGTCACGCATGCCTTGCAGACGGGTGCTGCGCAGCGAAACTTTGCCGTCGTCCTGGCCGGGAATGAGCAGCGACAGGATCCAGTTGATGCTGGACGAGCCGGCGATTACGCCCAGTTCGAAAGTGGCCGGCCCCAGCTGCTGGGGGCGCGACTGGGCTGAGGTGCCCAGCTGTCGGCCCGCGGGGCCATTGAGCCAGCCGAAGGGTGCCAGTCCGCCCAGCTTGTCGACCACTTCGCTGCCGTGATTGGGTGGTCCGAGCATGACAACGCGTGCCAGCGAAGGCAGCGCAGCGTCGGCCACCAGCTGACGAACGATGATGCCGCCCAGAGAGTGGGTGACAAAGTTCAGCGGCTGATCCGCTGACGACTGGCAAGCCACAATCTGGGGTAGCACATGCTCATGGGCCAGCACCTCAATCGGATGATGGCGCGATGGGTAGCCGATGTTGCACACGCGGTGACCGCTGGCAGTGAGGGCTTCAGCCATCTTGTTCATGGCGCCGCTTGAGCGGGCCAGGCCATGCAGGGTGATGACCACGTTGTCAGCCGCCAGGCTTGCCGAGCTGAACAGGCAGAGCGTCAGTGCCGCGATGAGGTGGGTGTGCAAACGGACAGATCTCGAACATCGGTCGGTCCATTCTGGCACGCCCGGCTCACGGTGGGTTGAGCTTGAGCTGCGTCGGCTCCTGCTGGCCCGCCACGTGACGACGACCGGGATTATACCGGTCCTTGAGAGCCAGCGCCGGGGCTTCCACCAGGTGATACATCACCACCGCCAGCGGCGTGGTTGTGGCAAAGACAATCAAGGTGAAGACAAAGGCGGTAAAGTTGGGCGAGGTGGCCAGTCCTGCGTTCAGCCAGTCGGCGTTCCATTCGAACACGATGCCTGCAACCGGGTAGTGCAGCAGATACATGCCATAGGACAGCCGCCCCAGCCACAGCAGAAGCGGCTGGGTCAGCATCTCGCTGGCAACATGTGGCAGGCGGCCAGCGTGAATCAGCAGGATGACCACACCCGGGGTTAGCGTGGCGGTGATGGTGGCGAGTCCGTAGCCAAGGCCGCCGCCCGGCGTCAGACGCAGCACATGCACCCCGATGAAGGCGCCCAGTGCGAGGCCCAGCCAGAGCAGCGGCAGGCGCAGCCAATCTCGCACGCGCTGTGGGTCCTGGCAGGCGATCCAGCTTCCTGCCGCGATGGCGCCCATACGGGTGACCGTCGAGGTGTGCGCCATGGCACCCGGATCACCCAGGGCGGCGACGGTCAGTTTAGCGCCGATGCCGATCACGATCAGGGCGGCGCTCAGACGGGCCAGTGTCGCCGGGCCGAGCAGCCAGACGACGACCGGCCAGGTCAGGTAGAACTGCTCTTCCACCGCCATCGACCACAGATGTGCAACGTAAGGCCATGCAGGCCAGCCTTCGAACGAGGTTTTGATGTTCTGGACGTAGAGGGCATACCACAACACGTCGTCAGCGGTTCCGGAGGCCGCGAACTCGGCGCTGAGGAACGGGCCAAGCCCGAATATGAACAGCAGAACAACGTAATAGGCGGGAAAGATGCGCAGCGCCCGTCGTACCAGAAAGCGACTGAAGTAGTGTGGCTTGCCACGCGCTCGGATGAGGATCCCGGTGATCAGATAGCCTGACAGCACGAAAAAGATGTCGAGCGTAGCTGGCCCCCAGCGGACCAACGGATACCAGTCGACGCGCGCCGCACCGCAGATGATGACGGCATGAAAGCTGACGATGCACAGCAGCGCCAGACCACGCAGGCCATCCAGTGTTTTGATGCGCGCTTCATTGGCGGGAGTGTGACCGCCCAAGCCCGGATCGGAAGCTTTTCCTTGCATATCCCCTGAACCTCATCCTTGAGGTGGTTACGGTTATACGCCGGATGTCTGTGCAGGCACAACTATTTCCGACGAATGCCAGTGCTTCGGATAGGCGGTTGCGGGGGCAGGAGTGAGCCACTCACCCCAACGGGTGAAGCCCCTGCGTGCAAGGGCTGCTGATAATCCAGGCATTCCAAATGCATAAGGGATTCCCTCCGATGGCATCAAAAATCGACGCGCTGGCGTACATCGTGGCGCAAAGCACCGACCTGGCGAAGTGGCAGGACTACGCCGAGAACATGCTCGGCATGAGCACGGCGCAAGGCGCCACCGGGACGCTGGATATCAAGATGGATGAGCGGGATTTCCGCATCCAGGTTGAGGCGGGTGACGACGACAAATACCTGGTGTCCGGCTGGAGCGTTGCCGACGAAGCCGCCCTGGCCGCCGTACGCACCGCAATCGAGGCCGCAGGCGTGGCATGCGATGAGGCCGATGCTGCACTGTGCGCCAAACGCAAGGTGACGCAGTTGTTTTCCTTCACCGATCCGTCAGGCAATCGCCATGAGGTGAGCTGCGGTTACAGCGGCGCGCAGGATGCATTCTCTTCACCCATCGGTGTGGCCGGATTCGTGACCGGTGCGCAGGGGCTCGGTCACACCGTGTTGCCGGCCCTGGCCATGGACGACACGCTGGCCTTCTTCACCGAAGTGCTCGGTTTCGGGGTTTCGGACGAGTTTGATTTTCAGCCGCCGGTGCCGGATGCGCCAATGGTACGGATTCGTTTTCTGCACACCAACCCGCGACATCACTCGCTGGCGCTGGCCGAGATGCCGGATCCGTCCGGATGTGTGCACGCCATGGTCGAGGTCACCTCGATGACCGATGTGGGCAAGGCGCACGACCGTTTGCAGCAGCGTGGCGAGAAGCTGATGGCCACTTTGGGTCAGCACTGCAACGACAAAATGACCAGCTTCTACATGAAAACGCCCAGCGGTTTTGCGCTGGAATACGGCTGGGGTGGGGCCACGGTGGAGCCGGGCAAGCACCAGACCACGCGCTCCGAGGCGGTGTCGATCTGGGGGCATGATTTCTCGGTGGGCTTTCAGTAGGCATCGTTTCAAGCGTGGCCGCACCGGGATATGGGGTTTTCAGAACGCCGTAAACCCATCCATGGGGGCTCTGGCGCGAACATCCTGTTCGCGACAGTCTGAAAACCCCATATCCCGGCACGACTTGGCAGCGCTCAACGACAAGGGCCCGATCGGCCTGTGGCAGAGGTTCTGATAAAGCTGTTCAGGATCGTCAAAAACAGGACGTTTTTGCCGAAGGCCCCCATGGACGGGTTTACGGCCGGTCCTGAACAGCTTTGTCAGGACCGTTTTCTAGGATGTCTGAGGAATGAGTTTGAACAAACAAATGACCACCACCGACGTGGTGGCACAACTGCAAGATGGCATGACCATCGGGGTCGGCGGCTGGGGGCCGCGACGCAAGCCGATGGCCTTGATTCGGGAGATTCTGCGTTCCGATCTCAAGGACCTCACCATCGTCGGCTACGGCGGCATGGACATGGGCATGTTGTGCGCGGCGGGCAAGGTCAAAAAGCTGATCTACGGCTTTGTCTCGCTGGATTTCATTCCGCTGGAGCCGTTCTTCCGCAAGGCGCGCGAGGCCGGCAGCATCGAGGCGCTGGAACTGGACGAAGGGATGCTGCACTGGGGGCTGCGTGCGGCCGGCTATCGTTTGCCGTTCCTGCCGATGCGTGCAGGTCTGGGCACCGCCTTCATGCACAACAACCCCGAGATCAAGACCGTCAACTCGCCGTATGACGATGGCGAAACCTTGTTGGCCATGCCGGCGATCAAGCTGGATGCGGCGTTGTTGCAGGTTCACAAGGCCGATCAGCTGGGCAATGTGCGGGTGTACAGCCCGGATCCGTTTTTCGATGAGTGGTTCGCCCGTGCCGCCGACAAGACCTATGTGCTGGCCGAGGACGTCTGCGAGCGCCTGGATTCGGACGAAGCTGACGCCAAGGCCAATCTGTTCGAGCGCTCGCTGGTCAGCGGCGTGGTCGAGCAGCGCGGTGGCGCGCACCCGACCTCGCATGTGCCGGGCTACGGCTGGGATGCCGCACACATCAAGCGTTATTGCCAGGCGGCGGCCGAAGATGGCGGCTGGCAGGCCTATGTCGATGAATTTCTCGGCGCCACAGAGGCTGACTATCAGAACGCTGTGGGCGGTCTGGACGCCATTACTTCACTGCCGCGACAGGTGCTTTGATGTCTGATTTCACACTTTCCGAACTGCTGATCTGTGCCTGCGCCGATGTCTGGAAGGATGATGGTGAGGTGCTGGCTACCGGTATTGGCATCATCCCGCGTATTGCCCAGGGGCTGGCCAAGCTGACCCACAGTCCGGCGCTGATGATCACCGATGGCGAGGCCTATCTGACCGAGACGCCGGTCGAGATCGGGGCCAAGTCACATGAGGGGCGCAGTTACGGCGGTTATATGCCGTATTCGCGGGTGTTCGATGCCCTGTGGCACGGTCGGCGTCATGCCCTGGTCGGCCCGGTGCAGGTGGATCGCTGGGGCCAGGCCAACATTTCCTGCATCGGTGACTTCGACAAGCCGAAACGGCAGATGCTGGGATTGCGCGGTTTTCCCGGCAACAGCATCAACCACGCCAACTCCATGTTCGTACCCAACCACTCGACCCGCGTGTTCGTCGAGGGCGAGGTCGATGTGGTGTGTTCCGTGGGTTACAAGGACGATAACTGGCAGCCCGGCGTGCGCCGTGATTTCGCCAGCGTCGAACGTATTGTGACCAATCTGTGCGTGATGGATTTTGGTGGTCCGAACCATGCGCTGCGGGTTATCAGCCTGCATCCGGGCGTCAGCTTTGACGAGGTGCAGGACAACACCAGCTTCCCGCTGATCCTGGCCGACGATTGCACCGAGACCGCGCACCCCAGTGCGGACCAGTTGGCGATCATCCGCAAGTTGGACCCGCGTGACGTGCGGGCGCGTCAGATCAAGGACAATCCGCCGGGTATTCGCGCATGAATGCACCGATCATTGAAGGTCTGTTCAGCGTGGATGCGGCCGAGCCGGTGTTGCTCGGCTCGCGCTGCAGCGCCTGCGGCACCTACTACTTTCCCAAGCAGAGCAATTACTGCCGCAACCCGGATTGCGACAGCGAACGTTTTGATGAGGTGCCGTTGTCACGCAGCGGCACCCTGTGGTCGTTCACCAATGCCTGCTATCAGCCGCCGGCACCGTATGTGGCCGAGGAACCATTCGAGCCGTATGCGATTGCCGCGGTGAAGCTGGAGCGCGAGCAAATGATCGTGCTCGGCCAGGTGGTCAAGGGCGTCGGGGTCGATGATCTGGCCGCCGGCATGACCATGCGACTGGTGCTGGAGGATGTGCCCGGTGTGGACGGTGAACGGGTGACCTGGAAGTGGCAGCCGGTGGAGGGTGCGTGATGAGCAACAATGAGATCGCCATCCTCGGCGTGGGTATGCACCCTTGGGGCAAGTGGGGCAAGAACTTTGTCGAATATGGCGTGGCGGCTGCGCGCAGCGCGCTGCAAGACGCCGGGGTGCCGTGGCGCGATGTGCGCTTTGTTTCGGGTGGCGGCACCGTGCGCTGCGGCTATCCCGGTTACGTGGCGGGAGCCACGTTTGCCCAGGCGCTGGGCTGGCAGGGCGCCGAGGTGAACACCTCGTATGCCGCCTGTGCGTCGGGTTCGCAGGCCCTGGCGGCGGCGCGCGCCAAGATTCTGTCCGGGGCTTGTGATGTGGCTCTGGTGGTCGGTGCCGACACCACCCCCAAGGGATTTCTCAAGCCGGCGGACGGTGAGCGACCGGATGATCCGGACTGGGTGCGTTTTCGCCTGGGCATCACCAATCCGACCTATTTCGCCTTGTATGCGCGGCGGCGCATGGAAGTCTATGGCGACACGCCAGCGGACTTTGCCGCGGTCAAGGTCAAGAATGCGGCGCATGGCTTCACCAACCCGAACGCCCGCTACAAGAGGAAGTTCAGCGCCGAGGATGTGGCGGCATCGGCCATGGTGGCCGACCCGCTGCGTTTGATGGACATCTGCGCGACCTCCGATGGCGGCGCGGCGATGATCGTCTCCAGCCTCGACTACGCGCGCAAGATCGGCAAGGGCGATGCGCCGCGCATCGCTGCCATTTCCACGGTCACCCCGACCTTTGCTTCCGAGCTGGTCGAAATGCCGGACATCGCCACCGATTCCGCGGTGGCGGCCGAAGCGCGGCCGTTCCGTGCGGCTTTGCCGGCCAAGGCCTATGAGGAGGCCGGTATCGGGCCTGAGGACATTT
The DNA here is from genome assembly GCA_030147945.1 of Oceanococcus sp. GTDB lineage: Bacteria > Pseudomonadota > Gammaproteobacteria > Nevskiales > Oceanococcaceae > Oceanococcus. Next base: position 16,513 of record JASBUL010000001.1, on the reverse strand, counting down.
CGCTGGCCGAAGTCTACGACCTGTCCACCGCACTGGAGCTGGATTGGATCGAAGATCTGCAGTTGTGCGCGCGTGGTGAGGCCGCCGCGCTGACCCGTGCTGGTGAGACCAGCGTGGGCGGGCGTATTCCGATCAATGCGTCTGGCGGTCTGGCCTGTTTCGGTGAGGCTGTGCCGGCGCAGGCACTGGCTCAGGTGTGCGAGTTGACCTGGCAGTTGCGCGGGCAGGCCGGCGAGCGCCAGGTGGCGGGCGCCAAGGTTGGCATCACCGCCAACCAGGGGCTGTTCGGCCATGGTTCATCGGTCATCGTGAAAGCATGAATGCGCTCAAGACCCGACTGACCAAGCTGCTCGGTTGCGACTACCCGATCGTGCAAACCGCGATGGGCTGGGTGGCTGATGCCAAGCTGGTGATCGGCACCTCCAACGCCGGAGGCTTCGGGTTTCTGGCCGCAGCCACCATGTCGACACCGGAACTGGAAGCGGCGATTGCCGAGGTGTGCGCCGGTACCGAACGCCAGTTCGGCGTCAACTTTCACATGTTCCAGCCCAATGCCCGTGAAGTCATTGAGGTGGTGCTGAAAAACCGCGACCGGGTTCGTGCGGTGAGTTACGGGCGAGGCCCGGATGCCGCGACCATCCAGAGTTTCAAGGATGCCGGTGTGCTGTGCATGCCCACCGTGGGTGCGCTCAAGCATGCGATCAAGGCCGTAGAGCTGGGTGCTGACATCATCACCATTCAGGGCGGCGAGGGCGGTGGCCACACCGGCTCGGTGCCCACCACCTTGCTGTTGCCGCAGGTGCTGGATGCGGTCGATGTGCCGGTGGTCGCAGCCGGTGGTTTCTCCAACGGGCGTGGTCTGGCCGGTGCGCTGGCCTACGGCGCTGCGGGTATCGCCATGGGCACGCGTTTCTTGATGACTGCTGAGTCGCCTGTGCCGGCGTCCACGCTGCAGCGCTACGTCGAGGTCAAGGATCCGGCGCGTATCCGCGCATCCAAGGCACTGGATGGCATGCCGCAACGCATGATCGACAATCCGTTTCTGCTCAGTCTGGAGCGCGGCGGTTTCCTGCGACGTCTGTTCGTTGCACTGTCGTCAGCCTGGCAATGGAAGGCCTACACCGGCATGAGCACCGCGCACATGCTCAAGACCGCCATCACCGCACTGCGCGAGGGTGATTCGGCCATCCAGACCATGATGGCCGCCAACGCGCCGGTGATCATCCAGCGCGCCATGGTTCAGGGCAAACCGGATGAGGGTGTGTTGCCATCAGGGCAGGTGGCCGCCGTGATTGACGAGTTGCCAGCGGTGAAAACGCTGATTGACGGCATCGTGCGCGATGCGACACGCCAACTGGAGGCCCTGACGCAGCGCTGAGCGTGTCGAGCTCAGGGAACCCTTTTACCGGGTTCGTCCGTGATAGCAGCCAGAGCTTGTTATCTTGGGGAAGAATCCATGCTGCGTTTACCTCTCGTCGCACTGACGAGCGCTGTCGTATTGTCGGCCTGCCAGCAGGGCGGCCGTGTTACCGGGGATGCGGATACCGGACTGGGCCTGCGTGCCGGAGATGTGTGTCTGGCCGAAGGCGAAAGCATGCTGCTGGCCGAGTGGGAAGGTTCTGCCGGCCTGCCGGGCGATGCCGCGGATCAGCCGGTGGCGGTGCCGCCGGGATGCCAGTTCGATACGCTGACTGTTCGGGTTGAGTGGGATCTGGCTGCGGAAGATCTGGATCTGGAAATCGTCAATCCCGATGGAGCGGTGGAAGGCTCCTCGGGTGCGTTCAATCTGCAAAGTGGGGATGCGTCTGAAACCGCGGTGATCGCCTCACCGGTGAACGGCGAATACATTGCCCGGGTCAACAACTTTGCCGGCGCGCAGACCCCGTTCACGGGCAAGGCCACGCTTGAGTGCACCACCCCGGGTGGCTGTCGGGCTGGCGATAACGTGGTTAGCGATGATGAAGTGCCGGGCCCGGCGCTGGCGCCGGATACGCGCGTCATCGTCAGCGTGATCGATTCGGCCATCAATCCGTATCACGAGTTCTACTATGCGGGCAGCGCGATCTACGCCGATGCTGCCCCCAGCGCGGTGACCCCTGCGGTGCTGCAGGAACTCGGTGTGCGTGACGAGAACATTCTGGAGCTGACCCGCAGCGGCAACCTGCAGGCCGACGTCGAAGCGGATGCAGCCATCTGGGCTTCGGTCAAGCGGGGCGAGACCTACTGGGTCAAGGGCACCAACGTGGTGTTCATCTCCTATGCGGGCGGTGAACTGGCACCGCTGGTGCCCTCGACCGACAAGTCCGCCCACGGTGTCGGGACCTCGGCAGCGGTGCTGACGGCCAACCCGGAAGCGGTGATTCTGTTCGTCGAAACCGAAGGCGCGCTGGGTAGCGATGTCGCCCATGACTTCGCCTTCTTGCACCCGGCGGTCGACATTCTGACCACCAGCTACGGCGTTTCCATTCCCAGCACCGGTTTCCCGTTGCCGGAATGGCGCACCTTCCACAACAGCTATCCGGCCGTGGTTGAGATGGGCAAGCTGCATTTCAGTTCGGGGGGCAACGGTCCGGGCCTGACGCCGCTGCGCGCCGGCGCCGGACCGTGGTGGAGCATCGGCGTTTCAGGAGTTGAAGAAGGCACCTCCGAGGGGCGCGCCGCCCTGTCCGGACTGTTCCCGGATTTCCTGTCGGATTTCACCCAGGATCTGCCGTACTGTCATGACGCCGAAGACTGCTACAGCAACGTCGGTGGCACCAGCTTCTCCACCCCGCGTGCGGCCGGTGTGGCCTCGCGTGTGCTGCTTGATGCCCGTCGCCTGAGTGCTCACAAAGGTGGCATTCGCGAGCACGACGGCCAGGCCGTGATGGTTGCAAGTGAAGACCTGAGTATCAGCAACTGGCTGTTGCGCCGAGCGCTGGAGCAGGCTGCATTTGTACCCGATTCACTGGCCTACGACCCGGTGTCCGGGGTGACCGACATCGTTGGGATTCCGATTAACCCGCTGGCGCCGTGGCTGCAGGTGGGTTGGGGCGATCTGACCGCCGATCCCGAAAAAGGTGTGGTCAGTGCCGCGCTGGCGCATCTGGGTTACCCCGGCGATGCGCGTGAGAAAGCACTCGGCTTCTGCGAGTTCCAGACGGAAGTTATCGCGGTGCGCAAACTCTATTGGGACAACATCGCTGCAACCCTGCCCGACGTACTGGGTGGCGATGCGCCGCCGCCGGCGCTGGATGAAGACCCGTTCATCTACTGCGAGTCGATGTTGCCGTTCTAGGCACGGGAGCAGCGCTGAAAAATTAAAGGGGGAGGGTGGGAGCCCGGGCCGAAGGTGGCAACACCTTCGGCTTTTTTTTGCCCCCGTGCCGGGCAATCCGACGCGCTATAGTAGCCAGCGTGAACATCCGCCCGATGCCCATCTGCTGTCGCCTCGATGCGCCAAAGCAACGGCTTCCGTTGCATGGTGTCGACGGTGGCTGAGTTGATCGACACGCTCTCGGCGCTGCGTTTCTCGTGGTTGCTGGTGTGGCTGATCCACCTTGGGTTGGCGCCGTTTGCCATGGCGCACGTGTTGTTGACCAAGCGCTTGCCGCAGGCCAGCTTCGGCTGGTTACTGGTGATCGCCGGTGTACCTTTGCTCGGCATCATTGTGTACGGCATTTTCGGTGTGAACCGTATTCACCGTCGCGCCCAGCGCTTCAATCGCGGTCATGCCAGGCAACACAACGCCCTCACCGAGCAGGATGATGAAGCGCTGGTGCAGGCGTTGCCACAGGCCTGGCAAAGCATGGCCCGCGCGGGGAAAAAGCTGAGTGGGCTGCCTCTGACCGGGGGCAACACGGTCGAGCATTTCCACACCGGGGAGCAGCTTTTTCCGGAGATGATGGAAGCGCTGCGTAACGCCAGGCAGAGTATCTACATCGCCTCCTACACCTTTGATCTTGGCGGTATCGGTGAAGAGTTCGTAGGCTTGCTGGTCGCCGCAAAAGAGCGTGGTGTGGATGTCCGTGTGCTGGTTGACTGCATCGGCGACCGGGTCATCAGCCAGTCGAGCGTGATCACGGCCTTGCAACAGCAGGGCGTACCTGCGCTGCACTTTCTGCCGCCAAGCTTGTGGCCACCCATTGTTCACCTCAATCTGCGCAATCACAGAAAAATTCTGATCGTCGACAAAACGCAGGGTTTTGCGGGCGGTATCAACATCACGCAGAAGAACTGCCGCAGCGCCGATCACCAGCCCTCCAACGATGATCATTTTCGCTTCGCCGGCCCGGTGGTGAATCAGCTTCTGGCCGTGTTTGCCGAGGATTGGGCGTTCACCGCACAGACGAAAAATGACATCACGCTGATGCAGGCCCCGCGTCAGGATGGGCGGACCGCGTGCCGTGTCATTCCGGATGGGCCTGATCACGCGGACGATCAGATACTGCTGCTGATGACCGCTGCTGCGAGTCAGGCACGAACATCGCTGACTCTGTTCAGTCCGTATTTTCTACCCACCGAACCGCTCATCGGTGCGTTGCGTGTGGCCGCGCTGCGAGGTGTCCGGGTGCGCGTGTTAATTCCCGGTCGCAGCAACTATGGCGTGGTGGACTGGGCCTGCCGCCATTACCTGCCAGACCTTGTGCAGGCGGGGCTGGAGATCTACGCCATCGGCGAGCCATTTCTGCACAGCAAGTTGTTTCTGGTCGATGAGTATTACGCGATGGTCGGTTCGACCAACATCGACCCAAGAAGTCTGCATCTGAACTTCGAACTCATGGTTGAAATTTACGATGCGGATGTTGTGAAACGCCTGCAGCAGCATGCCGACGCGCAATTCGCCAAGGCCGAGCGGATCACGCTTGAGCAGCTCCGGGCACAGCCTCTGGCGCTGCGGTTGAGAAATGCAATCGCCGGTCTTGCTCAGCCCTATCTCTAGCCCCGCTGTCGTGTCGGTGATTTGCGACAGGTTTCAAGCATCTGAAAATACTGGATTTTTCTTAAGTGCTGTGGGTTGCCTGCTTGGATAAACCGGCACTGTCTGCGATCACCAACAGTTTTGCTGTCGCGCCAGCTATTTTTGCCATGTCGGTTTTATAGAATCGAAGTCTGGTCACGAAATTGTCTATTAAGACATTGATTTAAAAGTAAAAATAAAAACATCGAATTGTTCTGGCATGCCGATTGCGCCAATCCTGTCGAGTTCAAGCCAAGGACATCGCATGTTACGACTCGCAATCCTGTTTTTCGTGATCGCCATCATTGCCGCCATTTTCGGCTTTGGTGGAATTGCCACGGCAGCGACTGACATTGCGCAACTGCTGTTCTTTGTATTTCTTGCGCTGTTTGTTGTGTTCGCAATTACCAATGCCTTGAGCGGGCGCAAGCCGCCGGTTTAGCGCACACACGATCAATTCGAAATTCTCACCATAAGCAAGGAGAAATCTCATGAGTACAACCAAGGCTCTGATCATTGGCGCCCTGATCGCACTGGGCGGCGCCGGCCTCTATGCCCTGATGGATGAACCGTCCACCGGCGAGCAGATTGGCGACTCGTTTGACGAGGGCGTGGAGGAAGTGCAGGACGAGTTTGACGACGCGACCACGCAGTAAACCCCCGTCCATCATTCACTGAAGGAGAGCAAGCATGAGTAACTCGGACACTTTGAAAGGCAACTGGAAACAGTTGAAAGGCAATATCCGCAGCCACTGGGCCGAACTCACCGAAGATGATGTCGAAGGTGTGAAAGGCGACTGGCAGAACCTGGTCGGCAAGATTCAGGAAAAGTACGGCATTGCCCGCGACAAAGCCGAAGAACAGGCTTCACACTTCATGCGCAAGGCCAAAGACAAGCTCAACAGCACAGCTTGATCACTTGCGGCTAAATACGCCAAGGGGCACCAACACGGTGCCCCTTTTTTATGCTTAGACAACAGCGGGCCTCATGCAGCGCCGCTAGCGCGCCGCACGTACGCGCTCAAAAGCGGTAGGCGCCGCCCACCATCACCACCCTGGGGTCGATTTCGACCGGGATTTTCGAAGCGCTGCCATCGGCTGCTGTGAGCGTGGCATCGGTATCGATATCAATATGCCACCAGGCCAGGCTGACCCCCCAGGCTTCAGTCAGCTGGAAGTTGGTGCCGAATTGCAAGGCCAGGCCGGTTGATGCATCCAGTTCCAGATCCTGGGCCACAGCCGGGTCGATCTGTTCCTCAAAGAACACGGTGTGATTGATGCCGGCACCCAGGTAGGCGGATATCGGTCCGCTGACCGGGAAGTGGTAGTTCATCAGCAGGGTCGGCGGCAGGTGGCTGGTCTTGCCGATGCGGGTGTCGTTGCTGGCCAGCTTGATGTCGTGTTCAAAAGGCGATGCACCCAACAGTTCCACACCGATCGACGGGCTGAGCATGTAGGTCAGCGAAATGCCCAGACCGGTGGCATTGTCGACCGTCACCGTCGGTCCGTTGTTGCTTGCCGGATTTACGCTGGCCAGCCCGGCACGAATGATCAGATCGCCGGCCTGTCCGGCAAACGCCGGTGCGATGGCCAGCGACAGCCCAAGCGCGCAGGCCAGATGTTTTGCTTTACTGCTCATGGATGACCCCTTGACTTACGTCCTTGTTGTTAAAACAGCCAGGGCACGTTAAGGCCCGCGAGTGCGGGCCGGATTGATCTACATCAAGGCAGTGACATATTGGCCATCTGGCGTTGTGGCGCGAACGCCCTGCGGGTTGACCTGTGTCAAACACGCCGGACGCAAAACGCAGTTCAATTGCTGCCATGAGCGAACTTTTCGAGACACTCGGCGGCCTGGGCGTGTTTCTGCTCGGCGTCGTGATCATGACGGCCGGGCTCAAGGGCGTTGCCGGTGATGCCCTGCGCGCCGCGCTGACGCGTTTTACCCGCAGCCCCCTGTCGGGTGCCTGCACCGGCGCCGTGAGTACGGCGATTCTGCAATCGTCCAGTGCCACCACGATCGCGGCGGTGGGCTTTGTTGGCGCCGGATTGCTGAGCTTTCCGCAAGCGCTGGGGGTCATCTTCGGTGCGAATGTCGGCACCACGATCACCGGTTGGCTGGTGGCGCTGGTCGGCTTCAAGCTCAAGCTTGGCAGTGTGGTGTTGCCGCTCATCCTGGCCGGTGTGCTGATGCATCTGTTCGGCAAGGGTCGGGTGCAGCAAGCTGGCTTCGCGCTGGCCGGTTTCGGCCTGATCTTTGTCGGTATCGAGACGATGCAGGCAGGGATGAGCAGCATACAAGGCCAGGTGACGCCGGATACGTTTCCGTCCGACACCCTGGCCGGGCGGTTTCAACTGGTGCTCATCGGTGTGGTGATCACGCTGGTGACACAGTCTTCAAGCGCCGGTGTTGCGGCGGCACTGACCGCTGTGCACACCGGCACCATCAGCTTCGAGCAGGCCGCGGCCATGGTCATCGGTATGGACGTCGGTACCACCGCGACGGCGATGTTCGCGACCATGGGAGGCGCGGCCGAAACCCGCAGGACGGGGTATTCGCATGTGGTCTACAACGTGTTGACCGGGATGGGCGCGTTTGTTCTGCTCGGTCCCTACGTCTGGTTGTGGCAGACGCTGGCACCAGGGCTGCTGGCTGATCAGGCGGAGATTGCGCTGGTGGCGTTCCACACCGGGTTCAACGCTGTGGGGGTGCTGCTGATCCTGCCGCTGGCGCATCCTTTTGCGCGTCTGATGTACCGGTTGGTTCCGGAGGCTCGCAGCAGCCTGGTCGGGCATCTGGACCATCATCTGCTGAGAGATGCCTTCGTCGCGCTGGAGGCCGCGCACAGCACCCAGGAGGCTATTTTTCGCGCTCAGCTGGATATGGCCAAAGCGCTCTTGTCGGAGCATCCGGCGTGTGATGCCGAGGCTCTTGGCGATATCGACGCGGCCTTGCTGACCACTGCGCGCTATCTGGATCAGATTCATTCGCAACCCGAACGGTCGCGTGAGTGGCAGATGCTCATGGCGTGCATGCACAGCCTCGATCACATGCAGCGTCTGCAGCACCGTCTGCGCATGGCGGCGGCCACGCTCGGCTCCAGGCGCGTGGCAACGGCACCCGCCGAACGTATCGCGCAGGTCTCAGGTACGCTGCGTGAGCTGCACCAGGCGCCACACTGGAAAGCCGCCGCGCAGGTCGCAGGGCAGTCTGCCGCCATGCTGGAGGGGGCCTACAACCGCGTCCGTGAAGACATCATGGGCGATGTTGCGGCAGGTCGGATCGAGGCCGATGTCGGCGCCCAGCGGCTGGATTCAGACCGCTGGCTGAGTCGTGTCAGTCACCATATTTGGCGGATCAGTCATCATCTGCAGCTGGCCGATGATGCGTCACACCGTGACAGCCCGCCACTGCAGCCGGCATGAACCGGATGGGAGGTTCTGCTCATCTTGCGGCCTCGCCTGGCCTGGTCACTCACCCTAAAGGATGAAGCTGCCCGGGCCCTGATCTTCGATACTGCTTGCCGATCAAAAACAAACGGTGCGGGTCTGTTCCGCGCCCGACAACACAGGCAGCGGATGAGCTCAACGTTTCAGACTTTCATAGACCAGGGCATCGCCGAACTGGTCATCAATCAACCGCCGGTGAATGCGCTGGACAGCGCGGGCTGGCATGCACTGGCCGACGAGATCGAGCGGCTGGGTTCCACCGATGGGGTGCGCGTGATCGTGATCCGCGCCGAAGGGCGCGGCTTCTGTGCCGGTGTCGACATCAAGGAGCTCAACGCGCATCCGGAGCGCATCGTTGATGTCAACGCCGGCAATTACCGCAGCTTTGAAGCGGTGCACCGTAATCCGGTGCCGGTGATCGTTGCGGTGCACGGATTTGTGCTCGGTGGTGGCATCGGCATCACCGGCGCGGCTGACATCGTGGTGGCGGCTGACAACGCCAGCTTCGGCGTGCCGGAAGTGGACCGCGGCGCGATGGGCGGCGGGGCGCATTTGCAGCGCCTGTTCGGTGTGCAGAAGGTGCGCATGATGTATTTCACCGGCCAGCCGATTGATGCGGCCGAAGCCTACCGTCTGGGTGCGGTGGAGAAGGTTGTGGCGCCGGAGGCGCTGCGCGAGACCGCGCTTGAGATCGCCCGCCAGATCGCGGCCAAGAGCACCACCATGATTCGCCTGGCCAAGGAATCCCTCAACGGCATTGAGGACGGCAATCTGGAAGACAAGTACCGCTGGGAGCAGGGTTTCACGCTGCAGGCTTACACCAGCAAGGATTCAGCGGAGACACGCAAGGCCTTCGTGGAAAAACGGGAAGCGAGTTTCGACTGATGGACCTGAATTACACCCAAGAGCAGCAGCAGTTTCGCGCCACCGTGCGTGGCTGGCTTGAAGCCCATGTGCCGAGCGCGCCGTTGCCCAGCTTCGACACCGAAGAAGGCTTCGCCGCACACCGTCAGTGGGAGGCCAAGCTGGCCAGCCAGGGTTACAGCGCAGTGACCTGGCCCAAGGACCTGGGCGGTCTGGGCGCCGATCTGATCGAGTGGCTGATCTTCGAGGAAGAATACTGGCGCGCCGGTGCGCCTGGGCGGGTCAACCAGAACGGAATCTTCCTGCTTGCGCCGACCCTGATGGAATACGGCACAGCCGAACAGAAGGCTCGTTTTCTGCCGCGCATGGCAACCAGCGAAGACACCTGGGCGCAGGGCTGGTCTGAGCCGGGCGCCGGTTCGGACATGGCGGCCATTCGCAGTACGGCGCGGCGCGAGGGCGATGAGTTTGTCATCAATGGCCAGAAGATCTGGTCAACCCGCGCGGTGTATGCCGACTGGTTGTTCGGCCTGTTCCGCAGCGAATCGGGTTCCTCACGTCATCATGGGTTGAGCTTCATCCTCATGCCGCTGGATCTGCCGGGCATCACGGTGCGTCCGATTCGTCAGCTCAACGGCCTGCCGGGCTTTGCCGAAATCTTTTTCGACAATGTGCGTGTACCGGCCAACAATCTGCTTGGGGGTGAGGGCGAAGGCTGGCGCATTGCCATGGCCACGGCCGGATTCGAGCGCGGTCTGATGCTGCGCTCGCCGGCGCGTTTTCAGAAAACCGCGGCTGATCTTGTTGCCCTGTATCAGGCCAACCGTGAACGCTGCGACGCCGACCCCGCGATTCGTGATGCGGTGATGAAATGCTGGATGGATGCCGAGGCATACACCCTGGCCACCTATGCCACCGCGTCGCGTTTGGCCAAGGGCGCCAAGATCGGTGCCGAGGCCAGCACCAACAAGATTTTCTGGTCGGAGCTGGACGTCAAGATGCACGAGACGGCCATGAGCATACTCGGCGCGCGCGCCGAGCTGATGCCGCATGCACCGCGGGCCGAAGGTATTGCTCAGTGGCTGGACGGCTTCCTGTTCTCGCTGGCCGGGCCGATCTACGCCGGTACCAACGAAATTCAACGCAACATCATCGCCGAACGCATGCTCGGCATGCCCCGCGCGTAAGGAGCTGGCCATGAATTTTTCTTTTGATGATCAACAGGTTCAGTTCCGCGACGCGGTGCGCAGTTTTCTCGTTGTGCAAGCCGCGCCCGAAGTGCTGCGTGAGCACTGGGAAACCACCGATTCGGGCCGTTCGCCGGAGATGCGCCAGAAGATCACCGAGCAGGGCCTGACCGCACTGTCGGTGCCCGAAGCCTACGGCGGGCTTCAGCAGGGCGACCTCGACTGGGTGCTGCTGCTGCAGGAAGTGGGTTATCACGGCATTCCTGATTCGCTGTCTGATGCCGCTTATGTCGGGGTCGGGATAGTGGCGGCCCTGGAGGATGAAGCGTTCAAGAGCGAATGGCTGGGGCGGATGTGTGAAGGCAAGGCGCGCCTGGCCATTTCGCACCCGCTCAACCCGCTGGTGCACGATGCCCAGATCGCAGATCTGATTCTGCTCTGGCACAACGATGAAGTGCATGCGGCCACGCCGGATCAGGTGGGGCTGGAATTGAACCCCAGCATTGATGCGTCGCGCCGCCTGTACAAGCTCGACTGGACGCCCAGTGACGCCACCCGGGTGTGCGATGCCGCCAGCGGCAAGGCGATCTGGGCTCAGGCGGTCAACCGTGCGGCGGTGGCGGTCGGGGCGCAGATGGTCGGGCTGGCCCAGCGCATGCTCGATCTGGGGGTGGATTATTCGGCCCAGCGCAAGCAGTTCGGCAAGCCGATCGGGTCATTCCAGGCGATCAAACATCAGATGGCCGATATCGCGGTCAAGATCGAGTTCGCGCGACCGGTGCTGCATCGGGCTGCCTATGCTTTGCAGCATGGCGATGCGACGCTCGAAGCCAAGGTCTCGCATGCCCGCTTGGCCTGTGCCGAGGCGGCGCTGCTGGCCGCCCGCAATGCCATGCAGGCGCACGGTGCCATGGGCTACACCTGGGAAGCCGATCTGCAGATGTTCATGAAACGCGCGTGGGCGCTGGAATCGTTCTGGGGCGATCGCCTGTTTCACAAGCAGCGTGTGGCCCAAGCCTTGTTTGCGGCTGACGCACAGATCGGCCCCGGCACCACGTTCTAGGTCGCGGCGCGACCACGACTCACCCGGCGCATGGCCTGACGGCTGCGCGCCTCGCAACACAGGATAAAACCATGGCACATGCCTATATCGTAGACGCAGTGCGGACCCCGACCGGACGTCGCAAAGGTTCGCTGGCACATATGCACGGCGCCGATCTCGGCGCGCATGTGATCAAGGCACTGCTTGAGCGCAATGCGATTCCGGCCGACGACTACGACGACGTCATGTTCGGCTGCGTCGATGCGATTGGTCCGCTGGCCGGCAACATCGGGCGAACCTGCTGGTTGACCGCCGGTGGTCCATTGTCGGTGCCCGGCGTGACGGTGGATCGGCAGTGCGGCTCGTCCCAGCAGGCGGTGCACTTCGCCGCTCAGGCGATCATGGCCGGGGTCAATGATGTGGTCATCGCCGGTGGCGTGCAGACCATGACCCAGATTCCGATCGGCTCGGCCATGCTGGCGGCCAAGCCGCTGGGCTTTTCTGATCCGTTTTCGGGCAGCACGGGCTGGACCGAGCGTTTCGGGGATGAGCCGGTGTCGCAGTTCTACGGCGCCGAGAAGATGGTCAAGAAATGGAATCTGAGCCGCCGCGAGATGGAGGAGTTTGCGCTGGAGTCGCATCGTCGCGGCATCCAGGCGATCAAGGAGGGGCGTTTTGATCGTGAGATTGTCCCGGTTGGCGATTTCGCCATGGACGAGACCACGCGTGAAACCTCGCTGGAGAAGATGGCCGAGCTGGATGTGCTGGCCGAAGGCGGCACGCTGACGGCGGCGGTGGCCAGCCAGACCTGTGACGGTGCATCGGCGGTGCTGGTGGTGTCGGAAGCCGCGCTCAAGCGTTACAACCTGACACCGCGTGCGCGCATCGTGCACATGGAAGTGATGGGCGACGATCCGATCTACATGCTGACGGCGCCGATCCCGGCGACCGAGCGGGCGATGCAGCGCAGCGGTATGTCGCTGGATCAGATTGATCTGGTTGAGATCAATGAGGCTTTCGCGCCGGTGCCGTTGTCGTGGCTCAAGGAAACCGGCTATCCGCATGAGAAAACCAATGTGAATGGCGGGGCGATTGCCTTGGGCCATCCGCTGGGTGCGACCGGCACCAAGTTGATGACGACGCTGCTGCATGAGCTGGAGCGCACGGGTGGCCGTTATGGGCTGCAGACGATGTGCGAAGGCGGTGGTGTGGCCAACGTGACGATCATCGAACGTTTGTAGTTTCCGAAGTGAGCGCCTGGAACTCCTGTTTCAGGACTCGCTCAAGTACGTCCTTGTATCGCTTGTCATCGGCCGTCCAGGCCTCTGACAGTCCTGAAACAGGAGTTCCAGGCACTTCCTCGCTCTGGACGCGGCGTTGGGACGCTCGACATATCAGGGGTTTGGAATTATGGGAATTTGCAATAACCGTACGGTGATCATCACCGGCGCTGGTGGTGGTTTGGGCAAGGCTTACGCCGAGGCGTTGGCGGCTGAGGGCGCCAATGTGGTGGTCAACGATATTCGGCTGGATGCCGCGCAGGCGGTGGTCGATGCGATCACGGCGCAGGGTGGCAAGGCGCTGGCCAACAGTGGCGACATCACCGACATGGCGGGGGCGCAGAGCATTGTTGATGCGGCGCTGGCGGCCTTTGGTGAGGTGCATGCGGTGGTCAACAACGCCGGCATCGTGCGTGATCGCATGTTCCTGAAGATGTCGGCGCAGGATTGGGATGATGTGATTCGGGTGCATCTGCGCGGCCATTTCTGCCTGGCCAACATCCTGGCCAATCGCTGGCGCGATCTGCACAAGGAAGGCGTCACCGTGGGTGGTCGCATCATCAACACCTCATCCGGTGCGGGGCTGCAGGGTTCGGTCGGGCAGACCAACTACGCGGCGGCCAAGGGTGGTGTGGCGACGATGACGCTGGTGCAGGCGGCGGAGTTGCGACGCTACGGGATCACCGCGAATGCGTTGGCCCCGGCGGCGCGCACCGGTATGACCGAGGAGGTCTTTGCCGACATGATGAAGAAGCCGGACGGTGAATCCTTCGATTTCTTCGACCCGGCCAATGTGGCCCCGATTGTGGTGTGGCTGTGTTCTGAGCTGTCGGCGGAGTGCACCGGCAAGGTGTTCGAGAGCCAGGGTGGTCAGCTGTCGATTGCCAGTGGTTGGAAGACCGGGCCGATCAAGGACAAGCAGGCGCGCTGGGAGCCGGCCGAGCTGACCGATGTGGTGCGTGAGTTGATTGAAACGTCGCCGCAGGCGCAGAAGGTTTACGGGACCTAAGCGCTGGATGTTGAGCGCTGCGATGCTCTTGCCTCGGACTGCCGTGAACCCATCCATGGGGGCTACGGGAAAAACATCCTGTTTTTCACGTTCCGAAGCTAGAGCATCGCAGCGCACTCCGGCGCCTGGTAAGAGGTGAGTTGAAATGAATTTTGCGCTGACGGAAGAGCAGGCCATGATCCGCGAGGCGGCCGAAACGTTTCTGGCCGATGCCTGTACCTCGGAAGCGGTGCGTGCTGCGATGGACAGCGCGCAGGGCTATGACGCGCAAGTCTGGCGGTCGCTGGCCGAGGAACTGGGCTGGTGCGGTCTGGCGGTGCCGGAAGTCTGGGGTGGTCTTGGGCTGGGTGCTGTGGAGGTGATGCTGGTCCAAGAACAGGCCGGTTACCGCTTGCTGTGTGCGCCGTTCTTTTCGTCGGTGTGTGTCGCCACGACGGTGCTTGCACAGTGCGGTGACGATGCTGTGCGCGAGGATCTGTTGCCGCAGCTGGCTGCCGGACAGTGCCGCATGAGCATGGCTTTGCCGAGTGTGGCTGAAGGTTTTCTGGCTAGCGAGGTCAGTGCGCAAAGCGATGGTGAGCGTTGGTTGCTCAGCGGCACGCTGGCGCGTGTGCCGGATGCCCAGGATGTGGATCAGCTGCTGGTCGTGGCCCGTGCGGGTGATGAGCTGGGTCTGTTTGTGGTTGAGGCGACGGCGCTGAGTTTCGAGATGCACACCACCTGGGACAGCAGCCGGCGTTTCTCGCAGGCCTGTTTGTCTGCGGTGCCGGCGCGCCGTTGTGACGGTGCAGACCTGTCGGCTCAGCTGGCACATTGCAATGCACTGGTCAGTCTGTACATCGCCGCTGAACAGCTGGGCGGTGCGCAGCGCTGCCTTGATCTGACGGTGGCCTATGTGGCCGAGCGCAAGCAGTTCGGGCGGCCGGTGGGGTCGTTTCAGGCGGTCAAGCATCGCGCCGCGCAGATGATGATTCAGATTGAAGCGGCGCGTTCGGCCGTGTACGGCGCGGCGGCGGTGGCGGCCGGTCAGGAGGCGGGGCTGAAGCTGGACGTGGCGGCTGCGCGCGCGCTGGCCACCGAAGCTTTGCAGTACTGCGCCGGTGAGGCGATCCAGCTGCACGGTGGTGTGGGTTTCACCTGGGAATACGACCCGCAGTTGTTTTTCAAGCGTGGGCAGGCGTCCGCGCACTGGTTGGGCAATCCGCAGGCGCAGCGCGCTGCGATTGCTTCGGCCTTGCTGGATTGATGTCATGGACCTGAAACCGACAGCGCAAGACGAAGCGTTTCGCGCGGAAATCGCTGACTGGATGCACACGCATCTGAGCGGCGAGTTCGCGCCGTTGAAATACCGTGGCGGACCTGGCGACGAAGAGGCCTGGCCGGAGCTGCGCAAAGCTTGGGAGCAGGAACTGGCGCGTGGTGGCTGGACCTGTGTGGGTTGGCCGCAAGCGCATGGTGGGCGCGGCCTGTCCATTGAGCAGCAGGTGATCTTCCATGAAGAGTACGCACGTGCCGGCGGTCCTGGTCGTATGGGCCACATCGGTGAGGGGCTGCTTGGGCCAACCCTGATCGCCTACGGCACGCCGGATCAGCGCGCGCGTTTTCTGCCCGGCATTGTGGCCGGTACCACGTATTGGGCGCAGGGTTATTCGGAGCCGTCCGCGGGTTCGGATCTGGCCAATGTTCAGACCAAATGCTGGCAGGAAGCGGATGGCAGCTGGCGGGTCAAGGGGCAAAAGGTGTGGACCTCGCTGGCCCATGAGTCCGACTGGATTTTCGTGCTGGCACGCAGCGAGCCGGGCAGTGTAGGCCGGCACGGGCTGACCTTTCTGCTGATGCCGCTGGATCAGCCCGGTATTGAGATCCGTCCGATCCGGCAGCTGTCGGGCAGTTGTGAATTCAACGAGGTGTTCTTCGATGCCGCGGTGGCCAAAGCCGAGGATGTGGTCGGCGCGCCGGGTGATGGCTGGAAAGTGGCGATGGGCCTGCTGGCGGTCGAGCGCGGTGTTTCGACGCTGGGGCAGCAGATGCATTTTGCCCACGAACTGGAGCTGGCGATCAAGGCGGCCACGGCTGCAGGGCTGGCCGGGGATGCGTTGATCCGCGATCGCATTGCCCGGGCCTGGTCAGGTTTGCGGGTGATGCGCTACAACGCGCTGCGCATGCTGGCTGGTGACAGTCACGGCATGAGCCTGGGGCGCGAGGCGCTGATCTACAAATATTACTGGTCGAACTGGCATCGCGATCTGGGTGAACTGGCGATGGATGTGTTGGGGCCGCTGGGTGATGTGCCCTCGGATGACATCGATATCCTGCGCCTGCAGCAGGTCTATCTGTTCTCGCGGGCAGACACGATTTACGGCGGGACCAACGAGATTCAACTGAATTTGATTGCCGAGCGGGGGCTGGGGATGCCGCGTGAGGCTCGCGGGTGAGCACGCTGTGATGCTTGGCTCCAGGGACGCCGTGAACCCATCCATGGGGGCTCTGGCGCCGACGTCCTGTCGGCGACAGCCCTGAAGCCAAGCATCACAGCGTGCGTCTGCTGCAATGAAGGTTGTGCAATCGGCACAGGGCTCATTCAGGAGGAGCGCTGGAGCCGGGCGTTGCGACTGAGGTCAATCCGCCACGGATGGCGGATTGAGGTGCGCCACGACAGGAAGTCGTGTCGCGCCGACCTCACCAAGCAGCGCGCGGTGGAAGGTACCGCGTAGCGGCGCGGGGGACAGAGCCCTGTGCCGA
>JASBUL010000130.1 GCA_030147945.1 Oceanococcus sp. | reverse complement strand
GGGCGCTTTGCCCTGGCCCCGCTGCTGCGCGCGGCCATGCAATCAGGACGCATCAGCGGTGAACATCACACCGGCCTGTGGACCGATGTCGGAACGCTTGAGCGTCTCGAAAAGCTGCGCCAGCGTCTGGGTTCTTAGGGCCTGTTAACAGGCCCTAGAAAACCTGCAATCCGTCGGGAGTGGCCATGATCACTTCGTCGGCTGGGCGCTGAGCGAACAGGCCGCAGCACACCACACCCACGATCTGATTGATGCGTTCTTCCAGTTCCGGCGGATTGACGATGGACAGTCCGTGCAGATCAAGGATGTCATTGCCGTTGTCGGTGACAAAGCCACTGCGCAGCACCGGGCGCGCGCCGAGTTTGGCGACTTCGCGGGTGACATAGCTGCGTGCCATCGGGATCACTTCCAGCGGCAGCGGGAATTCACCGAGCACGCCAACCTTTTTGCTCGCGTCGACCACGCAGACGAACTTTTCGCTGGCGGCGGCGACAATTTTTTCCCGTGTTAGCGCGCCACCACCACCCTTGATCAGCTGGCGATGCGCATTGGTTTCATCCGCGCCATCGACGTACAGCGGCAGCGGCCCCGCCTCGTTCAGATCCAGAACCCGGATGCCCAGTGCGCGCATGCGCTCGGTTGAGGCTTGTGAACTGGACACCGCGCCTTCGATGCGACCCTTGATCCGGGCCAGCGCATCAATAAAGAAATTGACGGTGGAACCGGTGCCAACGCCGACGATGGTGTCGTCTTCGACGTGTTCAATGGCGGCCTCGGCGGCGGCCTGTTTCGTCTCATCCTGGTTCATGCGCGGGAATCCTGAGCGGTTTGGTTGGGCGCGCGCGGACCGAATAAAGCGGTGCCGATGCGCAGCAGGGTGCTGCCTTCGGCGACCGCCGCCTCCAGATCCTGTGACATGCCCATGGAGAGCACCGGCGCCTGCGGATAGATATTGTCCCGCAACTCGCGCAACTGGCGAAAGCCCTGGCGTTGCAGTTCGGGATCGTCGGTCGGGCGGGGCAGGCTCATCAGGCCCATGACCTGCAGCTGTGGCAGTGTAGCTACGGCCTGATACAGCGCCGCCAGTTGATCGGGCTCGACGCCGGATTTGCTGGCCTCGCCGCTGATGTTGACTTGCAGGCAGATCTTCAGCGGTGGCGCAGATGGAGGGCGCTGTTCACTCAGGCGGCGCGCAATCTTCAGGCGGTCGACGCTGTGCACCCAGTCAAAGCGTTCCGCAATGGTGCGCGTTTTGTTCGATTGAATCGGGCCGATGAAATGCCATTCGCAGTCCTCGGGCAGGGCATCAATCTTGCCTTCAGCTTCTTGCAGATAATTCTCGCCGAATGCGCGTTGGCCGCTGTTGTAAGCGGCCATCAGCGCGTCGACCGGCTGTGTCTTGCTGACCGCAAGCAGGCTGACCTCGGCGGGGTTTCTGTGACTGGCATCGCAGGCGCGTTCGATGCGCTCACGCAATTGGTCAAGCCGAGGCGTGATCTGGTTGCCAGTGTCGGCGTTTGCCGATAGCTTTGTGGAAGTCATTGAAGCTTTGGTGGGGAACAGCATGGATATTGCGCAGTTGTTGACGTTTGGCGTCAAGCAGGGGGCGTCGGACCTTCATCTGTCGGCGGGCATGGAACCGATGATTCGCGTGGATGGTGACATGCGCCGCATCAATGTCCCGATCATGGAGCACAAGGAAGTTCATGACATGTTGTACGACATCATGAACGACAAGCAGCGCAAGGATTTCGACGAATTTCTGGAAACCGACTTTTCCTTTGAAATTCCAGGTGTTGCCCGTTTCCGCGTGAATGCGTTCAACCACAACCGTGGTGCCGGCGGGGTGTTTCGTACGATTCCGTCAAAAATCCTCACGCTGGAAGATCTCAATGCGCCGAAGATCTTTCAGGACATCGCCAAAACGCCGCGCGGCATCGTGCTGGTGACCGGGCCGACCGGTTCCGGTAAATCGACCACGCTGGCGGCGATCGTCAACTACATCAATGAAAACGACTACGGTCATATCCTCACGGTTGAGGACCCGATCGAGTTCGTGCACCAATCCAAGCGCTGCCTGATCAACCAGCGTGAAGTTCACCGTGACACGCTGGGTTTCAACGAGGCGTTGCGATCGGCCCTGCGTGAAGACCCCGATGTGATTCTGGTCGGCGAAATGCGCGACCTGGAAACCATCCGCCTGGCCCTCACCGCCGCAGAAACAGGTCACTTGGTGTTCGGCACCCTGCACACCAGCTCGGCGGCCAAGACCATCGACCGTATCGTCGATGTGTTCCCGGCTGCGGAGAAGGATATGATCCGCGCCATGTTGTCCGAGTCGCTGCGCTCGGTTATTTCGCAATCCTTGCTCAAGCGCAATGGCGGTGGCCGTGTGGCGGCGCACGAGATCATGATCGGTACGCCGGCCATTCGAAATCTGATCCGCGAGAACAAGATCGCGCAGATGTATTCGGCGATCCAGACCGGTCAGCGTGATGGCATGCAGACCCTTGATCAGTGTCTCAAGGACCTGGTTCGCAAAGGTCAGATCACGCGCGATGCGGCCAAGCAGAAGGCCATGAACCCCAACGACTTCTAGGCCACAGACGCGGAGAGGCCCATGGAACGCGATCAAGCGATACGTCTGGTGCAGCAGTTGCTGCGCCTGATGAAACAGAAAAATGCGTCGGATTTGTTCATCACGTCCGGTTTTCCGCCGGCCATGAAGATTGATGGTCAGATGACGCCGATGATGGACAAACCGCTCAATGCCGAAGCTTCGGCCATGATCGTGCGTGCGATCATGAACGACCGCCAGCTCAAGGAGTTTGAGGCGACCAACGAGTGCAACTTCGCGATCAGCCCTGGTGACATCGGGCGTTTTCGTGTGAATGTCTTCGTGCAGCAGGGCGCCGCCGGGGCGGTCATGCGTACGATCGAGACCGAGATTCCCAAGTTCGACAATCTCGGGTTGCCGCCGATACTGGCAGATCTGATTCTGGAAAAGCGCGGCCTGCTGCTCATGGTGGGGGGCACCGGCTCGGGTAAGTCGACCTCGCTGGCCGGCATGATCGGGGTGCGCAACGAACGCACCAAGGGCCACATCATCACGATTGAGGATCCGGTCGAGTATGTGCATCCGCACCGCGGCTGCGTGGTGACTCAGCGTGAGGTCGGCGTGGATACGGATTCCTGGGAAGCCGCGCTGAAGAACACGCTGCGTCAGGCCCCGGATGTCATCCTGATCGGGGAAATCCGGGCGCGCGAAACGATGGAACATGCCATCAACTTTGCTGAAACTGGGCATTTGTGCCTAGCCACACTGCACGCCAACAGCGCCAACCAGGCGCTGGATCGCATCATCAACTTCTTCCCGGAAGAAAAGCGCGAACAGTTGCTCATGGACCTGTCGCTGAACCTCAAGGGCATTCTGGCCCAGCGTCTGCTGCGCAAGGACGGTGGCGGGCGTGTGCCGGCGGTCGAGGTGATGATCAACTCGCCGCTGATTCAGGACCTCATCTTCAAGGGCGAGGTCGGGCAGATCAAGGACGTCATGAAACGTTCGGCGGATCAGGGCATGCAGACCTTTGACCAGGCCCTGTTCGAGCTGTTCGAGTCCGGCCAGATCAATTACGAAGAAGCGATGCGCAATGCCGACTCGAAGAACGAGCTGCGTTTGCGGATCAAGCTGGAAAGCAAGCGCGCCGCAACCGATCTGATGGACGACGAAAGCGTGCGCAAGATGACCATGCTGGAGGACGAGGAAGAGATCGCCGCGCGCCGTGCGCCTTCACGTCCGCTGGGAGAATGACGCCATGATGAAGCTCATTCCCTATCTCAAACTGGCCGTCGAGAAGAACGCTTCGGACATTTTCTTTACCACCAGTTCGCCGGCCATGCTCAAGGTCGACGGCAACATGTTTGCCATCGGCAAGCAGCTGATGACCAAGGACCTGATCAAGGAACTGGCCTACAGCATCATGACGCCGGACCAGCAGGCCACCTTCGAAGAGAATCTGGAGATTGACCTGGCCACCGAAGCCGGCGGGCTGGGGCGTTTTCGCGTCAACATCTTCAACCAGCGTGGCAACGTGTCCATGGTGCTGCGCTATGTGCAGTCCAAGGTGCCGACCGTTGATGAGCTGGGTGTGCCGGTTTCGCTCAAGGATCTGATCATGCGCAAGCGTGGTCTGTTGCTGATGGTCGGGGCAACCGGCTCAGGCAAGTCGACCACCCTGGCCGCCATGCTGGATCATCGCAACGAAAGCGCCGGCGGACATATCCTGACGATTGAAGATCCGATTGAGTTTCTGCATCCCAACAAGAAGTCGATCGTCAACCAGCGTGAAATCGGGCAGGACACGCACAGCTATGCGGCCGCGCTCAAGAGTTCGTTGCGTGAAGCGCCTGACGTGATACTGGTCGGGGAAATTCGCGACCGGGAAACCATGGAGGCAGCGATTCAGCTGGCCGGTACCGGTCACCTGTGTATCTCCACCCTGCATGCCAACAATGCGTATCAGACCCTGCAGCGCATCATCAACATGTTCCCGGAAGATTTGCGGGCGCAGTTGTACATGGATCTTTCGATCAATCTGCGCGCGATCATCTCGCAGCGTCTGGTGCGGACCGTCGAGGGCAAGCGTTGTGCGGCCGTCGAGGTCATGATCAATACACCGTACATCGCAGAGCTGATTCTGCGCGGTGAGGTGGATGGCATCAAGGAAACCATGGCAGACAGCCAGGATCGCGCCATGCAGACCTTCGACGATGCACTGTTTGCCTTGTACAAGGATGGTCGCATCAGCAAGGAAGAGGCCCTTGCCAATGCTGATTCGGCAGCCAATCTGGAGTCGCGCATCGCATTTACCTGAGCGATTCCGGATTGGGAGCGAAAAAAACCGCCGGATGGCGGTTTTTTTATTCGGCGGGTTTTCAGGCCGCTTGTTCGGTATCCATGTCGTCGAAGTCGGCCATGTCGCTGAAGTCGTCTTCGATGTCGTCGCCAGGCAGACGGAAGCCGGAGACCGATTCACGCATCTGTTCGGACAGCGTGGTGAGCTCGCGGGTACGCGATGCGGTCAGGTCAGCCGAATCAGCGGTCTGGTTGGCGATGGTGCGCAGCTGGGTCATGGTTTCGTTCAGGCCGGATGCCACCTTGGCCTGCTCGCTTGAGGTCCCGGCAATCTGCTGAATCAGTCGGGCCAGCTCGGATGCGAAGCTCTCGATACGTTCCAGTGCGCCACCTGCGGTCTGTGCCGACTTGGAGCCGGCCACCACGTTCGCGGTCGAGCGCTCCATCGAGATGATGGCCTCGTTGGTATCGGCCTGAATGGTTTTGACCAGGGCTTCGATCTGCTTGGTTGCCGAACTGGCACGTTCTGCAAGGCGCTGGACTTCGTCTGCGACCACCGCGAAGCCTTTGCCCGATTCCCCGGCCATGGCGGCCTGGATCGATGCGTTCAGCGCCAGGGTATTGGTCTGCTCGGAGATGTCGTTAATGAACTCGATGATGTTGCCGATTTCCTGCGAGGACTCACCCAGACGCTTGATGCGCTTGGAGGTGTCCTGAATCTGCTCGCGCAGGGCTTCCATCCCGGTGATCGTCGAACGCACCGTTTCACCACCCGAACGGGCGGTTTGCAGTGAGGTTTCAGCCTGCTGAGCCAGCTGCTCTGCTTCGCGCGACATCTCCTGCATGCTTTCGGTCATGCGGGTGATCGATTCTGCGGCCGAACCGATCTGGTCGTTCTGCGAGCGGCTGGCCTGGTTCAGTGAGGTCGCCGTGTCCAGGGTCGAGGACGCGGCGTCCGTCACCTGGCGTGCGGTGTTGTTAATCGTGCCGACCAGGGTGCGCAGGGTTTCGATGGTGAAGTTGATCGAGTCTGCGATGGCCCCGGTGAAGTCCTCGGTCACCGTCACTGAGGTGGTGAGGTCACCATCGGCCAGATTGGAGATGTCATCCAGCAGGGTCAGAATGGCCTCCTGCTGCTTGCGCTCGGATGTTTCTGCCGCAACCTGACGACGACGCACGTTGAACAGGAAGATGGCAACAAACAGCAGCAGCGAGAGGGCAGACAGGCCGGCGAACACGTAGATCAGAACCGGCTTGATCGGACGGCTCTGGCGCAACTGGGTCAGGGCGTCTTCCACGTCGATGGCCGAGGCCAGCACTTCCGTGCCCAGACGTGACAGCAGGGCCGATGATTCCTGGACCTCAGCGATGTCCGAGGCGACGCCCTGGATGCCGGCAACCCCTTCGTTGACCCGGGTGAACAGATTGGTCGATTGCTTGATCAGCTCTGCGGCGCGTGCGTCACGATTCGCCACGCTGTTGCGCAGCTGATTGTTATTGCTGGCGAAGGCCTGAGTGTCTTCGGCCAGGCGCTCAGCAGTGATGTCGGCGCCACGTCCGGCGCCGATGACGCGTCGTGCACGGGTGCGCAGGCGCTCCAGCAGCAAGGCCTGCTCGGCAGCCAGGCTGATCACGTTGCCGGGGGCGCGGATATCGACGAGGCGTTGCACCAGCTGTTCGGTGGCTTCGGCGATCTGCGCGGCGGTGTCATCAATCTGATAGACGTACTGATCGGCGGTCAGGAAGGCGCTGCGACCGTCGAGCATGGTGTTCACGCCCTCGTTCATCTCGGCCCACGACTCTTCCAGGAAGTCGAGGGATTCGTGCACCGCGCCTGGCGCCGGTGGCAGATCGATCAGTTCATCGCCATTGCGAATGAAGTCGATTGCATCCGTCAGGTTGGCTTGCGCGCCCTCAAGCAGACGGAAGTCAGGCGTGATCCCGCGCGAGGCATCGGCCCCCAGTTTGCCGAGATCGGTGGCCTGCTGCTGTGCAGACCGTGCCAGATTGACGTATTCCTGGTCGTGACGGGCGGTTTCCTGAGTGTAGACGTATACACCCAAGGTCGCGGCCAGAAAGACGACGGCCAGAATAAGCAGCAAAAACTCGCGTCGACTTCCTGCTGCGCCTTTCGCTTGTGCCATGGTTCCCCCCGAAGCAGATTGGCAGGTGCTTGACTGGCTAGTTCAGTAGCGCCTTGATCTTGGACAGAAGATCAGGCCCTTTGACCGGCTTGACCACGTAGTCGGCAGCGCCTTGACGCTTGGCCCACAGTTTGTCGGTTTCCTGACTCTTGCTCGAGCACACGATGATCGGAACATCTTTGGTGTCCGGGTCGCGGCTGAGCGTACGCGTGGCCTGAAATCCGTTCATGCCTGGCATCACCACATCCATCACGATGATGTCCGGGCGCTGAGCCTTGGACTTTGCGATGGCATCGTCCCCCGAACTGGCTTCGACCACCTGAAACCCCTCGGCTTCCAGGTATCCGCGCAACTTCATCAATTCCGTCGGCGAGTCGTCGACGATAAGAACGCGTGCCATGTTCAAGTCTCTCCCTGCAGCGTGCGTTGTCAATTCAAAAAACTATACACCAAGCCGGCCGCGCCAGCCTTCGTCAATCTCACAGCGGCCATGACGGATACGTCCGGCGATGGCCCCTTGCATCGCCTGACCCAGCCACGGCGTGTGAGCGCTCGCACTGTGCACGTTGTGTGCTTGCATTGTCCAGGACTGCTGCGGGTCGACCAGCAGCCAGTCACCATGGTTCGGGGGCGCGCCAATCACCGCGCAGGGGGCGCTGCTGGTGCAGCGCGCCAGGGTTGCCGGGGCGATCTGTTCGTCGCGGGCGAGTTTGACCAGCGCGGCAATAAAGCCGTCGATGCCGTTGGCCCCGGCCTGCGTGTCCGCAAACGGGCCCAGTTTGGCGTCCTGACCGACTGGACGGTGGTCGCTGCTGAGCACGCTGATGGTGCCGTCGCGAAGCGCGGCGAGCAGTGCCTGACGGTCATGCTCCTGGCGTAGCGGCGGGTTGAGATGAAAGCGCGCGTCGTAATCGGCGATGGCCTGATCGGTGTACAGCAGGTTCCAGATCGAGACGCCGGCCGAGATCGGCAGCGCAGCGGCTTGCGCCTGGCGCAGGCGTTCGACACCGCCGGCGCTGGACAGTCGGCTCAGATGCACCCGGCAGCCGGTGTCTTCGACCAGAGCGATGATCATGGCCACGGCCAGGGTTTCGCTGACGGCGGGAATCCCGCCCAGGCCGAGCCGGCTAGCGACCGCGCCGTCATGGGCGCAGCCAGGGAAGGTGGTGTTGAGGTGGGGGTTCAAGTGCACGCACAGATCCAGGTCGGCGGCGTAGCGCAGGGCCTGGCGCAGCAGGCCGATGTCCGGCATGGGGCCATCGCCCTGGCCCAGGGCATGACAGCCGGCCTGCTGCAGGCTGGCCATGTTGCTCAGCTGGTTGCCGGCCAGCCCCTGGGTCAGCGCGCCGATCAGATGCAGCCGGGCCTGAGGCTGCGGGCCATTGCCGACATGCTGCATGATCCACTCCATGGCTGCTGGATTGTCGACCAGTGGGTCGGTGTCAGGCGCGGCGCACACGGCTTGGAAACCGTTGCGCCAGGCGGCGTGCAGTTCACCGGAAATGGCGCTGGCCGCGTTGCCGGCACGCGGCAGGTGCTGGGCCAGATCGAGCATGGCCGGCATCAGCCAGAGTCCGCGTCCGTCGATGTTTGCTGCGGCCTCACCGGAGCCACTCAGGCGGGCGCCATCCGCGTCGATATCCACCGACACCGGTTTACCGCTGTGTTCGGCGTGCGGGTCGAGCCACTGAACATCTGTGATGCGGGTGAGGCTCATCGGCGCGCTCCGGATTGTCCAAGAATCATCGACATGATGGCCATGCGCACGGCAACACCGTGGTGCACCTGCTGGAGTATGACCGACTGTGGCCCATCGGCGACGCGTGACTCGATCTCGACGCCGCGGTTGATCGGGCCGGGGTGCATGACCAGGGCATCCGGTTTGGCACTGGCCAGGCGTGCCTGGGTCAGACCGTAGCGCTGGTAGAACTCGTCGGCGCCGGGCAGGAAGTGGCCGCTCATGCGCTCTTTCTGCAGGCGCAGCATGATGATCACGTCGGCCCCTTCGATACCGCGGTCCATCCGGGTTTCCGGCTGGGCGCCCAGCTCGGACAGGCCTGCTGGCAACAGTGTGCTGGGGCCGATGACGCGCAGATCGCGAACCCCGAGCGCGCGCAGCGCGCGGATTTCGGAGCGGGCCACGCGTGAATGCAGAATGTCGCCGACGATGGCGACCGACAGCGATTCAAAATCCGGTTTGTGGCGCCGAATGGTGAAGACATCCAGCAAGGCCTGGGTGGGGTGGGCATGACGCCCGTCGCCGGCGTTGAGGACCGCCACGCCTGGGCGAACCTGATGCGCGATGAACTGTGCGGCGCCGCTGGCGTGGTGGCGCACGATGAACATGTCCACGTCCATCGCTTCCAGTGTTTTCAGGGTGTCCAGCAGGGTCTCACCCTTGCTGGTGGACGAGGTCGCGACATCCATGTTGAGGACATCGGCGCTGAGCCGTTTGCCCGCCAGTTCGAAGGCCGAGCGGGTGCGCGTGCTGGCCTCGAAGAACAAATTGACGATGGTTCGGCCCTTGAGCTCCGCGCTGGTGCGCGGGCCGCTGCCTGGGCTGCTCACGAAGCTCTCGGCGCGATCCAGGATGCTGTGTATGTTGTCCGCGCTCAGGCCCTGGATGGTGAGCAGGTGGCGGAATTGACCGTGTTCGTCGATTTGCGGGTTCATGCCTGATCCAGCCACTGCTGAACGATGAGGGACGCGGCGGCGCTGTCGGTGTCGCCACGCTGAAGTTTTCGGGATTTGTGTCCGTCGCGGCGCGCCTCGATCAGCGCAGCATCGGCCGCGGTCGAAGAGTAGCGCTCATCGATCTCGTGGACCGGTAGCTGAAAGCGTTGGCGCAGCTGGTGACCGAAATGACGTGCTTTGCGGGTCATGGGCTGCTTGCCGCCGTCCTCGGTCAGGGGCACGCCGACCAGCAGAATCTGCGGTTGCCATTCACGCACGGCATCGGTGATGCGACGCCAGCCATCGTCGTTGTGCGGGGTCGGAATCCAGCCCAGTGCGCGACTGGTGCCGGTGGTCTGGTTGCCAATGGCCATGCCGATGCGTTTTTCGCCGAAGTCGAATCCCAGGGCGACCACGCTCAGGCGTGCCCTGCGTCGTGGCTGAGACTGGACGGATCGATACCCAGCAGTCGGGTCGCCGCATCCCAGCGCATGTCGCTGGCCGTGTCGAAAATGATCGACGGGTTCGCTTCGGTGTTGAGCCAGCTGTTTTCCATGATTTCGCGTTCCAGCTGTCCGCTTTCCCAGCCAGCATAGCCCAGGGTGATGAGAAATCTGTCGGGACCCTGGCCGGCGCCAATGGCGGCAAGAATGTCGCGCGAGGTCGACACCGCGAGTGTCGGGCTGACCAGGATGCTGGATTCCCACTGGCCGAGCGGGCTGTGCAGCACAAAGCCTCGTTCAGATTGCACCGGCCCGCCCCAGTACACCGGACTTTCGCTCTGCGCCGGGCTGAGTCCGCTGGCATCAAGCTCAAGATGTTCGAACATGCCGCCAACGCTGAGGTCGGTGGGGCGATTGATGATCAGGCCGAGTGCGCCGTCATCGCCATGTTCGCAAAGCAGGCTGACCGAGCGTTCAAAATTGCTGTCCGCCAAGCTGGGCATGGCGATAAGGAACTGATTGCGCAACGATTCCTCGGGCATGTCTACAGTATCCGTGTTTGCAGGGGCTGGCCGCAAGCCGGTGGGCGACAAGTTCATGGCCCGGGCGGGTTTGGCGGTGCTGTCGGTGGCGCCATGGCGGCGACGATGCGCATCGCCAGCCATGCCGTGCACAGGCCGAACAGCAGGGCGGCTGCGCTCAGGACCGGCAGCAGCTTGAGCAGACCGGCGTGGGGAACAAACAGGGCATAGGCGACCAGAAATTGCCCCAGCATGTGAGCGCATGCCGAGGGCATGGCGTAACCGTATGCGCTGAACACGGCTGCA
Organism: Oceanococcus sp.; assembly: GCA_030147945.1. Taxonomy (GTDB): domain Bacteria; phylum Pseudomonadota; class Gammaproteobacteria; order Nevskiales; family Oceanococcaceae; genus Oceanococcus. The sequence continues at coordinate 5,694 of JASBUL010000130.1, read as the reverse complement.
CGGCGTTGCACCAGATGCACCAGGCCCATGGCCGCCAGGCTGGCGCAGGCGCCCGACAGGCTGAGTATGAAGGTGGGAGTGAGAAAGGTGCCGAGCAGCAGTGCGCTGACGAGCACGCGCAATACCACCACCCAGGCCGCCAGTGTCCAGCCGTGGCGCAGCAGTACGATCAGCGTGACCACATTGGCCAGCCCGGGTTTGATGCCCGGAATGGGGGAGGGCAGGCCCGCCTCAAGAATATGAATCACGATGGCCAGGGCGGCGTAGCCGGCGACCAGACCGTCGAAGCGCGGGTCAGTAGCTGATGGCATCGAATTCACGTTCGCCACCGCTCAAGACTAGGCTGATGCGATTGGGTACACAGGCCGCGACCGCGCCGGCGCTGCGATGCCAGCCGGATCGCACACAAATCTGGTGGCGGCAGGGCGAGGACACAAAACGCACGGCGCCGTCGACTACCTCCAGCACGCTGTCACCCAGGGGGCCATGGATATGGACCTGAGTGTTGCGGTTCAGATCCAGGGCAAGGCGCTGCTGCGGCCCGGTCAGCACCGCTTCGGTTGCCGGCCTGGGCGGCGTCCAGTACACACGAAACAGGGCCCCGATGGCGACCAGCAAAACGATCAGCAGCATGCGATCGGCGTGCGTCACGGCGCGGCCAGATCGTCCACGCGGGCGCGCATGGCATCGCTGGCGTGGATGTCGCCGTTGGCGTCCACCAGCAGCCAGGCTTCGACCCCCATGTTTTGCATCACGCTGGCTGCATCCGTCGGCCCGGCCACGAACAGGGCTGTGGCCGCTGCATCGGCGCGCTCGGCGCTGCTGTGCAGGACCGTGGCCGACTGGCTGCCTTGGGCTGGGTAGCCCGTGCGCGGATCGATGATGTGGTGATAGCGCACGCCGTCGTGGATCAAGAAGCGTTCGTAGTCACCCGAGGTGAAGATGGCTTCGCCGTCATGCACATTCAGCGACGCCAGCATGGTGCGGCCATCGTGCGGCCGCGGATGACGAATACCGATGCGCCAGGCGCGCTGTGCCCGCTGGCCGATGACCTTGATGTCGCCGCCAGCGTTGATGATGGCGTTGTTGATGCCCTCGGCGCGCAGCAGGCTCATGACCTCGTCGACGGCTCGCCCTTTGGCTGAGGCGCCAAAATCAAAGCGTGCCGGTGGCTGGTCCACGACCACGGACTGTGCATCGATGGCGCTGTCGCACAGGCTGCTGCGCTGCTGCAGGGCGGCTTTGAGTTGCGGTGTCGGCGGCGGTGTGTCTCGGAAGTGATCTTCGTCGTCAAAGCCCCACAGGCGGACCAGATCACCAACACCAGGATCGAAACGACCGTCGCTGTCCAGACACAACTGGCGCGCGGCGACAAAGCCGTCGTGCAGTGTCGTTGGCAAAGCTGCGCGGGCCTGTGTCTGCAGCGTCTGGTTGAGCTGGGCGAGCTCGCCGTCGCCCAGCACCGACCAGCGCTGCTCGAGCATATTCAGAGCGGCCTGGGCCTGATTCATCACTGCGGCGTCGATGTCGCCGGCGACCGAGATCTGAATCAGGGTGCCGAGTGCGAACAGCTCGCGGTGGGTGACATCGCTGTGTGTCGGCGCCGGACGTTGCTGCCACACACCCCAGGCCAGGATGGCGCAGAGCGCCAGGCCGATAAACGTCTGTTTCATGTGCGCAGTGTGTCGGTGCGCGGTTGTTCCAGGGCCTCGAACAGCCGTGCACTGATGTTGCTGCCGTATTGCTTGTCGAGCTCGCGCACACAGGTCGGACTGGTCACATTGACCTCGGTCAGATAGTCGCCGATCACATCCAGGCCAACGAACAGCAAGCCGCGGGCGCGCAGATCGGGACCAAGAGCCTCGGCGATCTCGCGGTCTCTGGGCGACAGTTCGCGGCCCACGCCGCGCCCGCCTGCGGCGAGGTTGCCGCGTGATTCGCCTTCGGCCGGGATGCGTGCCAGGGCGTAGGGCCAGGGCTCGCCGTCAATGACCAGGATGCGCTTGTCGCCCTCCCGGATCGCCGGCAGGTACTTCTGGATCATGGCGTAGCGCTGGCCATGCTGGGTCAGTGTTTCCAGCACCACGCCGAGGTTGGGATCGCCCGCGCGCAGGCGGAAAATGGAAGCGCCGCCCATGCCGTCGAGTGGCTTGATGACGGTGTCCTGGTGTTCGCCAACAAAGGCCCGCAAGCGCCCCATGTCGCGGTCCACCCGGGTCGGAGCAGTGAACTGCGGGTAGCGGGCCAGGGCCAGCTTCTCGTTGAAATCACGCAGCGCCGCCGGATCATTGACCACCCGTGCGCCACCACGCTGCGCCACATCCAGGATCTGTGTGGCATACAGGAATTCCTGATCGAAGGGGGGATCCTTGCGCATCAGGATCACGTCCAGTTCGTCCAGCCAGATGTTCTGTGCCGGCGCCAGACTGTACCAGTCATCCAGCGAGTCGCGCACGGTCAGCATGCGCGCAGCGCCGCCGGCGCGCCCGCCATCGAGAAACAGGTCGGCCATCTCCAGATAATGCAGCTGGTAGCCGCGCGCCTGCGCTTCAAGCAGCAGGGCAAGGCTGGTGTCCTTGGCCGGTTTGATCGCGCTGATCGGATCCATGACGATGCCAAGGCGGCGCGGCGGGCGGTTGTTTTCAGCGTTCATCGGGTGGCGCTTCAAGGCGTGTGATGGAACATGGCCGCGCATTCTACCGGGACGCCGGTTGGCGCACAGGAATCGCGGGCTTGCCGTTGCGGCGACAGAGCGTCGCCGCCTGTGCTAAAACAGGCAATCTGTAATTGCGAAAGCGCCTTTGTTTGAAGCCCATCGGCGTGCACGGAAGAGTTAAGGGGGAGCTTCGGTGGCAGACAGTCAAGTGGATGGTTTGGCAGGTGTACGTGTGATGGTGGTGGATGATTCCAAGACCATCAGGAAGACAGCCGAAAGCCTGCTTTCCAGGGCCGGATGCGAGGTGTCCGCTGCGACCGACGGGTATGAAGCGCTGGCCAAGATTGCCGAACTCAAGCCCGATCTGATTTTCGTTGACATCATGATGCCGCGGCTGGATGGCTACCAGACCTGCGCCCTGATCAAGGGCAACCCGCGTTTCGCCAAGACGCCGGTGATCATGCTCTCCTCCAAGGACGGATTGTTTGACCGCGCACGCGGGCGCATCGTCGGCTCGGATCACTATCTGACCAAGCCGTTCACGCGCGACGAGTTGATTGCGGCGGTCGAGTCACACAAACCCAACCGCGCGGGATAAGGTCATGCTCAGTTCCGATGTTCAAGAACTCCGGGCGCTGGCTGATCATCCGTTTCACCTCCTGGTCGAACTGGATCAGCGTCTGCAGACGCGTTTCACCGACGTCGGTGGCACCGATGCCAGCGATGCCTGGGTCGGGCTGGGCTTCAGGCTGGGTGAGCACGCGCTGCTGGCGCCGCAACGAGAAATTCGTGAAGTCATTACCGTGCCGGCCTATTCCCGTGTGCCTAACGCCAAACCCTGGCTGCTCGGGATTGCCAACGTGCGTGGCAGCCTGTTGCCGCTGATCGATCTGCGCCAACTGCTCGATGGCGAGCCCAGCGTGGTGTCGCGCAGCAGCCGTTTCATGGTGCTCAATTCGGAGGAAATTCCGGCCGGATTTCTGGTCGATGGTGTCAGTGGTTACCGGCGCTTCGCCAGCCACGAGCAGCGCAATGATCTGGTCACCAAACAGTCGGCCAACTGGCAGGAATTTCTGCTTGGCAGTTTCGTGCGCGATCAGCAGGCGTATCTGGTGTTCAGCTTCATGAAGCTGGCGCTGGCTGATGTGTTCCAGAACGCCAGTGCGTAGGTAGGGGGTAGATATGGATTTGAAAGCACCCCAAAGCGACGTCAATCGCGGTCTGTTCTGGGTCCAGGGTGATCTGGGGCAGGGGCTGCAACGCGCCCGCGGACTGATCGAGACGTACCTGGAAGAGGGTCCTGAGCACGTCGGGCTGCTCGAGCAATGCATCGGTGAGTTGCGTCAGATCGCCAACATTGCATCGGTGATCCAGTGCTACAGCGTGTATCTGCTGGCCAGCGAAATGGTCGAGACGGTGCAATTCGCTGTTAACACGCCGGTGGAAGATGGCGAGGCCAATTTTGCCGCGCTGGTTGCGGCAACCCTGCAGGTGTCCGATTACATCGAATTGCTGGCCCACGGGGAAACCGATCACCCCCTGGTCTTTGCGCCAAATATCAATGATTTGCGGGTTGCGCGCGGGGGGCCGGCACAGTCCCGGGCGGTGCTGTTCAGCCGCTTCATGGATGTGCGCGGCTTTGAAGTGCTGCCGCCCGACGATCCCGCACGGCGCAAGCCTGGCATGTCGCAAGCGCTGGCCCGCAAGACCGCGCCGGTGATGCAGAAAGCCGTGCTCGGTGCGATCCGCGACGTGCAGCGCGACAAATCCCTGCAGGTGCTGGGCAAGGCCGCGGGACAGCTGGCCAGCGTGGCGCGCGATCCCCAGGTTTATCTGTGCTGGCAGGGTGTCACTCTGATGTGCGAGGTCCTCGCCCAGGAACCCGAGCTGGCCAATCCTGATGTACACAAGCTGATCACCAAGGCGGGTCAGTGCGCCAAGGCACTGGCGGCCAATGGCGAAGAGGCGGTGGCCAAGGCGGCCGGTCGTCTCGGCGCGCAGTGCATGCATCTGGGCACGCTGGCTGAAGAGCCGAATCTGATTGTCGAGCGTATCCGCGAGGAATTCGCCCTCGGCGGGGCCGATGTGACCTACACGCGTTTGCAGACGCTGCGCGAGCGTTTGTCCAAGCCGAGCATCGATTCGCTGCAGACCGTGACCCGCGAGATTCGGCACAACCTCAGCGACATCAAGGACAGCATTGATCTGGCGCTGCGCTCGCAGACGCTGGGTGAGGTCAGCGAAAGCCTGGTTGGTCGCCTGGAATCGGTGTCGTCGACCCTGATGGTGCTGGGGCTGGAGGCGCTGGGTCAACTGGCCCGCTCGCAGGCCGATGTGATTGCCTCGCTCCAGGGCAGCAGTGACGAAAGCGCCTGGCTGGATGTGGCCGAAACCCTGATTCGCATCGAGCAGGGCCTGGAAGCCGAGCTGATGCCGCCAGGGCGCGACGAACTGATAGGCGAAAGTTCGCACCAGGATCTGCGTGAAGGCGTCAGCGCCGTGCTGCGCGAATCGCTGGTCAACATCAGTCGCATCAAGAGTGAACTGGATCAGTACATCGCGCGCGGGCAGGAAGCCTCGCTGGCCAGTGCGCGTGCCATGCTGGTCGAGATGGCGTCGGGCTTCGAGCTGATTGGCAGCGAGCACCCGACCCAGGTCATCCGCAATATCGAAAGTTTGCTGGTCGCCGAACGCATTGCGCCGGCGCGTCAGCGTGGCGCCCTGGCCGATCGCCTGGCGGACGTGATTGCCGGGGTTGAATACTACGTCGAAGCGGTCAAGGAGAAGCAGCCCAACGCCGAGCATCTGCTGGATGAGGTGGAGCGTTATCTGGCCGCCTTCCAGGACAGCCTCGGCCAGGAGGTTGTGGAGGACGAGGTCGAAGAGGTCAGTGTCGCGCCGCAGGCGCAGGACATTGATCCGGAATTCCGCGAAATCTTCATCGAGGAGTCGCGTGAAGTCATGGCCGAGCTTGACGCCGCGATGCCGCGTTGGGCGCAGAACCCGTCTGACCCGGAGGTGCTGGCCACGGTGCGGCG
>JASBUL010000126.1 GCA_030147945.1 Oceanococcus sp. | reverse complement strand
GGCGACCAGTGCATCGAACAGGGCATCGTAGTTGCGCGTGGGGTTGGCCTTGATGAAGGCCAGCTCCTTGTCGGCCGCTTTGGGGTCAAAGCGATGCAGTGCCGAGACCAGGTATTTGGCGAACACGATAGGTTCGTTGTCATCGGCATCCACACTCAACCAGCAACAGGTGTATTTGTCCTGTGCCAGGCGTGTCGACAGTTCGACCAGCAAGGTTGATTTGCCCGAGCCGGCCGGCGCCACCACGGTGACCACCACGCCTTCGCTGTCCTCGCTCAGCAGGCCGTCGATCAGCTGATGGCGTGACAGCACCTTGTGCCGGATCAACGGCGCGCGCAGCTTGGTTTCGATCAGTTCATCGCCGCCCATCACGCTGGTGGGTGCGTTCATTTGTGCATGGCGGATGGGCATGAAAGCGCGAAGGAGGAGCCGGGTGGTCTGCTGATGGGCCAGCTAAAAGTATGGGAGCGTAAGCATAGACGGGCCGGCTGATCTTTTTCCCCATCCTTTGATCGGGTTGTTTGTGCGCCAACTCTCCTAGCATGCGTGGATCGGGCATACGCCGATGACTGAGGAGAACACGCGATGCAGACGCATTATTCCAATCTGCTGATCAAAAACGGGGTGGCCGCCATGCTGGTGGCCCTGGTGGCCGGCTTTCTATTGATTTTTTCCATGATCGGTGGGCTTTCGCTCAGCCCGGTGCCGGTGCTTTTTGAATTTGACATGCCTGGCACCACGGAAGGCTGGCGGATTGTGCACCTGGGCATGTTGCTGAACGGGATCATGGCCATCGTGCTCGGTGTGGCCATGCGTGCATATGTGCTCAGCGATGGTCATTCACGTGGCATCCAGTGGGGCACCAGCATCGCCGTGTGGGGCAATTTCTGCTTCTACATTTTCGGCATGTTCGCGCCCAACCACGGGGTCACCCTGGAAGCCAACCGTCTGGGTGAGGCCAGCTTCGCCGGTGCCTTGGCGTTCTTCCCGGCACTGCTCGGGGCGGTCACCCTGATTTATGCCCTGTGCGTGCTGTTTCGGGCCGAACCGGCGGATTAAGCGCGCCTCTGAAAAAACCGGGTCGTGGTGATCTCATCCGGCCTGCAACGGGAGTCATGATGTCCATGCACGACACAGCGGCGCAGGATGCGCCCTCGGCCGACAGCGCTGAACTGGATGCCGTTCTGCGCCAACAACGCAGCGCCTATGAGCGCGCGCGCAGTCCTTCCCTGATTCAGCGGCGCAAAGCTTTGCGCACGCTGAGTCGGCTGCTGCAAGACAATCGCGATGCCATAGTGGCCGCTTTGCACAGTGATTTCGGTCATCGCTCCAGCGATGAAACACGCATCGCCGAGATCGGTGCCACGGTGGCCAATATCGAATTCGCACGGCGTCATCTGGCGGCGTGGATGCGGCCGCGGCGGCGCAGCACCTCCATGTGGTTTCTGCCCGGTGCCAACCGGGTGCAGGCCCAGCCTCTGGGCGTGGTTGGCATCATGGCGCCGTGGAATTACCCGATCAATCTGGCCGTCTCACCGCTGGCCAGCGCATTGGCGGCCGG
>JASBUL010000131.1 GCA_030147945.1 Oceanococcus sp. | reverse complement strand
GTCGGCCGGCAGCACCGCCAGACCGAGTTGCGACAGCGGCAACACCAGCACACTGATCAGCAACAGGTAGAGGGGGAAGTACCAGCGTGCCCGATCCAGATCACGGGTATCGGTGTTTTCCACCACGGTGATGTGGAACTGGCGCGGCAAGCAGAAAATGGCCAGCGCTGCGAGCACAGTCTGGACCCAGAATGTGGCCAGATCAGGTGGATCATCCTGCAGCCTTTGCAGAGCCGGGCGCACACTCAACTCGGGCGCATGAGCGACTGCAATGGCACAGATCAGCACCAGCACCAAAAGCTTGAACACGGACTCGAACGCGATGGCCAAGGTCAGCCCGCGATGACTTTCGCTGGCGCTGATATGGCGTGTTCCGAACAGTATGGCGAAACCGCCCAAGCCTATTGCAGTCAGCAGCGCGATGTCCCAGCCCAATGCGCTCTGTGGCTCAACCAGAACAAGAAAGGTCTCGTTGATGGCCTTGAGCTGCAAAGCGATATAGGGCAACACCGCGAGCACCGAAATCAGGGTTATCAGCACGGCAATGCGTGGCGCCCGTCCGTGGCGCGCGGCGACAAAGTCGGCCGCCGACGTAAGGCGTTGTTGTTTGGCCAATTCGATCATGCGGCGCAGCGCCGGATAACCGAACAGGAAAACCAGCGCAGGCCCCAGATAGATCGGCAGGTACGACCACACCGAGCTGGCCGCACGCCCCACCGCCCCGTAGTAGGTCCAGGACGTGCAGTACACGGCCAGCGCCATGCTCCAGATCAGCGGCTGGCTGGCCACCCTGCGATGCACCGCAGAGCGTTCGCCGTAGCGCCCGATGGAGAACAGCACCAGCACATAGGCCACCACCACCAGGATCAGAATGCCGGCACTCATGCGCTGTCCCTGAGTTGCTGCGCCTGCGCGCGGATACGTTGCAGCTCGGATACATCCTTGCGCGCCAGATTGCGCAGTTGCATGCGCATGCGCGGGTGGTTCTCGAAACGGGCCTGATGGCGATCAAGAAAATCCCAGTACAACGTGGTGATCGGGCACGCTGATTCGCCCTCGGCCAGTCGCGGATCGAAGCGGCATTCACGGCAGGCGTTGCTCATGCGTGAAATGTAAGCCCCACTGGCCACGTAGGGCTTGCTGGCAAGCACACCACCATCAACAAACTGGCTCATGCCCAGGGTGTTGGGCAGCTCCACCCACTCCACCGCATCGACATAGACGGCGTGATACCAGGCGTGAACCTCGTGCGGCCGGACCCCCAGCAGCAATGCGTACAGCCCGGTCACCATGAGGCGCTGGATATGGTGCGCATAGCCAAACTTGAGTGTCTGGCCCAGCGCATCGGCCAGGCAGGCCATGTCGGTTTCGCCGTTCCAGTAAAAGCTCGGCAAGGGCTGCTCGGCCTGCAGGCTGTTTTCCTCAAGCCAGCCCGGCATACGCAACCAGTAAAGGCCGCGCACATACTCGCGCCAACCCAGAATCTGGCGCACAAAACCCTCCACCGCCGCCAGACTTTGATGGCGCACCGGGCTGGCCAGCGCGGCTTCAATGACCTCACGCGGATTGAGCAGATGCAGGTTGAGCGCGGCGGACAAACGGCTGTGATACAGATACGGCTGGCCCAGCCACATGGCGTCCTGAAAGTGACCAAAACTGGCCAGCCGCTGATCGACAAAGTCCTCCAGCGCCTGCAAGGCCTGATCGCGCGTCACCGGCCAGTCAAAATGTGCGGTGTTGCCCGGATGATCGGCGTAGTGCGCTTCGATCTCCGCAATCACCTCACGGGTGATGGCATCAGGCTCAAAGGCCTGGGGTTCGGGGAGCCAGCCGGGCCCGTCGGCACCGAAAGCCGCGCGGTTGTCGGCATCGAAGTTCCAGCGCCCACCCTCGGGCTGGCCATCAGCATCGATGAGTAGCGCGTGCTTACGCCGCAGTTCACGGTAGAAATACTCCATGCGCAGGCTCTTGCGCCCCTGCGCCCAGTCCGCGAACTGCTGCGGCGTGGTCATGAAATGGGGATCTTCGCGCTCGATGCAGACCACCGCACAGGCCTCAATGGAGGCCCGCAAAGTCTCGCGCACATGCCAGTCGCCCGGACGCATCAGAACCACCTGCTGCGGTTTCAAACGCTGTATATCGGCAGCCAGCAAGGCTGCCAGACTGGAGGACTCAGTCGCGTAGTCGGCCTGGCGATAGTGCAGCGGTATGCCGCGCTGGCGCAGGGCCTCACGAAAGTGACGCATGGCGGCGATGAAATATACGATGCGGGCTTTGTGCGACCAGGTTCGCCGCGCCTCATCTTCGGACTCCGCCATCCACAGGGCATCCTGGGCGGGATCAAAGGCCTCATCCAAGACCGACTCCAGATCAAGCTGGTCGCCCAGAACCACATACAGACGCCGCATCACCAGGCCACCGCCTGGCCGTCCCAGGCCAGAAACTGCAAACCTGGTTCCGTCTCACGACGCCGCACCACCTCGACGAACTGATCCGCCGCACGCGCCGTGCTGAACAGTTTGTGCGGTACCACCCCGCGCTGGAAAGGCGCAGACAGGGCCGTGTCGGTGGTGCCCGGGTGAAACAGGGTCAAGGCACACGCCGGATGGGTGCGCTGCAATTCCACCGCCAGGGTCTTGAAACCCATGTTCAACGCCGCCTTGGCGCAGCGGTAGCTGTACCAGCCGCCGAGGCGGTTATCCGCAATGCTGCCAACCCGGGCAGAGACCGCTGAAACCTGGCTGGGCCCATCACGTGCGAGCAGGGCTTTGAGCTGGCCCATCAGACACAGCGGCCCCAGGGCATTGACGCGCATGACCCGTGTGTAGGCATCGGCGTTGAGCGCTTCGATGCGACGCTCTGGCCGCACCCCACTGGCATGCAGCAAGCCGCTGCAAATGAACACGCTGCGCAAGGCAGCCCCGTCCAGACGCGATGCCAGCGCGGGAGCGAAAGCAGCCACGCTGGCGTCATCTTCGAAATCTAGCTGCAGATCTGCATCCGATCCGCGCCGGCTGGTCGTAATCAGCGTATGACCCAGCGCGCTCAGCTGTTGTGTCAATGCCGCGCCAATACCACCGCTTGAGCCCACCACCAGGTGAAGCGTGTGCTGCGCAGGATTGAAGAGCGACGTCGGCTGATCCATTGTTCGACTATAACCAAACCCGCTGCCTCATGGACTTCGACCTCATCATCATTGGCGCCGGCGTGGCTGCCGCCTCGGCCCTCGACACACTCGCCGGGCGCGGCCTGCGCATTGCGCTCATCGACAAGGCCCGTTCGGCCGGCGGGCGCTGCGCCACGCGCCGGCTCAGCCGCGATCCTCAGTCGCCCTGGCTGGACAGCGGTGCGCAGTACTTCACCGCCCGCTCCGCAGCCCTGCGCCAACCGCTTGAGCGCTGGCGGGCACAGGGATGGCTGCACAACTGGTCACCGCGCATCGCCTGCCTCGATGACCAGGCCGTGCCACAGCCCAGCCCGGATCAACAGACTCGCTGGGTTTCCCCGCTAGGGCTCAACCGTTTCGTGCGTCAGGTGATCGCCGAGCACAATTCGGACATTGAAAGGCTGCTCGGAACGCGGGTGCTCAGCGCCCGCCCCAGCGCACAAGGCTGGCAGCTTGAGGATGACCAGGCGCGGCCGTGGCAATGCCGACGCCTGCTGGTCACCGCGCCACCGGCGCAAGCCCGCGACCTGCTGCCGGCCACGCTGGCCACCGCGCTACCGGCTGTGGAGATGCAGGCTTGCCTGGCCGTGCTGTTGAGCTGCGAACACGCACTCGACTTTGACGCCTTGTTCGGCGGCCGCAACCACAGCGGCATCGGCTGGGCCGCCAACAATCTGAGCAAAATTGAGAGCACCCCGACACGAGGACTGTGGACGCTGCATGCCGATGCCCAGTTCAGCCACGGCATCACCGATCCTGAGCAGGCGGCGCAAGACTTGACCGACAGATTTGCCAGCGTCTGCGGCCTGCCGGCGCACGCCTTCACCCCTGTGCATCAGCATCTGTGGCGCTACGCCCGACCGGCCCAGGCCCAGATTCACGACACCCCGAGCATGCTGCTGGCGCAGCAGCTGGCCATCGCCGGCGACTGGATGCACGGTGGGCGGGTCGAAGGTGCCTGGCTGTCAGGCCAGGCCGCTGCGCGCGCGCTTTATGCGGGGTGAAACGCAGCCTCGAGCGCAGCATCCACCCGCGGATAGCGAAAGGCGAAACCGGCATCCAGCAAGCGTGCCGGGCGAACCTGCTGATCAACCAGCACCAGATCGGCCATCTCGCCCATCATGATCCGCAGCAGCGGCCGCGGAAAACGCCACAACACGGACCGATGAACCGCCCGCCCCAGTGCCTGGGCAAAGGCGCGCTGACTCAGGGCCTCGGGCGCGACCAGGTTGTAAACACCCTGAAACTGGCTTTGTTCGAGGGTCTGCACAATCGCCGCGCCGGCATCATCCAGCGCCACCCACGGCATATGTTGCGGTCCTGGCCCCATAACCGCGCCCAGGCCCAGACGGAACGGCCAGCGCAGTTTGTCCAGCATGCCACCATCACCGATGACCACGCCCAGCCGCACAATCACCAGCCGGGCC
>JASBUL010000123.1 GCA_030147945.1 Oceanococcus sp. | reverse complement strand
CGCCGGGATTGCGCGGTACACCTTGTCGCGTGCTTCAGCCAGATCCTGGCCCAGCCCGCACACGCACAGCACACGCCCACCGGCGGTCTTGACCTGCCCGCCGTCCAGCACGGTACCAGCGTGGAAAACCTTGGTGTCGGCCTCGAACGGCGCGTCCAGGCCGGTGATGCTGTCGCCCTTGGCGTAACTGTCCGGATAGCCACCTGCGGCCAGCACCACGCCCACACTGCTGCGCGGGTCCCAATCCAGCTCGATCTGATCCAGACGCCCATCCAGAGCCGCTTCGATCACGTCCAGAAGGTCGGAGCGCAGGCGGAACATGATCGGCTGAGTTTCCGGGTCGCCCATGCGCACGTTGAACTCGACCACACGCGGCGCCCCCTGCTCGGAGATCATCAGCCCCGCATACAGGAAGCCGACGAAACGGCGCCCTTCGGCGGCCATGCCGCGCACCGTCGGCAACATGACCTGCTGCATCACGGTCTGGGCCACCGCATCGGTCAGCACCGGTGCCGGGGAGTACGCCCCCATGCCGCCCGTGTTGGGTCCCTGATCACCATCGAAGATACGTTTGTGATCTTGCGACGAGGCCAGTGCCAGCACGTTCTCGCCATCAACCAGGGCGATGAAACTGGCCTCTTCACCATGCAGAAATTCCTCGATCACCACCCGGTGACCGGCATCACCAAAACGATTGCCCTGGAGCATGTCACGCACCGCGGCTTCAGCCTCGGCGCGATCTTCGGTCACGATCACACCCTTGCCGGCGGCCAGACCGTCGGCCTTGATCACGAACGGCGCCTGCATGGTCGCCAGATAAGCCAGCGCCTCGTCCAGCTGGGTAAAGTTGCCGTAGGCCGCAGTGGGGATTTGATGACGGGCCAGAAAGTCCTTGGTGAAGGCTTTGGAGGCTTCCAGCTCGGCAGCCGCCTGGCTCGGCCCGAAGGCACGAATGCCGTCAGCCTGAAGGCGATCGACCAGACCGGCCGCCAGCGGCGCTTCAGGCCCAACCACAACCAGATCAACGGCCTCATCACGAGCCAGCGTGCAGACCGCGTCAACATCTTCAGCAACCACGGCCACGTTGCGGACCTTGGCTTCGGTCGCGGTGCCGGCGTTGCCGGGTGCCACCAAGACCTCGGCCACACGCTGAGATTCGGCCAGCTTCCAGGCCAATGCATGCTCGCGGCCACCGCCGCCCACTACCAATACTTTCATCATCTTGTCTGTTGTTAACAGGGTGTCGCCAGCGCCGCAGCCGTGGCGAAAAAGCGCCATACGATAGCAAACCCCGCACCCCGGAGCGCTTCGGCGCTGCTGTCACATTGCCGTCATGCCACTGTCACAAACGCTTCACCGGGCCGGCGTAGGCTCAAAGCCATGAAAAAAGACAGCAAAAGCAAGAGCAAGCGGAAAGTGCGCAGCATCTGGGTCTCGGATGTGCATCTCGGCACGCCGGGCTGCCAGGCCGAAGCCCTGGCCGATTTTCTCGGCCAGCATGAGTGCGAATATCTCTATCTGGTCGGCGACATCATCGACGGCTGGCAACTGCGCAAGAGTTTTTTCTGGCCGCAGGAACACACCAACGTCATACGCAAGGTGCTGACCCGCGCCAAGCGTGGCACCAAGGTCTTCTATGTGACCGGCAACCACGACGAGTTCCTGCGCAAATTCGTCGATTACAAGCTGGAGATCGGCAACATCCAGCTGACCAACGAAGTCATCCACACGACTGCGGACGGGCGTCGCCTGCTGGTGCTGCACGGCGACATGTTCGATGTGATCACGCGCTACCACCGCTGGGTCGCCCTGGCCGGGGATGTGGTCTACAACGGCATGATGAAAGCCAACCGGCATTTCAACAGCCTGCGCCGTCGCGCCGGCATGCCGTATTTCTCGCTGTCGGCCTACGCCAAACAGAAGGTCAAATCGGCGGTCAATATCGTCACCGAATTTGAAGAGTCCGTGGCCCGTGAGTGCGAGAAACGCGGACTCGACGGCGCGGTGTGCGGACACATCCATCACGCCGAAATCCGCGAAATCGGCGACGTGCTCTACCACAACTGCGGAGACTGGGTGGAATCCTGCTCAGCCCTGGTTGAGGACGACGACGGCCGCATCAGCATCATCCACTGGCCCAATGCCAACATCGGGCGCAACGAAAGCAAGCTGATCGAATTTCAGCCCCGCGCGGCCTAAGCTCAGGCGCGACGCCGGGCACTGGCTTCTAACTCGCCAGATTGCCGGCGCAGTGCCGGACCATGTGCTGGATCGCGTCATCGCCGGAAACAAAGCGCTTGTCGTCCTTGCCCGGTTCGCGACACCAGATCGCCAATGTCGTCTGGAACTTGCCTTCCGGATGGTCCCGATAAAAAGTCACCAGGTTGGAACTGGCCGCATGCGAGCGGAAACTCACCGCGATCTCCGAGCCGTCACGCGCGATACTGAAATAACGCAGCTTGGGATTGTCCTTGAGCTTGCCACGCAGCTGTGTGGCGGCGTCGAGCAATTGCTGCCACGCCGCGCGCAGCTTGGCCTCTTCCTCCGCGCGCTGCTTTGAGCGCCAGTCACGGTGCTCCTCGATCGCATTGATCGTGCTATCGAGTTGCTGAAGGATGTCCTTTTCGGAAGACATGGCAGGATGAGGCTGATACCGGAAGACGTAGTTTAACCGTTTGCAGCGCTCAGGAGTGACCCTGCAACTGGGCCACGATCGCCGGGTTTTCCAGTGTTGAGATGTCCTGCGTAATCTCTTCACCCTTGGCGATGGTCCGCAGCAGCCGGCGCATGATCTTGCCGGAGCGGGTCTTGGGCAGGTTGTCGGCAAAGCGGATGTCATCCGGCTTGGCAATGGCGCCGATTTCCTGCGCCACCCAGTCGCGCAGCTCGCGGGTCAAAGCCTCGGCCTCATCGCCGATCGGTCGCTCACCCTTGCAGGTCACATAGGCGCAGATCGACTCGCCCTTGGTCTCATGCGGACGCCCGACCACGGCCGCCTCCGCCACCCGCGGGTGGGCCACCAGAGCGGATTCGACCTCCATCGTACCCATGCGGTGACCGGACACGTTGAGCACGTCATCAATGCGCCCCATGATCCAGAAATACCCATCGGCATCACGATGGGCCGAATCACCCGCCACGTAATAGCGGTTGTCGAACTTGGCCCAATAGGTGTCGATATAGCGCTCATTGTCGCCCCACACCGTGCGCAGCATCGACGGCCATGGCTTGGTCACCACCAGGTAGCCGCCAGCGTCGCGATCCTCGATCAACTGGCCTTCCTCGTCGACGATGGCCGCGGCGATACCGGGCAACGGTTTGGTGCACGAACCCGGCTTGGTCGCGGTCACGCCGGGCACCGGCGACATCATGATGGCGCCGGTTTCGGTCTGCCACCAGGTGTCCACGATGGGGCAACGCTCCTGGCCAATCACCGTGTGGTACCACATCCAGGCTTGCGGATTGATCGGCTCGCCAACGCTGCCCAGCAGGCGGATGGCGGACAGGTCGGACTTCGCCGGCCACTCATCACCTTGCTTCATCAAGGCGCGAATCGCGGTCGGTGCGGTGTAGAAAATGCTGACCTTGTGCGCTTCACAGATACGCCAGAAACGCCCGGCATCGGGCACGGTCGGCGCGCCTTCATAGACCACGATGGTGCTGCCAGCCGCAAGCGGGCCGTAAGTCACATAGCTGTGCCCGGTAATCCAGCCCACATCCGCCGTGCACCAGAACACATCGCCATCTTTGAGATCGAACACCCAGCGGTTGGTGCAGATGCCGTTGAGCAGGTAGCCGGCGCTGGCATGCTGGATGCCCTTGGGTTTACCGGTCGAACCCGAGGTGTACAGCAGGAACAGCGGATGCTCGGCCTCGACCCACTCTGGCGTGCAATCTTCCGGCTGCCCGGCCACCGCATCGTGCCACCAGATGTCACGCGCCGGATCCATGGCCACATCGTGGCCCGTACGCTGGAGCACCACCACGCGCTCTATCGAGCCGCCGGACTGGGCCAACGCATCGTCGGCGGCCTGCTTGAGTTCGACAATGCCACCGCCGCGGTGGCCACCATCGGCGGTGATCAGGAAACGCGCCTGCGCATCATCGATGCGATCGCGCAGCGAAGCCGCGGAAAAGCCGCCGAACACCACCGAATGCACTGCCCCGATGCGCGCGCAGGCCTGCATCGCGATGACCGCTTCGGCCACCATCGGCATGTACACGATGATGCGGTCGCCTTTGCGGGCACCCAGCGCCTTGAGTGCATTGGCAAACTGACAGACTTCGGCATGCAGCTGGCGATAGCTCAGGTTGCGCGTGTCGCCTTGCTCGCCTTCGAAGCGAATCGCGATCTGGTCGCCGCGGCTGTCCAGATGGCGGTCAATGCAGTTGTAGGAGACATTCAGGCGCCCGTCCGTGAACCAGCGGTAGTTGGGCGCATCGGTGGCGTCCAGGCCGACCGTAAACGGGGTGTGCCAGTCCAGCTCCTCGCGTGCCCGCGCAACCCAGAATGCTTCATTGTCCTGAGCCGCTTCGGCATACAGCGCCTCGAGCTTGTCGGCGGGGTAGCAGGCCTGCTCGGCAAACGCCGGCGACGGCGCAAACAAACGGTTTTCCTTGAGGATGGATTCGATATCCTGATTGCTCATGGGTGGCCTCGTGGTCTGTCTTCTCGCAATAGCCACCAGGATACTCGCCCGACCATGTCCTTCATACCGCCATTCGGATCACCTGCCATGCCCCTGCCGCAAGACGCTGAAATCCTCCACACCGCACGCTTTCTTGAGCTGCGCCGCAGCGGCCGCTGGGAATATGTGCAGCGCTGCCACGCCGGCGGCGGCGCCGCCTTCATGATCGCCACCACCGCTGAACAGGAACTGGTGCTGGTCGAGCAACTGCGCCCTGCCGTCAACCAGCGCGTGATCGAATTGCCGGCCGGAGTGGTCGGCGATGAGCATCACGGCGAAGCCCCGATCGAAGCGGCAAAACGCGAGCTGGAAGAGGAAACCGGCTTTCGCCCGGGGCGTGTTACGTGTCTGCATGACAGCCCCACCGCCGCCGGACTGACCAGCGAATGGGCCTGGTATTTCCGCATGACCGAACTGACCCGGGTCAGCGCCGGCGGGGGCGTGGATGGCGAAGACATCACCACCCATGTGGTCCCGCTGGGCGAGATCAGCGCGTGGCTGAGCCAGCGCAAGTTCGCCGGCTGCGCGGTTGACTGGCGCATCTTCGCCGCACTGCACTGGATCGAGCACGGCGACCACTGAGCACTTTGGCGCACCGCGCTTGCGCCATGCGGATGCCCCGAGGCGGGCAGAGGCACTACACTAGGCGTTCAGATCACATCACGGATTCGTCATGAGCGCCGTCGCCAAGGACATCATCGACAAAACCCGCAGCCTGCGCAGCGAAGTCACCCAGCCGTTCACCGCCTCCAAGCGGGTCTACGTGCAGGGTTCGCGCGACGACCTGCGCGTGCCCATGCGCGAGATTCAGCTGCAATCCACCCGCAGCACCAGCGGCCTGGAACGCAACCCGCCGGTCACCGTGTACGACACCGCCGGCCCCTACCAGGACCCGGACACCCAGATCGATCTGCTCAATGGCCTGACGCCGCTGCGCCAGCGCTGGATCGAAGAGCGTCAGGACACCGAACATCTGAGCGGCCCGAGCTCGCGCTTTGGTCAGGACCGGGAAAGCGACCCGGCGCTTGCGCCGCTGCGCTTCGAGCATATTCGCGCTCCGCGGCGCGCCCGCGCCGGAGCCAACGTGACCCAGATGCATTACGCCCGGCGCGGCATCATCACCCCGGAGATGGAATTCGTCGCGATCCGTGAAAACTGCCGCCTGCAGGAATTGCGCGAGACTTACACTGGTGCCGGCTATCTGAAGAACCGCCACCCGGGCCAGAGCTTTGGCGCCATGCTGCCGGAAGAGGTCACCGCCGAGTTCGTGCGCCAGGAAATCGCAGCCGGGCGCGCCATCATCCCCAACAACATCAACCACCCGGAATCCGAACCGATGATCATCGGGCGCAATTTCCGGGTCAAAATCAACGCCAACATCGGCAATTCCGCGGTGACCAGCTCGATTGCCGAGGAAGTCGAGAAAATGGTCTGGTCGACCCGCTGGGGTGCCGACACCATCATGGACCTGTCGACCGGCAAGAACATCCATGAAACGCGTGAGTGGATCCTGCGCAATTCACCGGTACCGATCGGCACCGTGCCGATCTACCAGGCCCTGGAGAAAGTCGACGGCAAGGCCGAAGAGCTGACCTGGGACATCTTCCGCGACACCCTGATCGAGCAGGCCGAGCAGGGGGTGGACTACTTCACCATTCACACGGGCGTGCGCCTGCAATACGTACCGCTGACCGCCGACCGCCTCACCGGCATCGTCTCGCGCGGCGGTTCGATCATGGCCAAATGGTGCCTAGCCCATCATCAGGAATCCTTCCTCTA
>JASBUL010000114.1 GCA_030147945.1 Oceanococcus sp. | reverse complement strand
CGCCGGCCTGGCTGGAAAAGGTGTTGTGGGGCTACGCCTGTCAGCAGCATCGTGATTTCGAGATCATCATTGCCGACGACGGTTCGGGCGATGACACCCGGATGCTGATCCAGCGCATGACAGCGGAGCTGGATGTGCCTGTGGTGCACGTGCATCAGCGCGATGATGGATTTCGCAAATGTCGCATTCTCAACAAGGCGATACTGCACGCCCGCTCTGAGTATCTGGTTTTTACCGACGGTGATTGTATTCCGCGTGCGGATTTCCTGGCCGATCATGTGCGTAAAGCCGAGCCCGGACATTATCTGTCCGGTGGCTATTGCAAGCTGACCATGGCGGCCAGTCAGGCCATCACCCGGGCCGACATCGTGAGTGGCGACTGTTTCCAGTTGCCGTGGCTGCTCGCTCATGGCCACCAGCGTCAGCGCAAGGACGCCAAGCTCACCGCTGGGCCACGTCTGGCCCCATGGCTGAACCGCTTGACCACCACGCGCTGCAACTTCAAGGGTTCGAATGGTTCGGCCTGGCTAAGCGATGTCGTGGCCGTGAACGGTTTCGACGAACGCATGGCCTATGGCAGCGAAGACCGTGAGTTCGGCGTGCGGCTGCGCAACAGCGGGGTCAAACCGCGTCACGTGCGCTACAGCGCGATTTGCGTACATCTGGATCATGCCCGCGGCTACGTGGACGAAGCGCGTTACGCGTTCAACCGCAATTTACGCAAGAACAACGAAAAACAGCGCGTGCAACGCACCGAGCATGGGCTTGCCGAGTTGCTCAAGGCGGGTTACCAGCCGTCCTGTGCGGGGCGCGCCACAGCATACCTGCCGCTTTGAAGTGCTTGAGCTGGCTGTAACGCATCGCGTACACCAGCAACACCAGACCCACCCGGCCATCTCGCCAGCCGCCGCGGACCACATAGGATTTGATGAGCGCGCCCACCGGACTTGGTCCGAGTGCGTTGAGCCAGTGGCTGATGGCTTTTGCACGGGTGGCTTTGCCGCGTTGCTGCAGTTTGCGCACGATGCCGCGCGCAGCCAGATCGGTGTAACCCTGCAGCTTGCGCGCGATCTCCTCTCGGGTCTCGAAGGTCTTGTGCGTGATGCGACCGTCCAGCCGCCCCAGCGGCGCGGGCGCAACCAGACTCTCATGCACCAGCTTGCCGGTTTCCCAGTGGCAACGGCGACGGTCGTACAGGCGTGGCAAGACGTCCGGGCTGCGCACCGGGTAAACCACATGCACCGGGGTGTGCAGCACCTCCCAGTAGCGTGACACCTGGTAGGCACTGTGGCTCAGTCCGCGTTGTTTGAGTGCGCGAATCGACGCCACCAGGGCATCGTCCGGGACTTCGTCACAGTCGCAGTAGAAGATGTAGTCATGCTGGCATGCGGCCGCGGCAAATTCGCGCTGGCTGCGAAAGTCCACAAAGTTTCGATGCACGACCCGCACCGGGTGGCTGGCCGCAATCTGCAGGGTTCTGTCCTGGCTGCCGCTGTCCACGAGGACAACCTCATCCGCCAGGCGCGTGAGCTGGCGCAAGATCGTGTCCAGATAGGCTTCGGAGTTGTAAGTCAGGACATAGGCAGAGATTGCATCGGCCATATCAGTCACCGGTTTGAACGGCGCGGTAGTGCCGGGCAATAAGTGGGGCGATGGCGGCGGCGGCAGCAGCCGGTTCGATGTGACGTTTGCCGCTGCTCTGGGAATGCACGGTCAGGAACGCGCAAGCCGGATCATTCAGGGCGCCTTCGACCTGCCCGGCCAGAGCATGCTGATCGGGGCTGTCGGCATACACATAGCGCACGCCCTGTGGCGCCTGCCAGCTGATCTGCTCAGCCGGCACATGGTGGTGCAGAAAGGCGCGGTAGCACGCGAATTCCGACCAGCGTCGCGGCGGCTGGTTCATCAGAACCTGCCACCAGGGCTGTGCGTAACGCGTTTCCAGATAGTTGAACATGGCGCGGGTCAGGCGCGGGGACATCGGAAAGGGTGTGTCGAAATAGTCGTCGCTGGGTGTGGAGGCGTGTCCTTCGGCGAACAGCGTGTGGGCCGTGCGGTTCCACTTCGCGGTTTTGCCACTGAGTGTGTCCGACGCCACCGCATGGTGATAGGTCAGGGCTGCACCGGGTGTGACAAAATCCTGCACGCGAGCCTGCCGCGAGGTGATCACATCGGAGTCGATCACGATGACCAGATCAGCCTGTGACTGGGCAACCAGCGTGAGTTTGGTGATCTGTTGCATTTGCCAGCCTATGGCGCGGACCCAGTGCGGCCAGCCATAGCGTGTGGTGCTGGTCATCCACTTGGTCAGGGTGCGGCCATAGCGCTGCTGGCGAGCGATGGCGGTCTGGCGTTGCTGGTCGAGGTCGGCGGCCAGTATGTCAGCCGTGGGCAGAATCTCCGCGCCCGCGGTTGCGTCCGGCCGGAACAGCGTCAGGTCTTCGCTGTGGACCCCGATGCGGTGAGGCAGGTGACGCAATGCGGATTGCGACAGCGCATCGCGCATCAGCCGGAAGGGTTCCAGGTCGCCGCGCCAGGTTGCCGTGACCAGTTCAAGGTTTGGCTCGCCAGAAGGCGGGCGGCATGAGCGATGGGCAGGGTTCAAAAGCGCGTCCGGAGCGTGGCCAAAGCGCAGTCACCGATGAACGTGAAGCGGCGCCTGCAAATGTCCAAAGTGTATCATTGCAGTCTGTCGCGACGGCGGCGATACCCCTATTCACGCGAACGGCGTCTGCGCCTCCTTGCTCATGAAAAAACTGCTGGATAAAGCCATTTTGCTGTTTTACAAGCTGGCCGCCAGTGGTCTGGTGCCGGCGCGCTGGTTTGCGCCCGGCCTGCCCAGCGAAGACGAGCGGATTGCCATGACCGGGCACCTGCAAATCGAAATTGTCAGTCATTGCTGGCAGTACAGTCATTTGCTGGTCTACCAGCTCAGTTCCCTGATCCTGCACCCGCCGCAGGACACGCGCATCGTGATGACCGTGTTCTACGCGCCGGAGGATGCACACACGGCGGCGCTACTGGCGTTTATCCAGCAGCATGAGGTGCCCAATGTGAGCTGGAACTGGCAGCCGTTGGCGCCGCAGGAACTGTTCCGGCGCTCGATCGGGCGCAACAGGGCAGCCCTCGCTTCGCAGGCTGACTGGGTCTGGTTCACCGACTGCGACCTGGTCTTCGCGCCGGGGTGCCTGGATCAGCTGGCTGAAGAGTTGCAGGGGCGGCGGGATGCTCTGGTGTTTCCGTGTCAGGAGCAGGTCACCACACTGCTGCGTGCTGATGATCCTTTGCTCAGCGCCGATGCGCAGTGGGCATTGCGCGATGTCGACACCAGCCAGTTTTACAGCCGCGATATCTCGCGCGCGACCGGCCCGTTGCAGATCACCCATGGCGATGTTGCCCGGGCGGTCGGTTACTGCCGTGATACGCCGTTCTTCCAGCGTCCCGAAGACAGCTTTGCCAAGTGCCACGAAGATCGTATTTTCCGCTGGCTGTTGCAGACCCAGGGCGTGCCCATCGAGTTGGCCGGCGTATGCCGCATTCGGCATGCTGAAAAAGGACGCTACAAAGCCGGTGCCCAAGCCCATATCCGCGGTGGTCTGCGGCAATGGCGCGAGCGTGTCAGCGGGCGCGGCTGACCCGACTAACCGCCTGGCCGGAACTGCGGATACAATACGCAGTTACCCATAAACGCCCATCTCGCATTGGGCAAAAACAGCAGGATCGATCTATGACATCTATGGCCGACCGTGATGGTCTGATCTGGTATGACGGTGAGTTGGTGCCGTGGCGTGACGCCACCACCCACGTACTGACGCATACATTGCATTACGGCATGGGTGTCTTCGAAGGTGTACGCGCGTACGAAACCCCGCGTGGTACGGCTATTTTTCGCCTGCAGGAACACACCAAGCGGCTGTTCAACTCCGCCCGCATCCTCAACATGACGATTCCATTCTCGGTGGAGGAGATCAATCAGGCACAGATCGCTGCGGTGCGTGAGAACAAACTGGCTTCCGCTTACATGCGGCCGATGGTGTTCTACGGATCCGAGGGCATGGGGCTGCGTGCCGACAACCTCAAGACCCACGTGATCGTGGCGGCCTGGACCTGGGGCGCTTATCTGGGCGCAGACAACATGGAGCGCGGCATTCGTATTCGCACCAGCTCCTACACGCGCCACCATGTGAACGTGACCATGTGCCGGGCCAAGGCCAACGGCAACTACATC
This sequence comes from Oceanococcus sp., assembly GCA_030147945.1. Lineage (GTDB taxonomy): Bacteria > Pseudomonadota > Gammaproteobacteria > Nevskiales > Oceanococcaceae > Oceanococcus. The sequence goes on along the minus strand of JASBUL010000114.1, from coordinate 4,495 downwards.
AATTCCATGCTGGCCCTGCAGGAAGCGGTGCGTGACGGTTACGACGAAGCCCTGCTGCTGGACACCGAGGGCTACGTGGCCGAGGGCTCGGGTGAAAACATCTTTGCGGTGTTTGATGGCGAGCTGCATACACCGACCCTGTTGTCGGCGCTGGACGGCATCACCCGCAAGACCATCTTCACCCTGGCCGATGAGCTGGGCATCAAGGTGGTCGAGCGGCGTATGACCCGGGATGAGCTGTACGTGGCCGATGAAGCCTTCTTTACCGGCACGGCCGCGGAAGTGACCCCGATTCGTGAGCTTGACGGTCGCACCATCGGCTGCGGCAGCCGCGGTCCGTTGACCGAAAAGTTGCAGTCCCTGTACTTCGATCACGTCAGCGGCAAGCGTGATGATCATCCGGAATGGCTGACCTACGTCGATTGAAGCGGCTCGGCTGGCGGCACGACGCGTGATTGAAGAGCGTGTCGTCGCCGTCGACGACGACTGGATCATTTTTGATCCCGGTCTGATGGCCGAGCCGACCCCGGCGTCGTTCGATCCGGCGGCATGGGGGCGTGCGGTGGTGGGCAGCGCCGAGGGACGCTCCAGCGCCTGGTTCATTGAGCACGAGGAGCAAGCCTGGGTGCTGCGCCACTACTGGCGTGGTGGCTTGCCCGGCAAGCTGTTCAAGGACAAATATTTCTATCCCGGCCGCGAGCGTGCACGCCCCTTCCGTGAATGGCGGGTGCTGGCTCAGGCGCACGCCGATGGCGTCAATGTACCGCGCCCGGTGGCGGCGCGGCTTCATCGCCACAGCCTGTTCAACTACAGCGGCGACATTCTCATGCAGCGCATCGTCGGGGCGCATTCGCTGGCCGACAAGCTGGCTGATGGCAGCATGACGCCGGCGCTGTGGGATGCCATGGCCATGGCGATTGCCCGTTGTCATCAGGCCGGTTACTGGCATGCTGACCTCAACGCACGCAATCTGCTGTGCCGTGACGGGCAGTGGTGGTTGATCGATTTCGACCGCGCGCGCAAGCGCACGGCGGGGACCTGGGGCTACGAGAATATCCGTCGGCTCAAGCGCTCGCTGGATAAGCTGAGCGCGGCTGGCCAGCTGCGTTACTCACGCCAGCAATGGCGTGATTTCGTGGAGGCTTGGCACGTGGGGCTGTGCGGGCCGACCTGATGCGTTACCGCCTGCTGATCTATCTCCTGACCCCGCTGGCACTGGCGTTCATGTGGTGGCGCGGGCGCAAGGAGCCGGCCTGGCGTGAGGGTTGGGCGCAACGCTGGGGGCGCGATCTGCCGCAAGCCGATGTGCAGCAGGCGCCGCTGTGGATCCACGCGGCGTCGGTGGGGGAGGTCAATTCTGCAGCCTCCTTGCTGGCCGAGGTGCAGCAGCGCTGGCCACACTGTCCGCTGTATCTCACGGCCTTCACCCCGACCGGGGTGGCGCGCCTGCGTGCGCTGGTGCCGGCGGCGCGGGTCAGCTTGCTGCCGCTGGACTTACCGGGCGCCATGGCGCGTTTCGTGGACACGCTCACGCCGCGCGCACTGGTCGTGCTCGAAACCGAGTGCTGGCCGCATATGCTTGAGGCCTGCGCCCGACGCAATGTTCCTGTGATCTGGCTGAGTGGGCGTCTGCGCGCCAGTTCGGTCAACGGCATGCGCAAATTATTTGGTCAGGCGCTGTTGCATCGTGCGTTTGCCGGCATACAGGCGTGGGGTGTGCAGAGCGCGGAGGATGCCGAACGTTTCAAAGCCCTGGGTGCGCCGGACGCGCGCGTGCAGGTGACCGGCTCACTCAAATTTGATCTGAACATTGCGTCTGACCTGACCGAGCGCGCGCGACAATGGCGCGCGGGTGTCGGTGAGCGCCCGCTGTGGCTTGCTGCAAGCACCCATGCAGGTGAGGAAGAGCTGGTGGTGGAGGCGCATCAGGCGGTGCGTAAGGTGCATCCCGATGCCTTGCTGGTGCTGGCGCCGCGTCATCCGCGCCGCCGCGCCGAGGTGGAGGCCGTCGTTCAGCGTGCCGGGCAGGACTGGCGCCTGCGCAGCGAAAGTGCCGCGCCCGAGGCTGCGTCGGTGTATCTGGTCGATACGCTGGGCGAGTTGATGCTGTTCTATGCCGCCTGCGATGTGGCTTTTGTCGGCGGCAGTCTGGTGCCTGTTGGTGGGCACAACCTGCTTGAGCCGGCCGCGCTGGGCGCGCCGGTGATCACGGGGGCTTATGTGGACAGTTGCGCCGATGTCGCCGCAGCGCTGGAACAGGCGGGCGCACTGCTGCGTGTGAATGCAGAGCAAACTCTGGCGGCGCGTGTGCTGCAGTGTCTGGATGATGAGCCTGCGCGCCAGCGCATGGGCCACGCCGGGCAGGCATTTGCCCGGCGTAACCGAGGGGCCCTGGCGCGCAGCCTGGAATTGCTGGCGCCGCTGGTGGATGGGGCCTAGTTGATCAGCATCGCGTCGACCTGTTGCAGGTCGGCGTACGCCAGGGCGCCAACGGCCTGCTTCAGGCGCAGCACGCTGAGCAGGTAATCGTAGCGTGCACGCGACAGATCACGTTGCGCCCCGAACAGCTCGCGCTGTGCATTGAGCACATCAACCGAGGTGCGCGAGCCGACCTTGAAGCCCGCTTCGATGGCTTCCAGTGCGGTCTCGGCCGATTTCACCGCCTGGCTCAGCGCGGACACCTGAACCTCGCCGGTGACCACGCCATCGTAGGCGTCGCGGGCCAGTTGCACGGTCTCGCGGCGGGCGCGCAGCAGGTCGGCTTCGGACTGCTCGTAGCGGAAGCGTGATTCACGCACGGCAGCAAGCGCGCCGCCGCCACGGAACAGCGGGATTTCCAGCTGCAGACCGACCACGCTGCTCTCCGACTCCAGTCCTTGCGGGGTGTCGGATTGGTCGTTGATCTGATGTTCGGCAAACAAATTGAGTTGCGGCAGCTGCGATGACTGCTTTTCGCGGATCTGCTGATAGGCGATGCGCGAGCTGAACTCGAACTGCTTGAGACTGAGGTTGTTCTGCATGGCCTGATCGACCCAGGCATCCGGGTTGGCTGGCTCCGGCGGGGCGACGTCCAGCGGGGTGCGCAGGGCCTGCGGGCTGTCCGGGCGCGTGCCGGTGATGACCTGCAGGGCTTCGCGTGCCGAGCGCAGTGTCGATGCCGCCACAATTTCCTGTGCGCGGCTGGCGTCAAAGCGAGCCTGTGCTTCCTGCACGTCGGTGATCGCCGACAAACCGACTTCGTAGCGGCTCTTGGCCTGCTGCAGCTGTTGCCCGATGGCCTCTTTTTCGGCCTTGGCGAAACGCAGGCTGTCTTCTGCGGCCAGCCAGTCGAAATACGCGCTGGTGACGCGCAGGATCAGTTCCTGGTCGGCCGCAGCAAGGCCCGTTTCAGCCTGGCCAAGACGGTCACCAATCTGTTTGTATTGCGCAAACGCGGCCCAGTTGAAGATCGGCTGGCTCAGGCGCAGGGCTGCCGAATAGGAGGTGGCGTAGGACTCACCCACATACTGCGGAATTGCGCTGGCGGTGATCTCGTCGCGCTGGCGCTGGGTCGTGCCGGTCGCGGTCAGCTGAGGGAGAATGGCTGCGCGCAGTGCGGCCTTGCTTTGCAGATTGGCCTGGTATTCCGCGCGCGAGCTCTGATATTGAGCGTCGTAGTCCAGCGCTTGCTGGTAGAGGTCTTCCAGCATGTTTGCCGAGCTGGAAAATGCGGCAAATGCCAGCACCAGGCCGAGTCGGTGGGGGTGCTTCACAGTGTTCTTCTCCCTGAACTAAACAGCGTTATATGAACGCGGGATCGATGGATTGTTCCGTACTGGTTGACAAGCGCCCGGCCCATCCCAACAATACGCGGCTCTTCGGAGGGATGCCCGAGCGGTCAAAGGGAGCAGACTGTAAATCTGCCGGCTATGCCTACGTAGGTTCAAATCCTACTCCCTCCACCAAATTCTACTGGTTTCGGCAGGCGGGTGTAGTTCAATGGTAGAACCTCAGCCTTCCAAGCTGATGATGTGGGTTCGATTCCCATCACCCGCTCCAGCTGAAATCCGGAACCAGCTCGCCAGCAGCATCGGCGAGTCACAATTTAGTAAAACGGGGCAGCATCGGTGAGAGCCGTTGTTGAACCGAAGTGAAGTCAGCGCCCAAATAGCTCAGTCGGTAGAGCACTTTCTTGGTAAGGAAGAGGTCGCCGGTTCGATTCCGGCTTTGGGCACCATGTTTTTTCATGCTTTGCAATTCGCCTTGATAAGGGAAACCGCGACAAATGGCTAAAGAGAAATTTGAGCGTACGAAACCCCACGTAAACGTGGGCACGATCGGACACGTGGACCACGGCAAGACGACGCTGACAGCAGCGCTGACGGTGGTGCAGGGCAAGAAGTTTGGTGGTGAGACGAAAGCTTACGACCAGATCGACAACGCGCCGGAAGAAAAAGCACGTGGTATCACGATTTCGACCGCGCACGTGGAATACGAATCGGATTCGCGCCACTAC
>JASBUL010000107.1 GCA_030147945.1 Oceanococcus sp. | reverse complement strand
GCACAACCCAGCCACGCCCGATGCGCGTCTGATCATTCACGACCAGGCACTGATCAGCTGGCTGCGCGGGCGCATCCCCGGCTTTCATGGGGCACAGAACCGCAAGGCGCTGGGGCTGCGCCTGGCCATGGCCATCCCCGTACTCGTGCTCATCTGCGTTGCTGCGGTGTACACCATCCCGCGGGCCAGTGCGCCGCTGGCTCAGCTGATTCCGAGCGCCTGGGAGCAGCGTTTGGGCGCGCACATCGTCAACTGGATTGTGGATGAGGATGCGCGCTGTGAAAAAGCACCGGGGCACGCTGCACTCAACGCGCTGACCCAACGCCTGACAGCCGAGCAGGAGGCCGCCACTGCGATCCGCATTTATGTGATCAAGGAGCCCAGCATCAACGCCCTGGCCGCGCCGGGTGGACACATCATCGTGTTCAGCGGTCTGCTCGAGTTTGCCGAAACGCCCGAGGAACTGGCTGCGGTACTGGCCCACGAACTCGCTCATGTGCGCGAGCGCCATGTCATGCAAGGGCTGATTCGAGATCTCGGCCTGAGCCTGGTCGTATCTGCGCTGGTGGGTGACCTGTCCACCCTGGCGGGCCTGGCCGCCGACGCCGGACATGTTCTGTTCAAGCTGTCCTACAGCCGCGAACTGGAACAGCAGGCCGACGCGCTGGCCTACGCCAGCCTGCAGCAGGCCGGCATTTCCGGAGCCGGTATGCAGGCCTTTTTCGAACGCCTCAGCCACAGCCACACACAGGCGCCTGAAGTGTTCTCCACACACCCTCATGCGGCCCAGCGGGCACAGGCTTTTGCCGACCTGCAAGGCGGGCCAGCGCTATCGCCTGAGCAATGGCAGGCGGTGCAAAACATGTGCACGCAAAACCAGAGCATTTCGGGTTAATCTGCTGTCCCCACACACGCCAGAGGTATTCGGATGAAAACCATCTCCACGTTCGCCGCACTTGTGCTGGCCGGCACCTGCCTGACTGCTCAGGCCGAAGAGCCGACCATGAAGCAGCAAATGAAAGAGGACTGGCAGGAGATCAAGGACACCGCCGGCAAGGTCGGCAACAAAGCGGTTGATCTGGGCAAGAAAGCCGGTGAAAAGACCGCCGAGTTCGGCCGCAAAGCCGCCGACACCGCCGATGATCTGACCGACAAAGCGCGCGCCTCGGTGCGCAAGGACGACGATACCGAAAACAGCAGCAAGAAGCCCGGCAGCCGTTTCTTCTATTGAGCCGGCGCGCTAAGGCCGTTCCACACGGTAAGGCGCCGGATCGATAGCCGGCGTCTTGCCACTGAGCAGATCGGCCAGCAACTGGCCCGATCCCATCGACTGGGTCCAGCCCAGATGGCCATGGCCGCTGTTGATATAGACGCCGCGCACCGGCGTCGCGCCGATATACGGCACCCCGTCCGCCGACATCGGTCGAAAGCCGCACCATTCCCGCGCCGCATCACGATCAAGCTGATCGGCCAGCTGCGGCAACAGCTCGCACATCAGCTGCCACAGCTGGTTGAGGCGTGACGCCCGCAAGCGCGGATCAAAACCGGCCAGCTCCGCGGTACCGGCCAGGCGCACCCGGTCATCCAGTGGCGTGATCGCACCATGCAAATGGTGATCAATCAATGAGCGCGCAGGCAAGGCTTCGGGGGCTGCCACCGGCAATGTCAGCGAATAGCCCTTGACCGGTTTGATCGGCAGATGAATTCCAAGTGGCGCAACCAACGCCGGAGTGGCCGCCGCGCTGCACACCACCACCTGGTGCGCATCCATCTCACCCGCGCTGGTGTGCAGGGCGGTCACGCGGTTGTTGTCCAGCCGCAAGCGCCGGACATCAACACCGAGCTCGAAATGAACCCCGCGGGCCTGCAGCAGTTTGGCCAGCTCCAGGCAGTAGCGCCGCGCATCGCCGGTCTCGTCATCCGGATAGTGAATGGCGCCGAGCAGTGGCACTGACGAGGCGCGCAAGCTGGGCTCACGGCGCAACACCTCGTCACGACTTATGACATCCGCGCGCAAACCGTGCTCACCCAGATGCGCGGCATGCACGCTGGCCTGATCCAGAGATTGCTGATCGCGAAACAGCTGCAGGGTGCCGGCGGTTCTCAGGTCATAGTTGAAACGCACCTGCTCACGCAGGCGCTGAAACTGATGCAGGCTGTGCATGGCCAGACTGAGGTTGGCCTGGGTCGCGCGGCGGTGATGTGTCGTTGCCGAGTGACGCAAGAAGCGCAATCCCCAGCACAAATACCCCGGCAGAGCACGCGGACGCAGTACAATCGGACCCTGCTCACGGCCGACATGACGCAACAAGCTGCGCCAGATGCCCGGACTGTTCCATGGGTCTGCCATGGAGGGGGTCAGCATGCCGGCATTGGCATAGCTGGTCGCCGCGGCCAGTTCATCACGTGCATCCAGCACGCTCACCGTGTAGCCCTGTTCGTTCAGGGCCCACGCGGACGCCAGACCAAGAAGACCGCCTCCGATCACAACTACACCGTTGGGATCACTCATTTCCGGGGCAATTCACTGTACAGTACAACTGTGTATCGAACACTCGACAACAACAACATGGCCAACAACCTCAGCGCGCGCAAACGCCAGAAGCGCGAATTGTCGATTCCCGCGCCAGGCCGCAAAGGCAATATCAAGGTTACACGCGAAGGCTGGATCGAATGCGCCAAGGTGGTGCTGATCGAAGAAGGCATCGGCGCAGTCAAGGTCGACCGACTGGCCAAGCGCCTCAACGTAACCCGCGGCGGATTCTACTACCATTTCAAGAACCATCACGGACTGCTTGAGGCTCTGCTCGACAGCTGGCGCGAACAGAATCTGTTCACCCCGCGAGAAATGCAGGTCGATTCGGTTGATCATGCGGCCCAGACCCTGGACGCAATCTGCGGCAATCTGATTCACGAACTCGGCTTTGATCCGCAATTCGACATGGCCATCCGCGAATGGGCGCGCGTATCCAAACCGGTTGCGGAAGTGGTGCATCAGGTTGATGACGAACGCATCGCCTCGCTGGAGCAGGTCTTTTCCGGGCTGGGCTACCCGTGCACCGAAGCCCGCGTGCGGGCCCGTGTGTTCTACACCCACCAGATCGGCTACTACACCATCGGGGTGGAAGAACCGACCGCAATTCGCGAACAGAATCTGCAGAGCTATCTCAATGTGCTGGGTGGCACGGCCTACCGCAAGGCCTACCGCGGCTGAAACCCGCGGCTGTTCATGAGCGCGCACTACAGCATCAGCGTGTTCGAGATGCTCAAGATCGGCATCGGTCCGTCCAGCTCCCACACGCTGGGGCCATGGCGTGCCATGCAGCGCTTTGTGCGGGAACTGCCCGACCATAGCGACGTACAGCGCGTACGCGTCGAACTGTTTGGCTCGCTGGGCTTGACTGGAAAAGGCCATGGCACCGACATGGCCGTGCAGCTGGCCTTGCTCGGCCAGGACCCTGAAAGCATCGACACCGACCGCATTGGCGCCTTGCTGGAAACCCTCAAACCCCACGGCGAGATTCATCTGCCGCACGCTCGTGTGTGCCGCTTCACCCCTCAGCAGGACATCATCTTTCGCGCTGACAGCGCCCTGCCCGGCCATGCCAATGCCTTGCGCTGTCACGCCGAACTGGCTTTGGGCGAGGTGTTCACCCGTACGTATTATTCGGTGGGCGGAGGTTTCGTGGTGGCCGACGGCGACACCCCAACCAGCGCCAGTGGGCCGTCATTACCTTACCCTTGCAGCCGTGCGGCTGATCTGCTCGAACACTGTCGTGGCAATGCGCTGAGCATCGCCGAGATGGTTCGCGCCAATGAACGCGCCTGGCGCGACGATGCCGCCATTGATGCGCAGCTCGCACAGCTGTGGCAGGTCATGCTCAGCGCCATGCATCAGGGCTGTTATCGCCAGGGCGAACTGCCCGGTGGGCTGCATGTGGTCCGCCGCGCAGCGGCGATGAATCAGCAACTGCTGGGTGAAGCAGACAGCCGCGCAGCCGCGAACAGCTCGCAGCAATGGCTCCAGAGCTTGCGGCGTGTGCATCAGGACTTCGGCTCCACCCTGCGCGGCCTCAGCATGTTCGCCCTGGCGGTGAACGAGGAGAACGCCAGCTTCGGACGCATCGTGACCGCACCCACCAATGGCGCAGCCGGCGTCATACCGGCCGTACTGATGCATTTGCTGTGCAACCAGCCGGCCGCGGACGATGCTCGTGTGATCGAAAACTTTCTGCTGGTCGCCGGCGAAATCGGCACCCATTTCAAAAAGGGCGCAACCATCTCAGCCGCCGCGGGTGGATGCCAGGCGGAAATCGGGGTGTCTTCGGCGATGGCCGCAGCGGCACTCACCGAAGCCATGGGGGGCAGCGTGGAACAAGTCCTGGTTGCGGCCGAGATTGCCATGGAGCATCACCTCGGCATGACCTGCGACCCGGTCGCCGGCCTGGTTCAGATCCCGTGTATAGAACGCAACGCCATGGGTGCAATCAAAGCCGTGAACGCGGCCCATCTGGCCCTGGCGCGCGCACCGGATGAGGCCCGTGTCTCGCTGGACGAGGTGATACGCACCCTGGCCGACACCGCGCGCGATATGCACAGCAAATACAAGGAAACCTCACAGGGCGGTCTGGCGGTCAACATCGCGGTCAACCACCCCGAGTGTTGATCGCGTTGCTCTGGCAGGGCATGCCCGGGGCAATATCACACGGCCTGCAGTTTTCACCGACAAACCCTCAATCAAAATGACGTGTTTGGGCTTAAATTGCCGCCGCGCGATTGCGAGCGTCAAAAAAGCAGTCGAACCCTAGCGCTGACCTTAATATAGCTGTGGTTTTCTTTGGCCTGTTTTTTTAGCCCGCAAAATACGCTCCGTAGCGCACCGTAATTTCCTTTATTTCAAAGGAATGTCCATGTATTCTTGATAAAAATCTCAAGTAGATCAGCTGTTCGAGCTAATCCGACAAGCCAAATCATGGGCAGGGGAATCATGAATCAGATTGCATACAGTCGTCACTTTTTTGTCGCGTTTGTGATGCTGTTCGTTGCTGCTTGCAGCAGCAACAACGGCCCAATCACCACAGGCATTCCAAGCGGGGCACCCAGCAGTGTGCAGTTTCAGCAAAACACATTGCAGGCTGTCGCTTCCGTAGACAGCTCGACCCAACTCAATCTGATTGCCAGCTTTAACGATGGCACCAGTAAAGCCGTCCGCAATTTTGACGTGACCGAACTGGCTGACTGGTCGTCATCCAACGACGATATTGCCAACGTCAGCAATACGGCGGGCACGAAAGGCTTGGTATTCGGCGCCAACTCCGGCAATGCCACCATCACCGCAAGCTTTCGTGGTGTCTCCACCGACATCAACTTTACGGTGCTCGACGCCACACTGGAACGCATCGATATCAATCCTGCATCCATCAGCTTGGTCAAGGGCACCAGCCGCGATATCACGATCAGCGCTCGCTACAGTGACGGCACCACGCTGGATGTCACCGAAGATGCCACACTGAGCGTTGTAAACACCAACATTGCAACAGTCACCCGCCCCGACAGTGCCACAGCACGTGTTAATGCAGTCGAAGTCGGCTCAACCACCTTGAACGCCAGTTTCGGGGACTTCACTGACAGCGCGACCATCACGGTTCAGGGCGTTGCTTTGCAAAGCCTGACCTTAAGTCCGTCGTCACCATCGGTAGCCAACGGCCGCACCGTTGATTTCGCTCTTCAGGCCAACTTCGCCGATGGCTCCACGCAGGATGTCACGGAAGATGCAGACTGGTTGAGCGACAACCCCAATGTGGTCAGTGTCAGTTCGACAGCCGGCAGCAAAGGCATCGCCACCGCGCAGGCCGTCGGTACAGCCACGATCCGAGCCAGCTTCAGCGGCACCTCACAGTCCACCGTAATGACCGTGACTGACGCGGTGCTGGATCGCCTTGAGATCGATCCGGCGAATCCGAGCATTGCTGACGGCACCAAGCAGCAGTTCGCCGCCACGGCCATTTATTCTGATGGCAGTAATGAAGATGTGACATCCGATGTCAGCTGGGACAGCTCCGACGAAAGCGTGGCAGTTATCAGCGATTTGGCGGCCAATCGTGGCGAAGCCACTGCGCTGGACGTGGGGCAGACCACGATCACAGCAACCCTGCAGAACGAAACCCCAGTCACGACCGTGCTTACCGTGACCAGCGCAACACCGACCGCGCTGGCAATCGAACCGCTTGACAGCTCGGTTGCACTCAATCGCACCCAGCAATTCAGCGCAACGGCCACTTTCACTGACAACAGCACCCAGGACGTCACCAGCAGCACCACCTGGGATAGTGATGATCAGCAGATCGTCAGCTTCAGCAACCTGAGCGGCGAAGAAGGCCTGGCGCAACCACAGGCTGAAGGCAGCGTCACCGTGACCGCCACCTACGCCGGTTTCACGCAGACGACCCAGCTTACAGTCAACCCCAACACCACCATCAGCAGCATCGTGGTCAGCGCGAGCAACAGTGCGTCCTTTGCCAACGGGACCACCGAGCAGCTTATCGCTGTTGCCAACTATGCCGACGGCTCCACCGACGACGTCACCACATTGGCGACCTGGACCTCGGCCAACGACGCGATTGCCACGGTAAGCAATGACACCGCCTCCAAAGGCTTGGCCACCGGTCAGGGCGTGGGTCAAACTGACATCACAGCAACCCTTGAAGGCGTGAGCGGCGATCTCCCCATTACCGTGACCGCCGCGCTGCTGCAAAGCATCAGCGTGACCCCGGTGAACCCGAGCGTTCCTGCTCAGCAATCCCAGCAATTCACCGCGACCGGCCACTACAGCGACAACACCGAGCAGAACATCACCGCCAACGTGCAGTGGTCGTCCTCGAACCAAAACGTCGCCATTGTGAGCAACCAAAGCGGCAACAAAGGTCTGGCCAGCGGCAATGTCCAGGGCAGCGCGACCATTACTGCCACGCAGGGCGAATTCTCGGGCAGCAGTGTGCTCACGGTCACCGATGCCCTGTTGCAGAGCATTCAGATTCAGCCTTCCAGTGTCGAACTCGCAGACGGTATCTATGTGCGTTACAGCGCAACCGGGCTCTACTCCGATGGCAGCAACCGAGATATCACGGACGACGTCAACTGGTCGTCGTCCGATGCGGACTGGGCAAGCATTAGCAACATCGGCGCCAACTCTGGGCGCGCGCTGAGCAAAGCACCGGCGGGCAGCATGCTTGGCGATGCTGCCTCTGTTTCGATTCAGGCGGTACTGGACGGAAAATTTGCCTCGGCAACCATGAACGTCACGGTTGCAACCCTGGATTCACTGACCATTCGCAACGAAGGCAACAGCGGCCCGCTGGATTTGCCGAAAGGACTGCAAACGCCGTTGGCAGCCGAAGGCATGTTCAGCAATGGGGTGCCAGCACGTGATTTGTCCGATCAGGTGTCCTGGACCTCCGATAGCGCAGCCATCGCATCCGTCACCCAGACCGGCATGCTGAGTGCACGCAATCTGGGTACCACCAGCATTCGTGCCAAGCACACACACCCTGGCAATGCCACCGAAACCAACGATGACATCACTGTCACGGTGAGCAACGAGCAAATTGCCACGCTGGAAATCTCGCCGCTGGACAGCTCCGTTCCCAACGGTAACGAAGTGGCCTATACCGCCACAGGGACCTACACCAACGGTGCCGTGCTGGACGTGACTGATAGCGTTAACTGGGCTGCAGCCCCTGCCCCGGATGGCAACGCCACGATCGGCGCCGATGGCGTAGCCACGGCCACCGCTCTTGGTGATGTCACCATTACCGCAACCGACCCGACTAGTGGGGAGTCTGCATCCACCGGCTTGACTGTGACTGATGCCATTCTGGAGCAGATCGATATTAGTTCCGCAGGTGGTGTGACCAGCATTGCTGAGGGACAAACACTGGCGTTCACTGCGACCGGTTACTACTCCGACGATCCTGGCCGACTCAACCCGGTTGATGTCACCGACTCCGTGACCTGGGTCTCCTCGGCAGCCTCTGTAGCCAGTATCAGCAATGTGGATCCGAACGAAGGTGAAGCCCAAGGCCTCAGTGCTGGCGTGACCCAGATCGCCGCCGGTGACGATGGTATCGACAGCAATGCAATCACCCTGACGGTGACCGACGCTGTCATCACCAGCATCGACATCACACCCAACAATGACCCGACCGATCAGGCGCAAGGTACGAACCGTCAGTTCACCGCAATGGCCTCGTTCAGCGATGGCGCGACCGATGTTGACGTGACCGATCAGGTGACCTGGAGTTCTTCCGATCTGGCACTGGCCGACGTCAGCAATGCGACTGGCTTTGAGGGTCTCGTGTTCGTCAAGACGGATGCCGTGGTTGGCGATATTGTCACTATCTCCGCGCAGGCTGACGGCATCATCGGCACATCGGATGTGCGGGTCACCGATGGCGAACTGGTCTCGATCCAGATCAGTCCCGCCAACGACAGTGTTGCCGTAGGCGACGACCTGCAATTCACCGCCATGGGGCATTACTCCGATGGGCGCCCGGCAGAAGACATCACCGCGTCGGTGAACTGGTCTTCCCTGGATGAAAACATCGCCACCATCGAAAACAGCGCTCCAAACACCGGGCTCGCCACAGGCGTTGCCGATGGCGTCACGAGCATTCGTGCCGCTGACCCGGGCAGTGATGTTGAGGCCTCAACCTCCCTCACCGTGACT
>JASBUL010000104.1 GCA_030147945.1 Oceanococcus sp. | reverse complement strand
GGCGGGCGATCCAAACAATCGGTACGCGACTCACCGGAGCCATCGGTGTACTGCCGCGCGGCCTTGTAGTCCTGCTCCGGAATCGGCGGAATCATGTAAGCCGGGTCGCGCGGCGGCAACTCACCGTTATCCACGCTTTGCAAATCGGGATATTCCTGAGCATCCAGATAGGCCCCGTCGAAAGCACACTGGCGTGCGCTACAGGCCATCAGCAGCATGCTGACAAGACTGATTCCTACGATACGAATCAAAGCTCTACTCCTGCCTGAATCAGGGCGTTTTCTACCAATGGATAAAAATCTTCGGCCAACGGTGTCATCGGCAATCGTATGCCTTCGGGTATACGCCCCATACGATTGAGCGCCCATTTCACCGGGATCGGATTGGGTTCGGCGAACAGATGCTGATGCAGACCCGCCAGATCCGCATCCAGCGCCATCGCGGTTTCACGGTCGCCATCAATGGCCGCCATACACATCTGATGCATGCGCGCCGGCGCCACATTGGCGGTCACCGAAATATCACCGCGCGCTCCGATGAGCATGGACGCACAAGCCGTGGCGTCGTCGCCGGTGTAGACCACAAAGTCCGGGTCCAGTTCGACCAGCGCCTTGATACGCTCCAGCGTGCCGGTGGCTTCCTTGATCGCGACAATCGCCTCGCACGGCAGCAAGCGCTCCACGGTTTCCGGCTTGAGGTCGCAGGCGGTGCGCCCCGGCACGTTGTACAGAATCAGCGGACCGTCCGCATTGCCGGCAATCGCGGCATAGTGACGATACAGGCCTTCCTGGGTCGGCTTGTTGTAATACGGCGTAACCAGCAGGCAGGCATCGGCGCCTACCGCAAAGGCCTCGCGGGTCAGCAGCTGCGCCTCGGCGGTCGCGTTGGCGCCGGTGCCGGCAATCACCGGAATCCGTTTGGCCACGCGGTCGATGGTGTACTGGATGACCTGCAGATGCTCGGCCACCCCCAAGGTGGCGGATTCGCCGGTGGTGCCGACCGACACGATCGCGTCGGTACCCTGCTCTATATGCCACTCGATCAGGCGATCCAGGCACGGATAATCCACCGCGCCGTCAGCACTCATCGGGGTGACCAGGGCGACCAGGCTGCCCTTGATTTGTGTTCGGTATGTCATGGCGCGGCGATTATACATTCCACAGGCTCCGGCTGGCGGTTACACTCTTGATGCACTTTCGAATCCGACCCGGCGGGCATGCAGGACATCCACAAATATCTCATCGTCAACGCCCTCGGCGCCTGGCGTGACAATCTCAGCGCCAGACTGATGCAGGAGATCCGCGAACGCGGTTGCGAGATTCTCGACAGCCGTATCGGCATGCTCGGTGACGCCATGACCGCCCAGCTGATGGTATCCGGCAACTGGAGCAGCGTCGGCAAGCTGGAAACCGCCCTGCCGGCCATCGGTGACAAGCTTGAGGTTTACCTCAGCGGTCTGCGCACGCGCGATCGCAGCGAGCGCCCCGATACGCGGCCTTATGCCGTGGAGATCAACGCGCCACAGCAGCCAGACCTGCTGCCTGCGCTGGTCGCCTTCTTCAACAACCAGGACACCGTGGTGGCCGAACTGGTCTGCCAGGACTACAGCGCGGGCCAGACCGGCGCGCGCATGGTCAATATTCAGATGGTGGTCCTGGTGCCGATCACCGCGCAGCCTCCGGCACTGCGCGAGTCGTTCATGGACACCTGCGACGAACTCAACGCCGACGGCATGCTGGACCCGATCAAATCCTGACACTTACGCAGCAAACCACCGCAGACGGAGAAACGTATGAATCTTGAGCTGGGTGATGCCTTACCCGCGCTTGAACGGCCCGCCACTGGCGACCAGACCATCGCTCTTAACAAGCTGCCTCAACGCATCGTGGTGGTGTATTTCTACCCCAAGGACAGCACTCCAGGCTGCACCACCGAAGGCCGAGATTTTGCCGCTGTGCATGAGCAGTTTGTCGCTGCGGATGCCTGCGTGCTCGGGGTCTCCAAGGACAGCATACGACGCCACGAAAACTTCAAGGCCAAGCAGGAGTTTCCGTTTGAGCTGTTGTCCGATGAAGACGAAGCCCTGTGTCAGGCCTTCGGCGTGATTCAGGAAAAGAAGCTGTACGGCAAGACCTACATGGGCATCGTGCGCAGCACATTCGTCTTCGTTGACGGCAAGCTGGCCAGAATCTGGCCCAAGGTCAAAGTCAAAGGTCACGCCGAAGAGGTCCTGGCGTTCGTCCAATCCGTCTAACCGGAACCCGCTCATGAGCAAACGTCTGTTCGTGCTGGACACCAATGTCCTGATGCATGATCCCTCCTGCCTGTTCCGCTTCGAAGAACACGACCTGTTTCTGCCCATGGTTGTGCTCGAAGAACTCGACAACGGCAAGAAAGGCATGTCGGAGGTCTCGCGCAACGTCCGTCAGGTCAGCCGCTACATGGACACCCTGCTGACCGACAAAACCGATGCCGACATCACCAAAGGTCTGGCCCTGTCGGAACTCCAGGCGCTGGAGAGCGACGCCGCAGCCAGCGGGCGGCTGTTTTTCCAGACCGAACAACTGGAAACCGACCTGCCGCGCAGCCTGCCCGGCAACAAGCCCGACAACACCATTCTCAACACCGCGCTGGCGTTGCAGTCGGCCATGCCGGAGCGTCAGGTCACCCTGGTCTCCAAAGACATCAACCTGCGCATCAAGGCCGCCATTGTCGGGGTCGACGCCGAGGATTATCAGAACGACCGGGTGCTGGACGATCTGGACCTGCTGTACAGCGGTTACGACGTGCTGCCGGCAGACTTCTGGAACCGTCAGCCGGACGGTCTGAAATCGTGGACCGATGAGGTTGGCCGCACGTTTTATGAGGTGCATGGCGACGACACCAGCGACTGGCATCCCAACCAGTTCTTCCACATCGCGCATGACGCAAACGATGCTGCGGGCAGCGCCGACAACCAGATGGAGCTGCTGGTACGCAGCGTGCAGGGTGACGCGGCCAAGCTTGAACTGATCCGCGATTACCGCGAGGGCAAAACCAGCGCCTGGGGCGTGCATGCGCGCAACCGCGAGCAGAACTATGCGCTCAATCTGCTGATGGACCCGGACATCGAGTTCGTCACCCTGCTGGGGGCTGCTGGCACTGGCAAAACCTTGCTGACTCTGGCCGCCGGGCTGGCCCAGGTTCTGGATGAGCCGCGCTACCGCGAAATCATCATGACGCGCGTCACCGTGCCGGTTGGTGAGGACATCGGCTTTTTGCCGGGCACCGAAGAGGAAAAGATGACGCCGTGGATGGGCGCATTGATGGACAACCTCGAAGTGCTGACAGGCTCGCTCGACGGCGGTGACTGGGAACGCGCTGCAACCAACGAACTGCTGTCCAAACGGATCAAGATCCGTTCGCTCAATTTCATGCGTGGACGCACCTTCCTCAATCGTTTCCTGATCCTGGACGAGGCCCAGAACCTCACATCCAAGCAGATGAAAACCCTGATCACACGCGCCGGACCGGGCACCAAGATCGTCTGCCTGGGCAACCTGTCCCAGATCGACACACCCTATCTGACCGAAACCACCTCCGGCCTGACCTATGTCGTGGACCGGTTCCGGGGCTGGCCACATGGCGGCCATGTGACCCTGGCACGTGGTGAGCGTTCACGCCTGGCCGACTTCGCCTCCAATCATCTGTAGAGATTCGTCCAGGCCCGCTCCGTCTTCACGCGTGAGCCGGGCCAGCGTTCTCGGCTGCTTGATCGCGGCGGCCACTGCGGTTTCAGTGACGCCGTTGATCCTTCACAGCCGGAACGGCCGATAGAGTCAGTCTGCCCGGCTGCGCTCAGCCGCACGGGCCTCTTGCTGCAGTGGCAACCACAGCCGCACCGAGGTGCCGCGTTGTGGCTGGCTGTCCAGACTCAAGCGCCCGCCCAGCGCGCTCGCACGCTCCTGCATATTGGCCAGGCCCCGGCCCTGGGACGCAGTACCCGGGACAAACCCGCAACCATCATCGCGAATCTCCACCCAGATCCCATCTGGCGCCTGCGACACACCCGTTTCAACCGTTACGCGACGCGCATGGGCATGCTGAATCATGTTGCTTAAGGCCTCCTGCAGCAGACGCAAAATATGCAGGGCGTGTGGCGGTTGCAGCCAGGCCAGCGCTGGCAGCGGCGTGACCGCCCAATCCACATCCAGACCGGCATGGCGCAGCTGAGGCGTCAGCCGATAGCGCAAATTGCCCAACAGGCTGGGCAGATCACCGTCGACCGGCTCAAGCGAATCCACCGTAAGCTTGAGATCGGCGATGGCCGAACGCAAGGCGCGCACCGCCTGCCCGTCAGAACCACCGCCATGCTCCGCTGCGGCCAGTGCTGTAGTCAGCTGAGCGCCGATGCCATCATGGATTTCACGCATCAGGCGTTGACGCTCCTCCGCCCTGACCTGATCCGCCAGCGCCACACTCAGGCGCTGATGGGTTCGTTCAAGCTCAAGCTGTCGCTCGCGTACACGCGCCTCGAGTTTTTCATTGAGCGCAGCCACCTCGCCCAGCGACTGGCTGTATCGCGTGGTCAGGGCAATGATGAAACTCCCGCACATTAAAACCGCACCGATCGGCCCCAGAAACGGTCTCTCAATCGAAATCCAGCGCTGCTGTATGGCCAGATCGTTGAGGTTCAGCGCCAGATTGATCAGATACCCCCCGGCCAGCAGCAGCTGCGGCAAGCCCGGCTCGCGAACGGCCCGGCGTAACAGAATCACACCGGCAATGACCGCTATAGGGGCCAGCGCAATGTAGATCAAGCCTGCGTAGGCGTAGGCATCTACACCGTAGCCGGGCACGGTGGCCAGCGATATGGCCAGTGCCGCACCCAACAACGAGGTTTCCATCCAGCCACGCGGATGGTCGTAGTAACGCAGTGCAAAGAGCAGAATCAGGCACATGGCCCAGGCCATGGAAATGACCGCCAACCACCAGAACAACGGCGGGTTGCCCCACGGCACTACAACAAAAAAGTGCGCCTGACGCACGGCGAAACTGGCTGCCGCCAAACCCAGCAGCAAATGCTTGGAATCGGCCGGCTGCGCCAGCCAGATGGCAAACCCGAACAAGGCGATCACGCTGAGCACACCGGCGGCTATTTCAGCACTGCGGATACGCATCAAATAGCTGCTTTCGAACAGACTGTTGATCGTATCGTCCGCGCCAACACGGGGACGCGCCAGTTGCACGCGGCCCAGGTACGGTGAATCCAGGGCCAGCATCAGAACGTTACCCTGGGCGCGCTGTAGACGTGCCGGGAGCACGCTGTGAAAGGGCCGGTTCCAGCCCAGTTCAACCCGTGTTGGATCACGAAACGAGCGTGCCACGCGCTCACCGTTGAAATAGACCCGGATGCGGTCCGCATAACGCGGAATAAACAATCCCAGGTCGTTGCCATCGAACAGCGCATCGTCAAGACGCAATCGGTACCAGTGCCAGGGCGCATCGAATCCGTGAGGACGGTCACCCAGATAACGCCCCTCATGGCGCAGCACCGCGTGCGAGTCCGGCAAATCCACGCGCTGCCACACGCTGGCACCGTCCGGCCTGGCATGGGCGGCAGTGACGGTCCACTCCGCCTGATCGAAAATGTTCAGCGTACGTGCCGCCGCCTGGGCCGGGCTGAGCAACCCCACGCCCAGCAGGCACAGCGCGATCATGGCCGCACTAGCGCTGCAGCAAACCCATGCGTTGCCCTTCGAATACCGCTTCCCCACGCGAGTGAACCTGCAACTTCTCGTAAAGTCTTTTGACATAGGTTCCCACGGTGTGCGGTGAAACATCCAGCAGACGCGCGATCTCCTGATAGGCGAATCCACGTGCGAGCAGGTTGAGCACCTCCTGCTCGCGCTCGGACAGCGGCTGCGACGGCGCGGACTGTTCCGGCGTGGATGACTGGAAACGCTGCAGGATGCGGCGTGCAATGATCGGCGTTATGGGTGAACCACCGGCGCGCAGTTCAAAGATGCGAGCGACGAAATCCTCCTCGGAATCGTCCTTGAGCAGATAACCAGTGGCGCCGGCCTCGATGCTCGCGAGCACGCTGCGTTCATCGCCAAACACGCTGACCACCATGATGTCGCATTGCGGATGATGTCGATGCCCATGCTCGATCACGTGGATACCGCTGGCGTCGGGCAGACCGAGATCCACCAGCAGCACATCCGGGCGATGCTGCTCCAGTGCCTTGAGCGCCTCACGCGCGGTCGACGCCCAGGCCAGCACCTTGATTCGACCATCCGTGTCGAACGACCGGGCAAAGCGATCCCGCATGCGCGGATCATCCTCCACCACGATCAGATTTAGCGATGTACTCATGTCGCCATTGTGCCGCGTCGCCGGCAGCTCCGCAGCCGCAGAGTGTCCCGTGAATTGGGGACAATGACCCACCTCGAATGCGAATCCGGCGTAAAGGCCGGACGCACGCGATCCGCCGGGCGCAAAACCCGCTTTCAAGCCGTTTGCGCCGATCATCGGCCTGCAACCGTGACAGCCAGGCCGTCGTCAGCGGACACACCCCGCTGGGGTGCCCGGGCTCAGATCTCCGTTCGCACCAGCCCCATGCGCACCGCTTCGATGGTCGCCTCGGAGCGGTTGCTGACATCGAGCTTGCGGTAAATCGACTTCACATACCCCGAGGCGGTGTTGGTGGTGACCTGCATATGCGCGGCCACCTCGCTCACTTTCCAGCCCTTGGCCACCAGAGTGAGTGTCTGCTTTTCGCGCGGGCTCAGTCGTACGGCGTCATTTCGTTCGGCCACCGGTTCGGCAAAAACCGCCATCAAACGCCGCGCAATGGTCGGCGACAGCGGTGGCTCGCCCTGGGTAATCCCCTTGAGCGCCGCCGCAACCTTGTGCGCGGGCTGATCCTTGAGCAAATAACCCTGAGCGCCGGCCCGCAAGGCCGGGAACACATGATGGTCATCCGTGTAGATGGTGGTGACGACCCGAATACATTGCGGTTGCTGCGTTGCCAGGAGACGGATCAGATCCAGCCCGCTGCCATCGGGCAAACCCAGATCAAGCAATGCCAGATCAAAAGACTGACTGGCCACCAGTCGACGCCCCTCGGCCACGCTGCCGGCCTGACTGACCTGCAGATCAGGAAACGTTTCAAGGGTACGCGCCAGCAGCCATTCGGCGGTGGCAGGCTGATCTTCGACTATGAGTCCGGTTGAGAGCGCAGGCGTAGAGTCCATAAGTGCAACAGTATGCCCGCTGGGGCTGACAGGTGAGCCCCGATTCAGGGGGTTTGCGGCAGGGGAAATTCAAGCACGATCTTGGTTCCGCCCTGCGTGCCCTCGGTCCAGTTGACCTGGCCATGCAATTCCTCGGCACGCGCCCGGATGTTGCCGGTGCCGGCACCCTGAACGGCGTGTGCGTCGGTATGAGGCTCCGGCCCATCATCGGTGTAATCCAGCAACAAGCGATCGCCGGCGCAGCGCGCACGAATACGCAGATGATGAGCACCGCCGTGGCGCAGTGCGTTGGTCACAGCCTCGCGGGATATCCGGAACAAATGCAGGGCTTCACGCTCGCTCAACGGTGGGTCCGGCACATCCATGCTCACATCCCACTGCAGGGCGCCACCGGCAACCTCAAGTCGCTGTTCGGTTTCATCGCGTATCTGACCCAGCACTTCCAGCAGGCTTCCGCTGGCGCTGTGGCCACGCGAGACCACATCGCGCAAGTCCTGCATGATTTCTCGCACCTGATCGGCCTGCGCCGCATCACCCAGGGTGTGCAGCAAGGTCAGCAGCTTGCTGCCGATATCGTCATGAATGTCGCGATAAATCCGTCGCCGCTCGGCTTCCGCCGCCTCGCGTGTCGCGTCCGGGCCCGGCTCGCAGGGCACTTCAGGACGAGCCTGTTGGCCTAGGCGCCTGTGCACGTGAGCGGCGATCCAACCGAGCACACCGCCCAGCAGCACCGCCAAGAGCACGAACAACGCTGAATCCATCGGTGACACTCTCCTGCTGTGTGATATCGACCCGGCATTTCGCGGCCAAGCCGGCATCCTACTAAAAACCCCGCGCGCACAGGCCGCCGGCCTTGTGCGCGCTCGGCTAGAATCGACGGTCACTGAACACGACGGGCAACTCAGGCATGCACAAGGTTTCCGACAACTCTCTCGGCTCGATCGGAGACTACCGCCTGTCGCGTCTGCTCGGCGAGGGATCGGGCGGGCGCGTCTATCTGGCGCACCAACAACATCCGGCTCGCGATGTGGCCATCAAGGTCCTGCTCGCGCAATCCGGGCTGGCGCGCAAGCGCTTTGAGCGTGAGGCCGAACTGCTGGCCGCACTGGAGCACAACAACATCGCTCGCCTGTACGAATCGGGCGCCGGCGCCACCCCGCTGGGCGATGCGCCCTATCTGGTTATGGAGCTGGTGCGCGGGCACGACATCATTCATTTCACCCGCGCCAACAAGCTGTCCGACAGCGCCAAGCTTGAGCTGATCGTCAAAATCGCGCGCGCGGTGCATTTCGCCCACACCAAGGGCGTGATCCATCGCGATCTCAAGCCCGGCAACATCCTGATCAACGAGCAAGGCGAGCCGAAAATCCTCGACTTCGGCATCGCCCGCGTCGTCGACCTGGATCAGGCCGATATGACCCGCGCCGGCGAAGTGCTCGGCACCCTGTCGTACATGAGTCCGGAGCAACTCAACGGCCAAGGCGTCAATGCCGATGCCAGCAGCGATGTCTACGCCCTGGGTGTGATCACCTATGAACTGCTCAGCGGCCAGTCGCCCTACCCGGACCTCAAGACCGACACCCTGCTTTCAGCCGTGACCCGACTCAATCGGGAACGCCCCGTGCCGCTGTCCCAGGGCACCCCGCATGCGCGCGGCGATCTCGAAACCATCGTCATGAAAGCCATCGCTTTCGACGCCTCGGCGCGCTATGCCTCGGCCGCCGAGTTCGCCGCGGACATCGAACGTTTTCTCAACCAGCGCCCGATCGAAGCGCGCCCGCCAACGCTGGGTTACACCCTGAGTCTGTTCACCCGGCGGCACAAGGCCGCCACTGCAGCCGCCGGCGTGATCGTGCTGGCCCTGCTGGCGGCCGTCTCCGTGTCGCTGCGCTTCGCCTATTCGGAGGCGCAAGCGCGTAGCGTGGCGGAGCAGCGGGCCCACGAGCGTGAGGCGGTCAACCAGTTTCTGATCGGCATGCTCACCGCTGCCGATCCAGAACATGCGCTGGGCGACCGGGTTACCGTGCTACACGTGCTGGATGTGGCGCGCGCCGAGCTCAGCGGCCGCAACGCGCTGTCCGCAACCAGCCGTTTCCAGTTGCAGCGCTCGCTCGGCAACACCTACGTCAAACTCGGCCGTGCTGACGATGGCCTGGCCCTGCTGCGCGCCGCCAGCCAGATGCCGCAGGGTGCCGCAGACGAACGTCTGGCTATCGAGATCGGTGAGGCACTGACCGCCAACGGTCAGGAACAGGACGCACTGGACTGGCTGGAAAACCTGCCCGACGACAGCAGCGGCGGCACTGAGATCCAGGTGCGACGTGCGTTGGCCCGGGCCGAGGCCCTGCTGCTGCTGGGACGCTTTCCCGAGGCCGAAAGCCTGCTGCAGACACTCAATGATCAGGCCGAAAATACGCTTGATCTCGCGCCTCAAAGCGAGCTGACCATGCGCATACTCAGCGCCTACGGCCAGGCCTTGCAGCAACAAGGCAAGTACAAGGACGCCCTGCCGGTGGCGCTCAGCGCGGTTGAGCGCATGCGCGAGCAGTGGGGCAGCGAGCATCCGCGCACCAGTAACGCCGAAGAGGTTGTTGCCAATATCTATCAGCAAAGCGGGGACGCCGAAGGTGCGCTGGCGATCTACCAGCGCATCGCCGAAACGCGCAAGCGCGTGCTCGGCCCCAATCACCCGCACAGCCTGTCTGCCTTGAGCTCGGTGGGCAGCACGCTGGCCATCGTCGGCCGCGCCCAGGACGGGCTTGAACCGGCCCGCCAGGCTTACGAAGGCATCCTCCATCAACTTGGCGAGGATGCCGAGTTGACCCGCGCTGTGGCGAGTCTCTACGCCTATGTCGCCGCGACCGCAGGAGAACGTGAAACCTCGGCACAGATCAACCGCATGCTCATCGCTCAGGCCGAGCGCAAACCCGATGGCCCGGCAGTCAACGATCTGATCGAGTACAACAACCTGGGCAATGACTACCGCGTGCTTGGGCGCATGGACGAGGCGGTCGCGACCTATGCCCGCCTCATCGCCCTGGCCGAAGGCATCCTGGAGCCAGACCATCTGCATCTCGCGCTGTATCGCGGCAACTACGCCGAGGTGCTGCGCCGGCGCGGTGATTTTTCCGCGGCCATGATCCAGCTCGACCTGGCTTTACCGGTTGTGGTCGGCGCGCTTGGCGCGGAGCATCCACGCAGCGCGCTGTTCCAGCAGCGTCGCGCGCGCGCCGCGCAGGGTGACCGCGAGGCCTGAACTTAGGAGCTGGCCGGCTCGGCAATCGGTTCGGTCGGGCTGTCCGCCGCGCCGTTCATTTGCGATGGCCAGGCCACCAGTATGGCGTTGACCACGGTGGCCAGCGGAATCGCAAAAAACACGCCCCAGAAGCCCCAGATCCCGCCGAAGAACAGCACCGAAGCAATGATCGCCACCGGATGCAGGTTGACCGCCTCGGAAAACAGCAAGGGCACCAGCACGTTGCCGTCGAGCGCCTGGATCAGGCCGTAAAGGAAGAAGATCCAGGTGAATTCCGGGCCGAACCCCCATTGCGCGTAGGCCACCAGCAAAACCGGCACGGTCACCACCAAAGCCCCCAGATATGGCACCAGTACGGACACCCCCACCAGCGCTGCCAGCAAGGCTGCGTAGTTGAGGTCACGCCACACGAAGATGGCAAAGCTGACTACGCCGACAATGACAATCTCGACGAACTTGCCGCGCACATAATTGGCCAGCTGACGGTCCACATCACTCCAGATGCGGCGGATCAGGCCGATTTCCGTGGGCATGAACTGATTGGCCCACTGCACGATGCGGGTCTTGTCCTTGAGCAGGAAGAACACCAGCAAGGGCACCAGCACCAGATACACCGCCAAGTACATCACCCCCACACCGACCACCCAGGAGCGCGCGACCAGCACGTTGCGGAACTCGCCGACCCCCTGTGTCATCGACATCACGACCTGATCGACCTGGGCTGAAGTGAAGACCTGGGGATAGCGCTCCGGCAAGGTCTGCAGAAAGTCCCGCGTGTTGGCGATGATGAAGGGAATCTCCTGCACCACCTGCCCGGCCTGGCGCATGATCAACGGCACAAACGCGAACACCAGCAGCAGAACGGCGGCTACGAAAGTCGACCACACGATCAGGGTCGCAACCCAGCGCGAGCAATGATTGCGCTCGAGAATCGCCACCGGCCCTTCGAGCAGATAGGCAAAAACGATGGCGGCCAGCAACGGCGAAAGAATCTTGCCAAACCAGGTGATGGTCAGCAGGGCCACGGTGAGCACAACCGCCAGACTGACGATCTGGGGATTGGCGAGGTGACGACGAAACCAGCTTCGTACTACATCCATGAACTTTACAACCGCAAGACTGTTCTAAACTGTTCTTCAACGACCTGATCAGGCCATCGCAGCCACGATGCAATCACTTCCCTGCCCGCAACGCACTCATGCTACGCGATTTCCCGCACTGCAGTGCGTGCTCGCCCTGATCCTGGCCATCACCCTTGGCAGCACGCATGCGGCCAGCGAAATCGATGTGCCCTACATTGGCGAGCCGGCCGACCGCAGCCTGTCTCCACTGGAAGAACAGCGCCTTGGGCGGGAGGTCATGCGTCAGCTGCTGACCCACCAGTACGTCCTCGAAGACCCACAAATCGAGGATTACATCGCCGGCCTGGGGCAACAGCTGCTGCAACACACCAACGACCAGCATATTGGCTTTAAGTTCTTCGCCGTGCGCGATGCGGCGATCAATGCCTTTGCCATGCCAGGCGGCTATATCGGCATCAATGCCGGGCTGCTCATGGCCAGTGACAGCGAAAGCGAGCTGGCCGGCGTGATGGCGCACGAAATCGCCCACGTCACTCAGCGCCACATCGCCCGCAGCATGGATGACACACGCGGCTGGGATGTGGCCTCGACGGCGCTGCTGCTGGCCGCGCTGATCGCCGGCGCGCATGACCCGGAATTGGCCCAGGCCGCGCTGGGCATCGGCATGTCAGCCGCCATGCAGAAGCAGATCAATTTCACCCGTGCGAATGAGCTGGAAGCTGACCGTCTGGGCATCAAGACGTTGTCGGCTGCGGGCTTCGACCCGCAGGGCATGGCCAGTTTCTTCCACCGGCTGTCACAGAAATCCCAGCTCTACGGCGAAGGCGTGCCTGAAATCCTGCGCACCCACCCGGTCAACACCACGCGTATCTCCGAAGCCCAGGCTCGCGCTGCATCCCTGCCCAGTGATGGTCATGACTCAAGCCTGAACTACGCCTTGATGAAGGCCCGCGCCCGGGTTTTGATGACCGAGCTGTCGAGCGATGCCGTGCGCTATTTCCAGGCCACCCACAAGGCCGACCCCAGCCCGGAGAATCGTTATGGCTTGGCTCTGGCCTTGCGCCGGGCGCGAGCATTCGAAGAGAGCGAGGCCTTGCTTCAGGCACTGCATCGCGACAACCCCGAAGAAGTGACCTACAAGATCGCACTGGGCGAGCTCTATCTGTATCGCGGCGACTACGACACGGCGATCCGGCAATTGCGCCAAACCCGCAAAGCTCACCAGAAAAACCGCACGGTGCTGCTGCTGCTGGCCGACGCCATGATCCGCAACGCGCAGCCGCAACAGGCACGTCAACTGATGCTGGAGACCGATCTGCTGAATCGTGGTGATTCGGAAGCTTTCCGCCTGCTGGCCCTGGCCGCACGCGACATGGACGAGCCGGCCGAAGCCCATTTTCAGATGTCGGCCTACTCACACAGTCGCGGCGACTATGTCGGCGCGATCCGTCAGTTGCGCAACGGCCTGCGCGTCAAGGATCTGAACGCACACGACCGCAAACGCCTGCAAGGTCGGCTGAACGAGTACATCGGGCAGATTCCCGAGAGCGAACGCCGCCGCGCCGAAAGCGAAGAACGTCAGCGCCGCCAGGGCTACTGACGCTCAGTTCGTCTCTGGCTCGTCGATGGATTCGGTCGACGTCTCGTCCGGCTCGGCCGTTGCGGCCGGCTCTTCGGCAATCTGCTCTTCGCTGGTCTCCACCCCGAGGCGGAACGCCGCAAAGCCGGGCATGACAAACTGATTCAGGGCCTTGCCCAGCACCCGCCCGCGCACCGGCGCGACCACATCGGTGCGCACATTGCTCAGCGGATCGGTCACCGTGCCCAGGATGTCGCCGGCACTGACCACATCACCCAACTGGGTGTCGGTGAAAAAGATGCCACCGCGCTCAGCCCGTACCCACTGCGACTCGTAGAACACCGGCTGGGGATTACGCCAGACAAACTTCTTCGGGGTCATGCCCATGGCGCTCATCAACGATTCCACGCCTTTGACACCCTGCACCACTTCCTCGGTCTGCAGACGTTCGGGCTCACCGGCCTCCAGGGTCACCGAGGGAATCCCTGCCAGCGCCGCAGCCCGGCGCAGGGTGCCGTCCGCGCCGGTGGAATGCAGCACCGCAATCGCGCCAAAGCCCTTGGTCATCTCGACAATGGCGTGATCGGTCAGATCGGCGCGCAGCTGCGGCA
>JASBUL010000096.1 GCA_030147945.1 Oceanococcus sp. | reverse complement strand
TGGTCAACACCTTGTCGTGCTGCGCGGTCAGCAGATTGCTTGGGCTCATAGCGTTGTCGGCGTGGCTATGCACACACGTTAGAGCGCGGCTGTGGCCGGCACACCACGCATCCGGACGATGGCCTGCAGTCGCTTGGCTGGCAGCGACGGAATGGGGCGGTCTGGGCGTTTCAGTGTTTGAGTCCGCATGTCGTGGGCTCTACACAATCTTCCCCTAGGAGTACCCCATGAACAGCAAACTGGTAGCCGCGATCGTCGCCAATCTTGTTTTGAGCAGTGGTGCGGCCATGGCGCGCGGACCGCATATTGAGGCCATGGATTTGAACGCCGATGGCACGATTAGCGAGGCTGAGGTGATGCAGGCCGTGGCCAAGGAGTCTCAGGCCATCGACAGCAATGGCGACGGGCTGATCAGTCTCGATGAGCTTGATGCCATGCATGAACGGCGCAAGGCCCGGCATATTCAGCATCGGCTAGAGCGCGCTGACAGCAACGCTGACGGCAACGTCGACGTGGATGAATTTTCCGCCCAGATGGCCGCACGCATCATGCAGCGGGATCGCGATGGCGATGGCCAGCTCAGCGCCGACGAGCTGGCACCGCCGCGCGGAGGGCGCAGGCCGGATGCGGCACCGATCGACGAATCCCTCTAGATTGAGCGAGGTGCGCCGGCGATTTCTTTCGCCGGCGCATCGTTCACATGCGGCGCCCCGGTGCGCTTAAGTGCTTCAGCCAGCGCTCAGCGTGCCGCGAGTTTTCCAGCGGTCGAGCAGCACCACCAGTGCGGGAGCAAGCAGCACGTCGGCCAGGAAGGCCAGGGCAATACAGAACGAGGTGATCAGGCCGAAGTTGCGGACGTTGATCATGGTCCCTGCCGCGTTGACCATGAAGGCCGCAACCAGAACGATGGAGGTCACCATCAAGGCCTTGCCGGTGGTGCGCAGGGTTTCTCGCACCGCTGCGGCGGCATCACCCAGCTTGGCCCGATAGCGCTGGTAGTTGTGCATGAAATGAATGGTGTCATCCACCGCCAAGCCGAGTGCGATGCAGCCGACCAGAGTGCTGAACATGTCCAGCGGCAGGCCGAGCAGGTACATGAAGGCCAGGGTGATGATGATCGGGGCCAGGTTGGGGATCATGCTCAGCAGCCCCACCCGGACCGAGCCGACCAGCAGCATCATCAATGGGGCGATGATCGCGAAGGCAACGGTGTAGGCGCGCAGGGTGTCGGTGATGATGTAGCCCACCGTGGTGGCAAACAGCGGTGTCATCCCGGTCAGGGTTACGTTCACGTCGGTGCCCAGTTCCTCGTCGAAGATCTGGTCCAGCGATGCCAGGTAAGGCGCGTAGTGCAGGGAGTCAACAAACGGCACCTTGGCGGTGATGCGCATCATCTGGAATGGGCTGTCGACCAGATCCTTGAGATCTTCATTGCCGGAGTTTTCGAACAGCAAAAGCTCCTGCGCGATCAGTTCGCGATTGTCCGGGATGCGATAAAACGCCGGGTCATTGCCGTTGAGGGCCTGATGCAGTTCCTTGTTGATGTCGAGCAGCGAGGTGCTTGGCCCCATGTGCCCGCCTTGTAATTGGACGTGCGCGGCGCGCTGCATGGCGCGATCCACATTGTGCAGCAGGGCTGGATCATGCAGGCCATTGGTCTGGCCGCTGTCGACCACGATTTCCACGTAGGTGGCGCCGCCAAACTGCTCATTGACCAGATCCATGGAATCGCGCACTTCGGTGCCCAGCGGGAACCAGTGCAGCGGGTTGTGGCTGGGGCGTAGCTGGGTGATGGCGAGCATGCACAGACCCAGCACCACGAACCAGCTGCCAGCCACGCGGCCGGGATAACGGGTCGAAAGCTCTGCGCATAGCGACAGAAAGCTTTGCAGCGGGCCGCTGGTATCGCTACGCAGGCCTTTGTTGCGAAAGCGGGTGAGGGCGATCAGTGCCGGCAGCAGGCTGAGTGAAAACAGCAGCGCGCAGAGGATGCCGATCGGCGCGATGACGCCGATCTGGGCCACGGTCTGCATATCGGCGGTGATGAACGACGCCAGACCGCCAGCGGTGGTCAGGCCTGTCAGTACCACGGCCAGCCCGGAGTGGCCCAGCGCATAGCTCAGCGCTTCGCGCTTGCTGTCGCCGCGGTCCAGGGCCTGAAAGAACACCGTGAAGATGTGCACCGAGTTGCCCACCCCGACAGCCAGCAGCAGCGACGGCAGAATCTGGCTGGCGGTGGTCAGGGTCATGCCCAGTGTGGCCATGATGGCGAAGGTGGCGTAGACCGACAGCAAGGCCACACTGATCGGCAGTATGACCATGATCCAGCGGCGGAAGACCAGTAACAGCAACAGTGCGGTGATGCCGATACTGAGCCCGGAAAACACCGACATGTCGCGCACCAGCACGTGGGTCAGCCGTTCGGTCAGATACGAGGCGCCGGCGAAACTCACGCGCAGGTCCTCACGTTCGTAGGTTTTGCCCAGCGCCTGGATGCGCAGCACCAGGTCGAACATTTCCTGGTCGCTGATCAGCTCGGCCGGGCGGCTCGCGGCGTCCGTCTCGCCGGGCAGGCCCGTGTCCTCGAAGCCGGCATCAAAATCGAAGGCATCCAGTGCAGCGGGTGCATCGTGAGCGCCACTGACCGACGCGGTATAGGCATCCGGGGTGACAATGATCAGGGTGCCGCGGCCATCGCGGCTGATGAAGTTCTCGCGGATCAGGCTGCGGTTTTCGATCAGTGTGGCGAGTGCGGCGTAATCGTCCGCGTTTTGGGGCCAGTCTTCCATCAGGTCCCTGACGATCAGTTCATCGTCGCGGCCCAGGGTGAGGCGGGCATTGATCAGGCTCTCGACCTTATTGACCTGGGGCAGCTCCTCCAGGGCCTGATGCAGCTGACGAACCGTATTCAGGACGCCGGGCTTGATCACATCGGCATCGCTGCGCAATACCACCACAATGCGGTCGTCGCGTCCGAAGGCGGTCTGAAACCATTTCAGGTTGAGACGGGCCGGATCATCCTCACGCAGATAACCCTCATTCGACATGTCGGTCTTGAGGCTGGGCAGCGCGATCGACAGGCCAGCCAGTGCGGCCAGCACAACGGCCAGGATGCGTAAGGGGTGGTCGTGACAGATTTCACCCCAGCGGGCAAACGCGGCTTCGGTGACGCTGCGAAAGCGAGCAAACAGCTGACTGGTGGCCATGGTCAGGACCTGTCAGCACGTTGGCTTGTGCGGCGAACGAGCCGGCGAGGGCAGAGGGTGAAGGCTGTTTTCATGCTGGTGGATTCGCGATCGATCGGGGCAGAGCACAGCCTAGAGCGGCGGCGTGGCCAGAACATGCTGCGATAGGACCAGACGGCGCGACACGGGCCGGGTTATTTTAACCCATGTGGGTTGACCCGATTGGGTTAAGTGTGGATGATGATGCTTCACCTTGCCGGGTCTCGTCTGCATGTCCGCCTCGAAATCAACCACTTCACCTAGCGCTGGCGATGTCGATGTGCCGCAGCGCCTCGTGCTGACTGCGATCGCCGAGTTTGGTGCGCGCGGGACGCAGGCTGTGTCCGGGCGTGAAATCCAGCGCAAGGCCGGTGTGCTCAACGAGGCGGCGGTGCGCTACTACTTCAAAAATCGTCATGGCCTGCTGGATGCGTGCCTGGTCCATATCGTCGAGCAGTTCGATCCGATCATCGACGAAGCCTGGTCCGAACTGGTGCTGCTCAAGCGCGACCGGACGCTGGGCGTGCGCGACGTGGTGACTGCGCTGGTCGTGGCCTTCCATGTCTACTGGCAGCAGCACGCCGCAGGCGTCCAGCTGGTTGCGCGCCTGATTCGTGAGGAGGGCGAGGTGGGGCAGGACATGCTGATTCGACGCTTCGGTCACGTGATCTGGCGCTTCGAGGACGAGCTGGCAGCGCTGCTGCCGGACAAGCCTGCGGCAAGCCTGCGCCTGCACAGCTTCCTGGCCATCAACAACATCGTCAACGGCATGGTCGACCAGACCTTGCTGTGGCAGCTGCCGGCTACCGAGCCGGGGCAAACGCACTTTCGGATCAGTCAGGAGCAACTGGCCCAGGGCTTTATTGATTACGTCGCGTCCGGGCTGTGTTCGGGCGCATAAAACCAAAACAGGGAGACACGCATGACAACCAATCACCTGACACGCCCTTTGCGGCGTTGCTTATGGGCTGCGGCCCTGGTCGGCGGTCTGGCCGCCTGCGGCGATCAGGCTGCGTCCGACACGCCGGGCACGGTCGCCCAGGGTGGCGAGCCCGGTCACACCGGCCAGGATCGCGATGACTACCCGTTCGGCGCCGCCTGCGGCTGGGAGATCGCCAGCAACATCGACACCATGAACATTGCTTTTCCGGATGAGTCGGCCAAGTACTGGGTGGCGCTGATCCCGATGCTGCCGCAAACGCGTTTGCGTATCGACGGCTATTACCCGGATGCGCGGTATTTTTCCTACAACGTCTACGATGCGATCCTGCGGCCAACCGACGCGATTGCGGATTTCGAGATTGCGCCCAATCCGGGCGGTGGCAACAGCTTTGCCGATAGCAGCGCAGCCTATGGTGATGCCTACACGGCCTACGTGGAATTTTCTGCGCCACCGGAGACGCGCCAGGCCAACACGATCTATGCCGGAGAAATGGATCTGGGCTCGTTTGCTGTGCCGCAATATGCCCTGACGGCGTTGTTCTACCGCGTTTATGTGCCGGGTGAGGGCAAGGCATTTGACGGTGGCGTCGGGCTGCCTTTGCTGACGCTGGAAACGGCGGATGGCGAGGTTGAACTGTTGCCCACGGCGAATTGCGTGGAGCCGTTGCTGCCGACTCTGGGCGACGCGCTGCCCAGCCTCGGACTGAATGACCTGCTGCAGGATGTCGATGTGATCGACGATCCGTTTCTGGCTCAGCCGGGTGCCTTGCCGCTGGGTCAGCCCGAAGCCAGCACGCGGGTGTTTTATGGTCTGCCGAGCACCGTTTTCAATATCCTGCGCGACTTCCTCGGTTTACCGATCCCTGATGGTGTTGAGGATCAGCTGCCGCTGCCTGCTGGCGGTGGGTTTTTGTCGAACATCCACAATGCGTACACCACCAATCTGTTCAGTCGTAGCTATGGCAACGTGGTGATGATTCGGGCCAAGGCGCCAGACTACCGCGATCAACCCGGGGTGGCCTTTGATGCGGAGCAGCTGCGCTACTGGTCGGTGTGTCAGAACGATCTGCCGACACAACGTTACGTCGGCTGCGTGGCCGACTATCAGGCTCACCTGGATGATCAGGGCTATTTCACGGTGATGGTTTCGGATACAGCGGATCGTCCGGCCAATGCGGTGGTCGAGAATGCCATCGACTGGTTGCCGTGGGGGCCGTATGTAGACGCTTTGCTGATCTACCGGCATATGCTGCCGCAGCCGGATTTTGCCGAAGCCATTCAGAATGTGCCGCAGGGGACGTCGCCGGCCGACATCATGGGCGAGTACGTACCGCGCAGCGCGTATTGCCAGCGTGACATCGTGGAAAGTGCCGGCAGCAATCCCGCCGATATTTTTGCGGCCTGTCGGGCCTACAGCGACAGTTTGTCGCGCCTGGGTCTGTGAGCATGGTCGCTGCCTGACGGCCCAGATGCATAAAAAAGCCCCGCACATGGCGGGGCTTTTTGTTGCCGATAGAACTAGACGCGGCGTCGCGCAAGACCAAGCGTCAGCAGCATCAGAATCAGCATGCCGCTGGCACCGCCGCGCGGGGTTTCGCTGGCCGGTGCGTCCGGCGTTGTCGGGTTGACCGGATCCGGATTGCTGCCGCCGCCCTGCGGCACACCATTGTCATTGGGCTGGCCGGCCACGCAGTGGCTGACACTGACATCATCCACAAACCAGCCGAGGTTTCCGTTGCAGCCATCCTGGCCAAACTCGAAGCGGATGCGCAGGGTGTCGCCAGCGCTGACCCCGAGCGCCGCCAGATCGATGTGGCTGACACCCCAGCGGCTGAAGGATTCGCCTTCATCCGAGCCGGACCAGGCGCCTTCGCCACCCATCGGGTTGGTGTTGCCGCCGCCGGTCAGGCCGGTGGGATCCGGCACCGGGGTTGCTGCGGCGGGTTCCAGATCGGTGTTGTAGCTGTTCCAGATGATGGCTTCGGCCGGGACCAGGGTGAAGTCGCCGCCGTTGATGCTGACCTTGATATTGCCGCCGTCATAGCCGAATTCCGACTGCATCAGGTGGCTCATGGACAACTTGGAGTCATTGGCGCTGATGCTGATTTCGGGGCTGTCGAGCTGGAAGCTGGCGGAAATGTCGCCGCCGGGCGTGCAGCTGCCGCCGAAGGTGTTGGCCACGAAGACGGCCTGACCACTGCGCTCCAGCGGCAGGTCGCCGACCACCTCCCAGCGCGTGCCTTCGGAAGTGTCGCCGGTCAGATTTTCGGTGAACTCCCAGCCTGTGGGCAGCTCACTTGTGCCTTCCCAGG
Source organism: Oceanococcus sp. (assembly GCA_030147945.1). Classification (GTDB taxonomy): domain Bacteria; phylum Pseudomonadota; class Gammaproteobacteria; order Nevskiales; family Oceanococcaceae; genus Oceanococcus. The sequence continues at coordinate 60,141 of JASBUL010000096.1, read as the reverse complement.
TCTCTATGAAGTCGGCAACCGGGCCGGAGCCGGTGGGGCACAGCTCAGGGGTGGCGTCGTCGGGCTGCAGCAGCGGCTGGTAGTCGCATTTCTCTGCCGGGTTCTGGCGCATTTCCACCGCCAGCATGGCCGCTTCGACCGCGGCACAGGTGCCGGCATCGATCACATCGGGTGAGGGCTGGCCAAGCACGTCGTTCAGCGGGGTGCCGATCAGGTCGGCGCAGGACTGGGCGAGGGCGTTAGCATGCTGGGCAAAGTTGGTGGTTGGTGTCTGGTAGTGCACGGCCGCATGGAAATAGATGTGTGCGGCGCGGGTCATGCCAATGGCGGGGATGTCCACGCCATTGAAACTCTTGCCATCCACCAGCATGGCGAAGGCGTGGTTCGGTACCGCCGAGTTGGTGTGCACGCCGCCGCCATCACCGGATTCACAGTAGTAGTTTTCCGAGGTGATCACGCTGCCGGGCGAGCCGGTGTTGAGCACCTGGATGCCGGTGGCTGGTACGTTGACGCCGAAATTGTCCGGGTCCCACATGTCGCGCAGCAGAACGGCTGCGGCGGTTTCGCTGAGATCTTCGCCGACGACCCAGCGGCTGCCGCCGTTTTCGAAGTATTCGCCTTCGGTCAAGGTCACGCCGAGCGGGCCTTCCAGGCCGTTCACCAGGTCATAGACTTCGCCGAAGATGTCTGAATACGACTCATTGAGTGCCCCGGACTGGTACTGGTAGATCAAGCCGTGGGTGTATTCGGTGTAGGCGTGGCTCCACTCGTGACTGACCACGTCATCGGCGTCGAAGCCCGGGCAGTAATTGGTTGAGTCGCCGTTCCAGTATGCGTTGGGGCACTGGTCGTTGATCAGGTAGACGCTTTTTTGGACCTGATCTTCCGGTGCCGTCGTGCCGAAGTCGTAGCCTTCGAAGCCGAACAGATTGGCGTACAGGTCGTAGGTGCCGCCGGCGAAAATGTACAGGTTGTCCTGGGGCAGGCGTGGCACACGGGTTGCCGGATCGCTGGTGGTGTCGCCGGCCAGCGGGACGTCGGCCGGGGCCAGCGCGCTGCCTTCGGTGATGACCGGCGGCACGTCCTGGTTGGGGGTGTAGATTTCGCGGTTCTTGATGCTGTGGATCTGATTGATGCGATTGATCAGGCCGCCGTCCACCGCGTCGAAGAAGAGGCGTTCGCGCACATCACCCCGGGCACTGCGCACGATGATTTCACGGGCCAGGTAGTTGCGACCCTCGACACGCTTGAGCACGCCGGAGCGGTAAACCACCAGGCGCTCGCTCTCAATGCTCAGCTCGGCTTCGGGGGCGCTCTTGGCGACCTGGCGCAGGGCCGCGGCGCGCTGCACGCTGGCGTCGACAGCAGCCTGGGTGGGCAGCGAGGTCAGCTCCGGGATCACCGTGCCGGAGACCCCGTAAATGCCCTGATCATTCATGTGCACGACCAGGCGTGAACCGAACACAGGCAGGCCGGCATGCTGCTGGGCCAGATGCACGTGCTGGTTGCCGGCACGATCTTCGCTGACCCGCAGCAGGTTGAATTGATCGCGCGGCGCGCTGATGTTCAGCAACTGGCCGAACTGATCGAGAAAGCCCAGAGCGCGATCCAGCGCCGGAGCATTGCTTTGATCGGCCAGCAGGGGCGTGGCGGAGGTGGCGCGCAACAGCTGATAGGCGCTGTTGCTGTCCTGCTGCCATTGCAGCGCATTGCGGGTGTTGCTTTGCAGCTGGTTGAGCAGCTCGGCCGGTGAGGCGGCGGCGTGGGTCAGGCCGGCGGCCATCAGCAATGAGCCGGCGGCCAGCAAGGGCATCATTTTCGTCATACTCAGCATCCGATGAAGGTGAGATCGTGTGGTATCCAGGGCGCGGCTGCGCCGGGATGTCCCGTCAACACGGCTAAAGCCTTAAAATGTTTCCGTCCTATTTATATACATCGCGGGCGCGTGCTCACAGGCCGCCCGGCGTCAGGAGCGTTTTGTCGTGAAAGCACTTGCCGATTTGCCCCACATCGACGCGCAGCACTGGCGCACCATTGATGTGGACCGGCTGGTCGGGGCCGGGGTGTCGCGTGAGCCGCCGCGCATCCTGATCTTGCATGGATCTCTGCGCGAACGCTCCTATTCGCGCTTTGTGGCACAAGAGGCTGGGCGACTGCTCCGCGCCATGGGCGCAGAAGTGCGTCACTACTCGGCTCAGGCGTTGCCGCTGCCGGATGCCGAGGATGACACTCATCCTAAGGTGCAGGAGCTGCGCGAACTGGCCACCTGGTGCGAGGGCATGGTCTGGGTCAGCCCGGAACGCCACGGCAGTTTGACGGCTGTGATGAAAGCGCAGATCGATTGGTTGCCCTTGTCGATGGGGGGTATACGCCCGACCCAGGGCAAGACATTGGCGCTCATGCAGGTCTCGGGTGGCAGTCAGAGTTTCAATGCGGTGAATCAGATGCGGGTGCTGGGGCGCTGGATGCGCATGCTCACCATTCCCAATCAGTCTTCGGTGCCCAAGGCCTTCAATGAATTCGACGAGGCTGGGCGCATGCGGCTGTCTCCGCTCTATCTGCGCATTGTTGATGTGTGTGAGGAGTTGATGAAGTTCACCTGGATGAACCGCGAACGCGCCGACTATCTCACCAGCCGCTATTCCGAGCGGGTTGAGAGCGCGCACGAGGTCTCACGGCGGGTCAATCAGCGCAGTATCTGAGGCGGGTTCGGCTGTGAAGGACGGAAAATACCCATTTCTGCGTCCTCAATCCGCGCCCTGGATCGCCGGTTTGCGCGATGGCGTTTTTCGAGGGTTGCATAAGCAATTGAATATAAAAGAATTGGCCAAATGGCGTTGCGCACTCGCATCCTGATCTCTATACTTCGCTGGCTCTGGTGCGGGGTGGAGCAGCCAGGCAGCTCGTCGGGCTCATAACCCGAAGGTCGCAGGTTCGAATCCTGCCCCCGCTACCAAACATTTGGAGGAATTTTGCGGCCCCAGTTTTGGGGCTTTTTTATTGCTGGAGTACGCGGATCAGCTTCAGGTCATGTCTCAAGGACATGCGCTATGCGGTTGGTTTTCAAGGATTATCCTTGTAGCTAAACAGGGCGAAAGATGCGCGGTTTGATCGACAATCTGGAACAGAAACTGGGGCCGGCAGTGGTCGGGCTTGGCTATGATCTTTTGTGTGTCGAACTGCAGGGCACGGGCACCGATGCGGTGTTGCGGCTGTACATTGATTCGCCCCAAGGCATTGGCGTTGAAGACTGCGCCAAAGTCAGCCGCGAAGTCAGCGCATTGCTGGATGTTGATGATCCCATAGACAGCGCGTATCGCCTGGAAGTGTCATCTCCCGGGCTTGATCGACCGCTCGTAAAACCCCAGCACTTCGTGGAATTCCTCGGCCAGGACGCCAAGTTGAAGCTGCGTATCCCGTTTGAAGGACGGCGCAATTTCCGCGGCAAGCTCCTCGAGTGTGACGGTGAAATCGTCGCGATTGAGGTCGACCAACAACGATTTGATGTGCCATTTGCCGACATTGAACGAGCGCGGCTCGTTCCGGTGTTTGACTGACATTGTGGAGCCGGATGCATGAGTAAGAACATTTTGCTCGTGGTGGACGCTGTTTCTAACGAGAAAGGCGTTGAGCCCGAGATCATTTTCGGAGCGCTTGAAGCGGCTCTGGCCTCGGCGGCCCGCAAGAAGTATGGCGAGGATTGGGATATCCGCGTGGCCATCGATCGCAAGACCGGTGAGTACGAGAGCTTCCGCCGCTGGACCGTGCTGGCTGACGACGACGAAGAGTTCGAATCCGAAGAGCGTCACATCTTCCTTTCTGATGCAAAGGAAAAGGACGCGGCCCTGGATGTGGGTTCGGTGATCGAAGAACCGGTGGAATCGGTCGAATACGGCCGTATTTCGGCCCAGGCCGCCAAGCAGGTGATCGTGCAGAAGGTGCGCGAGGCCGAGCGTGCCCAGGTCGTCGAAGCCTACGAAGGGCGCATGGGCGAGCTGCTCTCCGGGATCGTCAAGCGCGTCGAGCGCGGCAACGTCATCCTGGATCTGGGTGGCAACGCTGAGGCGATCATTCCGCGTGAGTGGCAGATTCCGCGTCAGCCGCTGCGCCCGGGTGACCGCATCCGTGGTTACTTGAAAGAAGTCCGCCCGGAAGCGCGTGGTCCGCAGCTGTTCCTGTCGCGCAGCGCACCGGAAATGCTGATTGAGCTGTTCAAGCTGGAAGTGCCGGAAATTGGTCAGGGCCTGATTGAACTGAAAGGCGCCGCCCGTGATCCGGGTTCGCGCGCCAAGATCGCGGTGCAGGCCAAGGACAAGCGCATTGATCCGGTTGGCGCCTGCGTCGGTATGCGGGGTTCGCGGGTACAGAGCGTATCCAACGAGCTGGCTGGTGAGCGTGTCGACATCGTGCTGTGGGATGAAAATCCGGCGCAGTTCGTAATCAATGCGATGGCGCCGGCTGATGTCGAATCGATCATCGTGGATGAAGATACCGGCAGCATGGACATCGCGGTGGCCGAGGAAAAGCTGGCGCAAGCTATCGGGCGAGGCGGTCAGAACGTGCGCCTGGCATCCGAGCTGACCGGCTGGACCCTCAACGTGATGACCTCGGACGAGATCAATCAGCGTCAGGAAGAAGAGTCCGGCAAAGTGCTGGAAGTCTTCATGGAACAGCTTGATGTTGATGAAGAAGTGGCTTCCATCCTGGTTCAGGAAGGCTTCACCACGCTCGACGAAGTGGCTTACGTGCCGACCGAAGAGCTGTTGCAGATCGAAGAATTTGACGAAGATATTGTCGAAGAGCTGCGCAATCGAGCGCGCGATGCCCTGTTGACCAAGGCCATCGTCAGTGCCGATCGAGGCGGCGCTCCGGAACCTTCCGAAGATTTGCTGTCGCTGGACGGCATGACACCCGAACTGGCCGATGAACTGGCCCGCAACGGTGCGCCGACGCGTGAAGATCTGGCGGAAATGGGGACCGACGAGATCGTCGGCCTGGGCGGTCTGGACGAAGAACAGGCCGGCAAACTCATCATGGCAGCGCGAGCTCACTGGTTCGCCGAGGCCGAAGACACAGATACGGGAGAGTCATCGTAATGGCGGTAACGACCGTTCGAGAACTCGCAGAACAGACCAAGATGCCGGTCGAGCGCTTGCTGGCCCAGTTGGGCGATGCAGGCGTCAACGTGGCCGACGCCGATGCGCCGATCAGTGCGGATGAGAAGAAGCAGTGGTTGGAGCACCTGCAGGGCAAGCCCAAAAAGGGCTCGCTGGGTCTGGGTGGCAGCAAGAAAATCTCGCTTAAACGCAAAGAACAGACCGAACTGAAGGTGGCGGGTGCGCGCGGTGCGCGGGCCAAAACCATCAATGTTGAAGTGCGCAAGAAGCGCACCATCGTGCGCCCGGATGCGCCGGCCGAAGATGTGGCCGATGTTGTCGAGCCGCCCGAGGACGTGGTCGAAACGACGGTTGCTGAACCGGTAGCGGAGGCGGCCCCGGCGCCGGAGGCCAAGGCTGAGCCGGTTCAGGAGCCGGTCAAGCAAGAAGCCCCCGAGGTTGAGCCGGAACCCGCCGCGGTGGAACCGGAACCCGAGCCGGAACCGGAGCCCGAGGTCGAAGTGCCCGCGGAACCGGAACCTGAGCCGGAAGCTCAGCCCGAAGAGCAGGCCAAGCCGGAAGAAAAAGTGGAAGAAGCGCCGGTTGTCGAGGCAGCGGCAGCCGCTGAACCGGCCAAGAAGCCGGAGGCTGCGCCTGCGGCAACGGCGGAGCGCGACAGCGCTGAGCCCGAGCATCTGCGCACGGAAATTTCCGATCTGCGCCGTCGTGTGCTGGAAAACCTGCGCCGCGCGCAGGAGCAGGAAGGCGATCTGGCCCGCTCACGTGAAGAGCGTGAGAAAGCCGAGCGCGAAGCGCGCGAGAAGGAAGCGCGCAAGAAAACCCGGCGCAAAGGCAAGACCGAGCAGCTGCACGTGGCCGAGAACAAGCGTGGCAAGCGGCGCAAGAAGGGCGCGGCCGGTGGCCGTGGTGCGGTCAAGGTCGATACCCAGCACGGGTTCGAGCGGCCTACGGCGCCGGTCGTCCGTGACGTGGAAATTCCCGACTCGATCACCGTCGGTGATCTGGCCCAGCGCATGGCCGTCAAGGCTTCCGAGCTGATCAAGATTCTGATGGGCATGGGCATGATGTCCACCATCAACGAAAGCCTGGATCAGGACACCGCCCAGCTGGTGGTCGAGGAAATGGGTCACAAAGCCATTCCGGTCGGCGCCAAGGACGAAGAGGAAAACCTGCTCAAGGAAGTCCGCGAAGTTGACGTGGATGCCCTGGACAGTGAATCGCGTCCGCCGGTGGTGACGATCATGGGTCACGTTGACCATGGCAAGACCACCTTGCTCGACTACATTCGTAAAGCCCGTGTGGCCGCGGGGGAAGCTGGCGGCATCACCCAGCACATCGGCGCCTACCAGGTGCAGGCGGACTCCGGCCTGGTGACCTTCCTGGATACCCCGGGTCACGCCGCCTTTACGGCGATGCGTGCACGTGGTGCCGCGGTTACCGATATCGTGATTCTGGTTGTGGCCGCGGATGACGGTGTCATGCCGCAGACCGAAGAGGCGGTGCAGCATGCGCGTGCCGGCAATGTGCCGATCGTGGTTGCGATCACCAAGTCGGACAAGGAAAACGCGGATCCGGACCGGGTCAAGAACGAACTGGCCAAGCTGGAGCTGATTCCGGAAGACTGGGGTGGCGACACACAATTCATTCCGGTCTCCGGCATGACCGGGCAGGGCGTGGATGAGTTGCTTGAAGCACTGGTCCTGCAGTCCGAGATTCTCGAGCTCAAGGCGCCGAAAACCGGCCCGGCTGCTGGTGTGGTTATCGAATCCAGCCTGGAGCGCGGACGTGGTCCGGTTGCCACGGTGCTGGTGCGCACTGGCACCTTGCACAAGGGTGATGTGATTCTGGCCGGTCAGCATTTCGGTCGTGTCCGCGCCATGTTCGACGAAGACGGCAAGCCGGTGAAAGAAGCGGGGCCGAGTTGCCCGGTTCAGGTCCTGGGCCTGAGCGGTACGCCGGAAGCCGGTGATGACGCCATCGCCGTGACCGACGAGCGCAAGGCCAAGGAACTGGCTTCGGTGCGTGAGGCCAAGGCCCGTGATGCACGTGCCAAGGCCCGTGACCGTCGCCTCGGTGACTGGGCCAGCAGCATGGGTGACGACAAACGCGAGCTGCCGGTGCTGCTCAAGTGCGACGTGCGCGGCAGTGCCGAGGCCCTGGCTGATGCGCTGGTCAAGATGTCCAACGATGAGGTCGAGATCAAGGTCGTGGCCAATGGCGTGGGCGGCATCTCCGAATCCGACGTGGACCTGGCAACGGCATCCAAAGCCATGATCATCGGTTTCAACACGCGTGCCGACGGGGTGGCTCGTCGCAAGGCGCAGGAAGCCGGGCTGGAACTGCGTTACTACAGCGTCATCTATGACGTGATCAACGACGTGCGTGATGCGGCCTCCGGCCTGCTCGGTACCGATACGGCCGAGAAGATCGTGGGTGTTGCCGCGGTGCGCAGCGTGTTCCGTTCGTCGGCCTTCGGTGCAGTTGCAGGTTGCCTGGTCGAGGAAGGTACGGTGCGCCGTGGTTTGCCGATCCGCGTACTGCGTGACAACGTGGTGATCTACGAGGGCGAGCTGGAGTCGCTGCGTCGCCACAAGGACGACGTGAACAAGGTCGAGGCCGGTACCGAGTGTGGTATCGCGGTCAAGAACTACGACGACGTGCGTGAGAACGACCGCATCGAGGTCTACGAACGCGTGGAAGTCCAGCGGACCCTGGAAGCAGCGGACTAGGGCGCGGAGCGCAGCTTGGAATTTTCCCGTACCCACCGTGTGGCCGGCGAGATCCGCAAGGTTCTCGCCGAGCTCATCCAGCAGTTGTCGGACCCGCGTATCGGCATGGTCAGCATCACCGATGTTGAAGTGACCCGCGATCTGGCCCATGCACGCATTTATGTCAGCGTGCTGGAGCTGGCCGGTTCGGATACCAAAACCAGTGTCGACGTGCTCAATCGCGCGGCCGGCATGTTGCGCCACGAGCTGGGGCGGCAGATTCGCTTTCGGGTCTTGCCCAATCTGCGTTTCATGGCCGACGAGACCAGCCGCAAGGCCGTCGACATGGATGCGACCATTCGCGCGGCGCGCGAACAGGATAAAGCTGCGGCCCATCGTCGCGGCGACGACGAGAGCTGATGGGGCGGCGCCGCAAGGGTCGCGCAGTTCACGGCATCCTGCTTCTCGACAAGCCCACGGGCGGCTCGTCCAACCAGGTCCTGCAGCGTGTGCGCTGGTTGTTCGGTGCGGCCAAGGCGGGCCACACCGGCAGTCTGGACCCATTGGCCACCGGCATGCTGCCCATCTGTCTGGGTGAGGCCACCAAGCTGTCCGCGCAGCTGCTGGACGCCGACAAGACCTACATCGTACGTATGCAGCTGGGCGTTGCCACGGACACCGCCGATGCCGATGGTGAGGTCATTCGTCGGGCCGAGTTCGGTCACGTCAACGCCGAGCTGCTGGACGAAGTCCTGAGCCGGTTTCGTGGCGATATCGAACAGATTCCGCCGATGTACTCGGCGCTCAAGCACGATGGCAAACGTCTCTATGAACTGGCCCGTCAGGGCCAGGAAGTTGAGCGCCCGCCGCGGCCGGTGACCATTCATGGCCTGGAGCTGCTGGGTTGCACGGACGACAGTGCGGATTTGCGCGTGCACTGTTCCAAAGGTACCTACATCCGCACGCTGGTCGAAGATATTGCCGCAGCCATGAACACCTGTGCGCACGTGGCCAGTCTGCGCCGTGTGCAGGTCGGGCCTTTTGATCAGGCCATGATCACCCTGGATGAACTTGATGCGCGGCGCGAGGACGGTGGGCCCGAAGCGCTGGATGCGTTGCTGCTGCCGTGCGAAACCGCGCTGGCCGGCTGGCCTGAGGTCACCCTGGATGCGAACAGCGTGTTCTACTTCCGCCGGGGGCAGCCCATCCAGGTGCGCGGCGCGCCCACGCAGGGGCTGGTCGCGGCCTACGGACCGGAGCGAACACTGCTTGGATTGGCCCGGATTGACGACGATGGGCGTGTTGCGCCCAAGCGTTTGCTTGAGTTCAGTCCTCAAGCTCTCTAAACTACCGAATCTTTTTGGCCCGTTTGCCTCTGGCACACGGTTTTTTATATCAGGAGTTTTGCCACATGGCTTTGTCGAACGCTCAGAAGAGCGACGTCATCAAAGAATATCAGCGTGCTGGATCTGATACCGGTTCGCCTGAAGTGCAGGTTGCGCTTTTGACCACCCGTATCAATGGTCTGACCGCGCATTTTGAAAGCAACAAAGGCGATCATCATTCACGCCGCGGTCTGCTGCGGATGGTGAATCAGCGCCGCAAGCTGCTTGATTACCTCAAGCGCAAAGATGCCGCCAGGTATCAGGATTTGATTGCTCGGCTCGGTCTGCGCCGTTAAGCGGACCGATCAGCCCCCGCATATGCGGGGGCTTTGTATTTGTAGGAATGGAAAAGAAGATAGTGACACCCGTAAGAAAAGAGTTTCAGTTTGGCGACCAGACGGTCGTATTGGAGACCTCACAGATCGCCCGTCAGGCGTCTGGTGCGGTCAAGGTCAGCATTGGCGACACCGTGGTGCTGGTCACCGCTGTGGCGCGCAAGGAAGCCAATCCCGGCCAGGGGTTCTTCCCGCTCACGGTGAATTACCAGGAGCGTTTCTACGCTGGCGGTCGTATTCCCGGCGGTTTCTTCAAGCGTGAAGGCCGTCCGACCGAAAAGGAAACATTGACCTCGCGTCTGATCGATCGTCCGATCCGCCCGCTGTTTCCCAAGGGTTTCCTCAATGAGGTGCAGGTCATCGCCACGGTGATGTCCATCGATCCGCAGATTGATCCGGACATTCCGGCCATGATCGGCGCCTCGGCCGCACTGGCGCTGTCCGGCGCGCCGTTCGCCGGTCCGATCGGCGCTGCGCGCGTTGGTTACCGTGATGGTCAGTACCTGCTCAATCCGACCGCGGCTGATCTCAAGACCTCGGCACTGGATCTGGTCGTGGCCGGCACCGCCGACGCCATCCTGATGGTGGAGTCCGAAGCTCAGGAACTGTCCGAAGAGGTCATGCTGGGCGCCGTGCTGTTCGGTCATGAGCAGATGCAGTCGACCATCGCCACGATCAACGAACTGGCCGCTGAAGCGGGCAAACCGAAGTGGGAATGGAGCGCGCCGGAAGAGAATCTGAGCTTGCGCGAGCAGGTCAAGGCTGCGGCTGAAGCGCCGCTGACCGAGGCCTACGCCATTGCCGACAAGCTGGAGCGCCAGAATCGCGTGGGTGAAGTGCGCGACCAGCTGGTGGCCCAGTTGTGTGAAGGCGATGATGGCGCCGACGAAGGTGACGTCAAAGGTGAGTTTGCGCGTCTGGAGAAATCCATCGTGCGTAACCGCATTCTCGACGGTATGCCGCGTATCGATGGGCGTGATACCCGCACCGTACGTGGTCTGGATATCCATGTGGGTGTACTGCCGCGTACCCACGGTTCGGCGCTGTTCACACGCGGTGAAACCCAGGCGCTGGTCACCACCACGCTGGGCACCGGCCGCGACAGCCAGATCATCGATGCGATTGAAGGCGAATACAAAGAAACCTTCATGCTGCACTACAACTTCCCGCCGTACAGTGTTGGTGAAGCGGGCTTCATGGGCGGTCCCAAGCGTCGTGAAATCGGCCATGGCCGTCTGGCCAAGCGTGGCGTTGCTGCGGTCATGCCGGATCTGGAAAACGAGTTCCCGTACGTGGTGCGCGTGGTTTCGGAGATCACCGAATCCAATGGCTCCAGTTCGATGGCCAGCGTGTGCGGTTCGTCGCTGGCATTGATGGATGCCGGTGTGCCGATCAAGGCGCCGGTGGCCGGCGTGGCCATGGGGCTGATCAAGGACGACAACCGTTTCGCCGTGCTGACCGACATTCTGGGTGACGAAGATCACCTGGGTGACATGGACTTCAAGGTGGCCGGTACCAATGATGGCGTGACTGCGCTGCAGATGGATATCAAGATCACCGGCATCACCAAGGAGATCATGGAACAGGCACTGGCTCAGGCCAACGAAGCACGTCTGCACATCCTCAAGCAGATGAACGAAGTGATTGCCGAGCCGCGTCAGCAGATGTCCGAATGGGCGCCGCGCATCACCACCATAAAGATCAACCCGGATCGTATCCGTGATGTGATCGGCAAGGGTGGGGCGACCATTCGCAGCATCACCGAAGAAACCGGCACCACCATCGACATCGATGACGACGGCACGATCAAGATCGCGGCGGTCGACAAGGCGCAGGCCGATGCCGCGATCAAGCGTATCGACGAACTGACCAAAGACGTCGAAGTGGGCGCGATCTACGACGGCAAGGTTGTCCGCATCATGGACTTCGGTGCGTTTGTCACGATCCTGCCGGGCAAGGATGGCCTGGTGCACATTTCCCAGATTTCACACGAGCGCGTCGACAACGTGGCCTCGGTGCTGAATGAAGGTCAGGAAGTGCGTGTCAAGGTGCTGGAAGTTGATCGTCAGGGTCGTATTCGCCTGAGTATCAAGGCTCTGGTTGAAGCGCCTGCAGCGGCTGCCGATCCGGCGCCGGCTGAAGACGAATAAACATCAGCTCATCAAAAAGCCCGCCCGCTGCGAAGCCGGCGGGCTTTTTTTATGTACTAGGCAGCCGTGGCGCGCATTGCGAAGGGCGCCGTGGTTGGTTCGACCTGCGCCCGACGCTGCCACAGTTTCTCGTGCAGATGAAAAGCCAGGGTGTTGACGCAGGGCTCGACCAGCGCCACCAGGCCGCCGGTCATGAAGCTGCCGGTCATCAGGTAGACCAGCGAGAAGGCCACGGTGAAGTGGACGACAGCGAAACTGATGGTCTTGTTCATGGCGAGATGTATATGAGAAGCGTTCTCATATAATTGCGCATCACTTAGGCTAACTCAATGGAAAAACCTATTTTATTTTTCTATGGCTATCATTGGTCGATGCTAAATCGCCACGCACGGTGTTAACAGGCCTTAGTCGGCTGTTTTCAGAAAAATTGGGCTGCCAATACTGGTCAATGACTGGAAGTCGCGCGTCTCGATCCGCCAGTAGGTGCCCAACGGTCCCTGTGTCGGTGCCTGACTGACGGCCAGTTCGTGAGTGAAGTCATTGCTGGTAATGCGAACCGTGGAGGACAGGCGCCCGTCGACCAGATAGCGCAGCGTCTGACCCTGCGCGTTGATAACCCGGGTGCGCAGGGTGGCGCTGTCGCTGTTCAACGTGCCGCCGAACATGACTTCGTGGCCTTGCGCGTCGATTGCACTGAATGCCAGTTGCGGGCTGTTGTGAATGCCCCGGGTCTGGATGTAGCTGCGCCCCTGATGTAGCGCCTCGGTGATTGCGGTGCGCGACAGCGAGGTGGCGTAAACCACGGTGGCTGACGAGCCGTAACCGCTGCGCAGCCGCTCGGCGGGGTCCTGTTCGACACCTTTGAAGTCCGAGCCGCTGACCGCCGCGACCCGATAGCCACGCAACAGCAGGTCATCCCACAGGTCCAGCGCGGGACGCGTGAAGGGGTTTTGTATCTGTCCCGACAGCGGCAGGCCCAGGTCGCTGGCATTGGTGATGATCGGACCGGTCACCACCTCCAGGGTATCGACCATCGACCAGTCGATCTCGTCGCCCAGGGTGAATTCGCAGCCGCGGCAGAAGTTCTCGAACAGCGGCCCGGGGAAGGTGGTCGGATGGTTGACCTGAAACAGCGCACCATCGCTTTTGCTGGCTCGCTGGATCTGTGCCAGACGCACATCTTCAAAGCTGTGTCGGTATTCCAGCACATTGGGCGTTTCACCCAGAGCGTTGGCGTGACCGTAATACGTGATGATTTCGCGCCCGGGCCAGATCAGCAGGTCGGGGTTGTCGCGCTGGGTCTGGCCCCACTCCTGCCAGTGTCGACCGGTGACGTACTCGGTGATCATGAGGAAATCCAGGCCGGCCTCACGCGCTTGCCCAACCACATCAGCCGGTGTCGGGCCATTGGGGTTGGAGTGAAAACCATGCATGTGAAAATCGCCGCGGTACCAGCCAGGTTGCGGGTTGGCGACATGCGTGGGATCCACCGGATCCGGCGGTGGGCGCGGGATGGAGACGGCAGTGCAATGCACGCGTCCTTCGACATACCAGTTCGCGCCGGCGGGGCCAACAGCGGCGAATCCGAGCTCAATGTGCCAAGTGCCCGGCTCAATAGGGCCGGGGAGATAGCCTCGGTCGGCGCCACCAGCGGTTATGAAGATGGGGGGCTGACCCTCATGCAATTTGCCCTGACGGCTGCCCGACCAGCCGCGAAAGCCCGCGGCCTTGCGATAACCGTCGGCATCCCAGGCGCCAAGATCAAGGACGGTCTGGGTCACCGGCGTGCTGAGCGGGTCGAGCCGGTCGCTCCAGCCATAGCCGAATTCAATGCCGTTGGCGCCAGCTGGCACATCAATCGGAATCAGGTGGTACTGCTTCTCGTCGCCCGGGTTGACGATGCCTTTGGCCTCGAAGCCGAAACTGCCGTCTGCGGCGCAGGCTTCGGCCAGTTGCTGTGCATTCGAATCGATGCGCCCGCCCGAGTTGCAAGCGCTCAGGCCGAGCAGGGCGAAGGCAAGAAAAAGCCCGCCGGATGAGACTGGGCGGGCGTTGATCTGATGCATGCCGATCAGTTGCGCAAGCTGTGGATGCGCTGCAGCAGGTCGGTGGGCTGTTCCAGATTGGCAAACAGCAGGGCGTAGTTCTGCTGGGTCCAGCGGCTGAACTCGGCGCTGTCGTTCTCGTTCAGCAATTCGGCCAGAGCAGCCAGACTTTCACCTTCGCCGCGCGCGGCATCACGACGAATCCAGTCAATCTGGGTTGCCACGTAACGCTCCTGTTCCATGCGCGCCTGGGTGTTGCCGCCGTCACCTTCCGAGCTGCTTGAGGTGGATGTCGCGCCGTCGCCCGTGGTCGAGGCCAGGTCGAACGGCAGGCTGACCGCATCGGTCGTGCTGCAGGCCACCAGGGCCAGACTGCAAGAGGCAAGGGCGGCGAGAGCGAGCTGTTTCATAGGTGTAGTCTTCTTCAGGATCCCAAGCGTTCGAGTCTACACCGCGATTCGCGTCACGGGAATGACAGCAAGGGCGAGTACAATGCGCGCTTTCCCAAACGATCATGGCCATGCCTGCGATCATCTCCATTCAGGATCTGACCAAAACTTATCAATCCGGTTTCAAGGCGCTCAAGGGCGTCAGCCTGGATATCCGGCAAGGTGAAATATTTGCCTTGCTTGGCCCCAATGGGGCCGGCAAGACCACGCTGATCAGCATCGTCTGCGGTATCGTGACGCCGACCAGCGGGCGCGTGCTGGCTGATGGCTTTGACATCGTCAGCCAATGGCGCGAGGCGCGCAGTCGCATCGGTCTGGTGCCGCAGGAGCTGACCACGGACGCGTTTGAAACGGTCTGGGATACGGTCAGCTTCAGTCGCGGCCTGTTCGGTTGTGCGCCAAATCCGGCGCATATCGAAAAGGTGCTCAGACAGCTGTCGCTGTGGGACAAGCGCAAGAACCAGATCATGACGCTGTCGGGCGGGATGAAGCGTCGCGTGATGATCGCCAAGGCGCTGTCGCACGAACCGGACATCCTGTTCCTGGATGAGCCCAGCGCCGGTGTCGATGTCGAATTGCGTCGCGACATGTGGCAGATGGTTCGCGCCCTGCGCGAATCAGGGGTGACCATCATTTTGACCACGCACTACATCGAGGAAGCCGAGGAAATGGCCGACCGCATCGGCATCATCAATCACGGTGAACTGGTCCTGGCCGATGAAAAAAGTGCCCTGATGCAGCAACTGGGTCAGAAACAGCTGAGCTTGAGCCTGTTGGAGCCTTTGGCGCAATTGCCGGATGCGCTGGCGCCATGGGACCTGCAGCTGTCTGCTGATGGCCAGGAACTGGTTTATGCGTTTGACGCTCAAGCTGATCGCAAGGAGATTTCGCGTCTGTTGCGGGCTTTGAATGAGCTTGAT
Source organism: Oceanococcus sp. (assembly GCA_030147945.1). Taxonomy (GTDB): domain Bacteria; phylum Pseudomonadota; class Gammaproteobacteria; order Nevskiales; family Oceanococcaceae; genus Oceanococcus. The sequence continues at coordinate 45,032 of JASBUL010000096.1, read as the reverse complement.
ATCGGTTTCCGTGATCTCAACACCCGGGAAAGCTCGCTCGAGGACATATTCGTCAATCTGGTTCACCGGCGCGAAGGGGGCACGGCATGAGCTTCAATCATCACGGTGTCTGGGCGATCTACAAGTTTGAAATGGCACGCGCCAAGCGCACCTTGTGGCAGTCGCTGGTTGCGCCTGTGATCACCACTTCGCTGTATTTCGTGGTCTTTGGTGCCGCCATGGGCGGGCGTCTGAGCGATGTCGCCGGTGTGCCGTATGGCGCGTTTCTGGTGCCCGGTCTGATCATGCTGTCACTGTTTACCCAGAGTGTTTCGAACGCGTCGTTCGGCATTTACTTCCCTAAATTTTCCGGGACCATCTACGAGATTCTGTCGGCACCGATATCGCCGCTGGAGGCGGTGATCGCCTACGTTGGGGCGGCCGCTTCAAAATCCGTCATTCTCGGGCTGGTGATCCTGGCAACCGGGGCGTGTTTCGTGCCCATCACCATTGAGCACCCGTTATGGATGATCGGCTTTTTGCTGCTGACCGCGATCAGTTTCAGTCTGTTCGGATTCATTCTGGGGATCTGGGCACGCAGTTTTGAAGAGTTGCAGTTCGTGCCGCTGCTGATCATCACCCCGCTGACCTTCCTGGGGGGCGTGTTCTATTCGCTGGATATGCTGTCGCCGTTGTGGCGTGCGGTGACCCTGTTCAATCCGGTGGTTTACCTGATCAGCGGGTTCCGCTGGAGCTTTTACGGCATGGCCGATGTCAGCCTGTGGTTGAGCGTGGCGATATCGCTCGGCTTTCTGCTGGTCTGCAGCGTGGTGCTGTGGTGGATCTTCAAATCCGGATACCGTCTCAAGGCCTGATATGAGTGCGCGTGAAGAACAGCTGATCAGCCGCCTCGAGCGCCTGGCGGATACGGTGGAGGCATGGATCAATCCGGCGCCGCCAGCGCCGGATTGGTCGGCCTGGGCGTACCGCTGGGCTCGTCAGGGAGGCACAGGGTGTCTGCGGGCCGTGCCGCATCCGCAGCTGCAGGAGCTCGACGCGCTGCTCGGTATCGAGCGTCAGAAGGCTGAGCTTGAGCGCAACACGCAACAGTTTCTGGCGGGGCTGCCGGCCAACAATGCGCTGCTGTGGGGGGCGCGCGGTACCGGCAAATCCTCGCTGGTGCGCGGGTTGCTGGCACGCTATGCCGAGCAGGGATTGCGGGTGATCGAGGTGGACCGCGCCGACCTGGTCGATCTGCCGGATATCGTGGCGCCGCTGCATGCGCGGCTAGAGAAGTTCATCGTGTATGCCGATGACCTGTCGTTTGAAGCGGACGATGCCAGCTACAAAGCGCTGAAAGCCACCATAGAAGGTTCGCTGGCCGCACCGCCGGACAATGTGCTGATTTACGCGACCAGTAACCGTCGGCACTTGCTCCCCGAATACCACAGCGACAACCAGCAGGCCCGCGCGGTGGACGGCGAAATCCATCACGGGGAGGCGGTCGAGGAAAAAATATCCCTGTCAGAGCGCTTCGGCCTGTGGCTGTCTTTCCACCCGTTCAATCAGACGCAGTATCTGGCGATTGTTGCGTCGTGTCTGGTACGTCTTGGCGTGCACAGCATGTCCGCCGATTGCCGGGAAGAGGCGCTGCGCTGGGCGTTGACGCGCGGTTCACGCAGCGGTCGCGTGGCCTGGCAGTTTGCACGCGACTACGCCGGGCGGGCCGGGCTGCCGCGCTGAGGTATCACGGGGCGAGCGAGGTGCTCGCCCCATGTGAACCCTTCAGAAGCTGTACTCCAGGCCCAGACCGATATTGCGACCCGGCAGTGGCGCCAGTTGCTTGAGGAAGGACACGTGGTTGCGCGCCTCCTCATCGAGCAGGTTGCGCCCGCGCAGGCTGATGTGAAGCTCGCCGGATGCGGTCGTCATGACCCAGCCCAGATCTGCCGACAGCAGGGTGTAGCCGGCGCTGCGGCCTTCCAGTGCGGTCACACGAGACTGCGGTAGCACACGGGTCAGGCGTGTGCCGAAGCTGAAGGCATCGATGTAGCCGTCGTAACGCAGGCCGATACGGTCGGCCGGCACGCGCGGCAAATTGGCGCCGCCAGCGCGGCGGGCGCGCACCACATCACCGAACAGACCCACGCTGTGATTGCGATTGAGCGCGTAGCGCAGGTCCACTTCGCCGCCCCAGAAGCGCGCATCGTCCTGCTGATACTGCACGATCAGCAGCCCCTCTTCGGCGTGACCTTCGTGGTCCTCGTCGTGCGCCTCTTCGGCATGTTCATCGGTGTCGTAACGATCCGCTTCGCCGTCACCGTCTTCATCCACTTCGCCACTAAAAATGAAATCGGCGTAGGTGGTGTGAAACAGATCCACGGTTACGCTCAGGCGATCCAGTTCGGCGTGCCAGCCGAGGTCCAGGTTGAGCGCCGATTCCTTGTCCAGCGCGCCATTGCCACGGTCAAAACTGCGCGTAGCCAGATGCGGGCCAAAGGAATACAGCTCCTGCACATCGGGTGCCCGTTCGGAGTGGCTCAGTCCCAGGCGCACATGCTGCTGCGGACCCAGCTCCAGGTGCAGTGCAGTGGACAGGCTGAGCAGGTTGTAGGCACCCCGATTGAGGCCGTCCGGGTCGTGCTCGAGATGTTCGACGCGGGCGCCAACACTCAGGCGATGCGCTCCGAAATGACGCTCTTCGACGGCAAACACGCCGCTGCTGCGCGTAAGCACCGGGGGCACCACCGCTTCCTCGCCAAGTGCGGAGAAGTCCTGCTCGCTGAGCTGTATGCCAAGCACGCCACGCCACCCGGCACGCGGGCGGTGGGTCAGCTCCAGGCGCAGTTCAGTCAGGTCATTTTCGAACAGCGTGCCGGCTTCGTCATGCGCCTGCGCGTCGGCATCTTCATCATCATGCGCTTCGCCGCCTTCCAGTTCCTGATGCTCGTAGGTGCTGTGAACCAGGCTGCCGCGGACGCGCTCGAACAGGCCGTCGGATTCGTTCCAGCCACCACGCAGTTCGTAGCGATGCTGCTGCATGTCGATGCGCACAGCATGGTTTTCTTCCTGCGTGTGGTGGCTCTCGGTCTCGTCGGCGTGGGTCTCTTCGCCGTGGCTGTGGCCGGGCACGCCGTAGAGCGTGTCGTAGACACTGACACCGAGCCCCAGATAACCCTGATCCCGGGTCCATGACAGCCCGGCACCGAGGCTGCTGGTTTCCGCAGCGCTGTTGCTGACGCGGCCATGGTCGCCATCACTGCCGTGTTCGTCGGCATCTGCGAAACCGGGAATGCGGTAGTCGTCGCTGTCACGCATCAGCCCGTCGAGATGAAAGGCCAGGCGACCGTTGCCGCCGCCGAGGTGACCCCAGGCGCTGCGGCTGTCATTGACGCTGTTGCCACCCAGGCCGATGGCGCCGTGCAGCTGGTCCTCGGCTTCGCTGGGCACCAGGTCGCTGACCAGATTGATGACGCCACCGATGGCGCCGGAACCGTACATCAACGACGCCGGGCCTTTGAGCACTTCGATCTGGCGTGCCCGAAACGGCTCCGCAGACACATTGTGGTCCGGGCTCAGGGTCGAGGCATCGGCAACCCGACTGCCGCCGTCCAGGATGCGCACGCGCGGCCCGCCCAGCCCCCGGATCACCGGACGGCTTGCGCCGCTGGAGAAATCGGCGCTGTGCACGCCGGGTTGCTCAGCCAGAGTTTCGCCAAGTGTGGCGGCGCGTGAGCGCTCCAGATCTTCACCGCTCAGGACCGTGGTGGGCTGGGTCGCCTCAACCGGGTGGCGCTGGGCGAACGGGTCGGCCGTGACGGTGATTTCCGGCAGGGCGGTGTGGTCGGGATCAGGCGTATGGGCGTGGTTCTGGGACCACGCCAGGTCGGGCGCCGCGGTCAGGGCGGCGGCCCACAACAGGTGTCGGAACATGGTTTTTCATCCGAAAAAGTACAGCAAATCACCGGCCGCAAGAGGGGCCGGTCGAGACACGGTTCAGCTGAGGATGAAGTGGCCCGGAGGGCCTCTGATGGGTTGCGGCTGCGAGCCTGTGCAGGCGACCGTATGCTGCTGCCCCTGCGATTGCGGTGCAGCGGGCGCCAGCAGCCAGCTGGTCACTGTGGCGTGGGAATCCAGCGTGCCGCCATGCTGACTCAGCTGACAGGCCACACAGGTGGATTCGTTGGGCTGGCTGAGATCGTCCATCCCGTGCGTGGCATGCAGCCACACATGTGCGTGCAGCGCCAGCAAAGCGGCAACAAGCAGGGACCATGCACAGGAACGATTCATGCGCAGATTTTAGAAGCGCCGGGTGGTTCCTGCCAAGACACGATGGATTATCGAATCACCTGGATGCGGTTGCGCCCGGCGCGCTTGGCTTCATACAGGGCCGTGTCGGCGCGCTGGTAGGCACTGTCGAGGTCATCGCTGGCGTGAAATTCGATGGCGCCACAGGACACGCTGAGGCACACCACCGCAGCACCAGCTTCGAGCTTGAGTGCGCTGACCCCGGCGCGGATTGGTTCGAGTCGTTCCGCCAGCGCGTCGCCGGCGATATCCGGTATCAGCGACACGAACTCCTCGCCGCCAATACGAGCGGTGAATGTCTTGTCCCCCATGGCCTTGTAGATATAGCGTGCGACCAAGGTGATCGCGCGATCACCGGTATGGTGACCGTGCACGTCGTTGATCGCCTTGAAGTGGTCGATGTCCCACAGAGCCAAGCATAGCGACCGCCCGGCACGACGGCTGCCCTTGATGAAAACCGGTGCGGCCTGTTGATACGCAGCCCGGTTGGGGATGCCGGTGAGCACGTCGGTGAGTGCGCGTTCGCGCTCCTGGCGCATTGCGTTTTCCAGCTCGCCAATGCGCTCCTTGAGCAGGTCAGCGCGTTCTCGGTAGGCCGCAGCCAGTTCGCGCTCGCGCTCACGGAACGTCATCAGATGTTCGTCGACGCGTGAGATTTGCTGCTCCACTACCTGCTGCAGGCTGATCAGATCAGTGGCCTCGCGGGAGCGCCGTGTCAGATCACGCAACTGATCCTGAATGTGTGCGTTCAGGTTGCTGCTGTTGCTGGCGCTGTCCTGCCGAGCCTGATCCTCGCGGGCGAGGTGGTCGGTGACATCGGTCAGGCGCGTGCTGATGCGCCGGATCAGGGCGCGCAGATTGCCGGCCAGCTCGGACATGCGCCGATGTCTCTGCTGAACCAGATCGCCCAGTGCGGTCATGAGTCGATGCAGTTGTGCGGCGTCGCGTACCTCATGCAGCTGCACCCGCAGCTGCCCGGCGCGGGCTTTGTCGTCGCCGTCAAAATGCAGCTGATCGATCAGCTCGATGAGGATCCGCCGTGCGCCGAACAGCGCGGTATCGTTCGAGGCATCTTTGATGGTTACAGGATCAGGCCCGGGCGGGGCGGTGTCGAGTCGCTCGATGGCCTTGCTGAGGTGCTGGATCAGCTGTTCAAGTGTGCCGACAGGTTGCTGATCGCGCAGCGCGACCAGGGTCTCATCAAGCAGGCCGTCCAGCGCGCCGGACTGGCCTTGAGCGGCCAGGCACAAACGACCGGACAGGCGTCGCAGGGCGTCCTGCAGGCTGCGGCTTTCGTGCAGCTGGCGTTCCAGCGCTTCGAGCTCGGTGTAATAGCGCTGTCGCCACAGATGGGCATCATCGTCTGCGCTGTTCTTGCGCCCTGCCGCCATGGTGCTTGGCCAGTGTCACGGGTGTGCGACTATGGCGCGCGCGATGTGAAATTTTTGCCATGGCATGGCGGCGTTGTGCAGCCGCTTGAGGGCAGGTTACCGAATGGGACGGGAGCGTTGGTGAACGAACACGACAGTGTGATCCGGGTCAACGGGGTGGTGAAACGTTATGCCGACCTTTGCGCCATCGACGGCATCAGTTTTGCCGTGCAAGGTGGCGAAACCGTTGGCTTGCTGGGGCCCAATGGTGCGGGCAAGACCAGCACCATGCGGGCGCTGGCAGGGCTGTCGCCCTGGGACCAGGGGCAGGTCAGTGTGGCTGGCCTGGATGCCGCCACTGAAGGGCGTCGAATCCGTCAGATCATGGGCGTTGTAACCCAGCACGATGGTCTGGACAACGAACTCAACGTCACTCAGAACCTGGAGCTTTTTGGTTATCTGGCCGGGGTCTCCCGGACAGCGGTAAGAAGGCGTGCCCGCGAGGTGTTGGAGTTCTTCAGTCTGACCGGACGCGCCACAGATGACGTCGATGATCTGTCGGGGGGCATGAAGCGACGGCTTGCCATTGCGCGGGCGCTGATGATTGACCCCGAGGTGATCGTGCTGGATGAGCCGACTACCGGGCTTGATCCGCACAGCCGCGCTCAGGTCTGGGAGAAGCTGGCGCAACTCAAGTCGGCCGGCGTGACGGTGCTGATGTCGACCCACTATATGGACGAGGCCGCCATTTTGTGCGACCGCATTGCCATCATGGACCACGGCCGGATTCTGGCGTTGGCGCCGCCACACGCGCTGATTGAACGCTACGCCGGAGGGCAGGTGGTGGAGATCCGGCTGGACGGTGCCGAACGTCAGATCCTGCGCGATGCGCTGCGGGCCAGCGGAGTGAAGTGGCGCGAGCTCGGTGCCCTGTTCCGTGTGCTGGATGGCGATACCGATCTGACAGCCTTGCAGGAGCTTGCCGGAGTGCGTATCGAGCGCCGTGCGACCAATCTTGAAGATGTGTTTTTGCGTCTTACCGGCAAGGAGCTGGACGATGAATGAACAGGCCCTGCGATGGCGCAGCATGGTCGGTGTTTGGCGCCGCCACGCCGTCTGTTTGCTGCGCACCTGGAAGGTCGCGCTGACCTGGTTTCTGATTGAACCTGCGTTCGTGCTGATTGCCATGGGGGCCGGGGTGGGACGCTTGATCGACGAACTGCCCGGCCATGGCAGTTACGCTGAATTTGTCACGCCGGGCATGATTGTTGGCATGGCCATGTTCCACGCCTTGTTCGAGTGTGCCTGGGGCTGCTTTAACCGCATCCAGCAAGGCACCATGGAAACCATGCTGACGGCGCCGGTCACGCTTGCGGAACTGGCGGCTGGCGAGGTCCTGTGGGGCGCCACCCGGGCGATCATTTCCACGCTGGCCGTGGGTGGTTTCGCCCTCATGCTCGGCTGGTTGCCGATCAGCGCCTTGCCTGGCGTGGCCTTGATTGCCGCAATCATCGGCTTGCAGTTCGGTGCGATCGGCCTGTGCTTTGCTGCCGCATCCCCCAGCTTGTCGACGCTGACGCTGGTCTTCACCGTGCTTGCCACCCCGCTGTTTTTCTTCAGTGGCTCGTTCTTTCCGATCGAGGTGTTGCCGCAGTGGTTGCAGCCCCTTGCGTGGCTGGCTCCGCTGACGCCTGGTGTCCATCTGGCGCGTGGTTTTGCGGTCGGCGCCATGGACATGACGCATGCCTGGTCAGCCCTCTACCTGGCGGTGCTCAGCGTGGGTTTTTTTCCCATTGCAGTGAAGCTGTTGCAGCGCCGTCTGGTCAAGTGAAACCCGCCACGGGGGCGGCGCCGAAGCCGGGCGAGGCTCGCGCACATTGAGTCACGCCAGGGCGCTCAAGCCCGAAATGGAGGTGCCAGAAACCAGAAAGCCCCGCAGAACCAAAGTTCTGCGGGGCTTTGTCTGGTAGGCGCGATTGGATTCGAACCAACGACCCCCACCATGTCAAGGTGGTGCTCTAACCAACTGAGCTACGCGCCTGCGAAGGGCGCGAACAATACCCTAATGCGCATGGCGCGGCAAGCGGTGCGGCGGTAAGGGTCGCCGATCGCTGTGGCTAAGAGGGTGGCGGACCCGCGAACAGGCTTGCGCCTTTAAATATGTGAAAGAAAACGCTCGATCTCCTGATTGACACGCTGCGGTGCTTCCAGCGCTGCAAGATGGCCGACATTGTTCAGAACCTTGAATTGCGCGCCCGGTATGGCCTGAGCCATGGCCTGGGTTTCGGAGACGGCGAACGTGCGATCTTCCTCGCCGGCGATGACCAGGGTGGGGCTGCGAATGGCGCCGAGCAGCTGGTGCCGGTCTATGCGTTGCGGCACAACGCTTTCGATCGCCCAGCTCAAGGATTTGGGCTTGGCCGTGGCGACGGTTGTGCGGATGAAGTCGATCACATCCGGTTTGCTGTGCTCGGTGGTGACGCCGGCGAAAGCCTGAATGGCTCTGTTGATCAGCAATGCCGGCACATCAGTCAGACGGCGCAGCAGGGCGGCCAGCGCCACGAATTCGACTTTCTGTTTGAGGCTTGCCCGCGAGGCAGTGCAGTTCATGAGTACGCTGGCGTGCGTGCGCTCGGGGTACAGCGCCGCAAAGACGCCGCCCATCATGCCGCCCCAGGAATTGCCCACCAGGGTGCAGGTGTCGATTTCCAGCGCATCAAGGATTTGCACCAGGCACAGGGCGCATTCCTCCATGGTGAAGTGGCGACAAAGCGCCTCGCTGTGGCCATGGCCGGGGGGATCGATCAGGATCATGCGATGGCTGGGCGAGAACTTCTCGACCTGGCCGGACCACATTGCGCCGTGCATCGGCAGGCTGGACCAGCAGACCATGGCCGGACCGGCGCCGGTCATTTGGACGTAAACCTGTCCCAGTAATGTGGGGATGACCCGGCTGTCCGGGGCGTGCGAAGCGGTCGGGTTGGTCATGCGCGTGGCTTCCTGTTGGTTGATGGCCTGTCACGGGTGGGGGCGGGGTAGATCGGCATGGCATCGCCTGGTCGCGCCCGGCTCAATCCGGCGGTGGCCGTTTTTGCCATAAATCGGTCGCTGTCCGATGCTGCAGCCGGGCACAAAAAAATGTCATAATGGTCAAGTTTTTCCTTAAGTTCAGCGGACACCACGCGCCGCCCCAACTCAGAAGTGCCTCAGCTCATGACAGACCTTAGCAAATACCGAAATATCGGTATTTTCGCCCACGTAGACGCGGGTAAAACCACCAGCACCGAACGTATCCTCAGCCTGACCGGCAAGATTCACAAGACCGGTGAAGTGCACGATGGTGAAGCCACCACCGACTTCATGGAGCAGGAGCGTGAGCGCGGCATCACCATTCAGTCGGCAGCGACCAGCTGTGAGTGGAATGGCCATCGCCTGAACATCATCGACACCCCAGGGCACGTTGACTTCACGATTGAGGTCTATCGCTCGCTCAAGGTGCTGGACGGTGGTGTCGGCGTGTTCTGTGGTTCCGGCGGTGTGGAGCCCCAGTCCGAAACCAACTGGCGCTACGCCAACGAATCTGAAGTTGCACGCATCATCTTCGTCAACAAGCTGGACCGCATGGGCGCTGATTTCATGCGCGTGGTCAAGCAGATCGAAACCGTGCTGGGCGCCAACCCGCTGGTCATGGTGCTGCCGATTGGTCGCGAAGACGAGTTCAAGGGCGTTGTCGATCTGCTGACCCGCAAGGCCTGGGTCTGGGATGCCTCCGGCGATCCGCTCAAGTACAGCATCGAAGACGTGCCGGCCGATATGGCGGACGACGTTGAAGAGTGGCGTGAAAAGCTGATCGAAACGGCTGTCGAGCAGGACGACGATCTGCTGGAAGCGTATCTGGAAGGCAATGAGCCCAGCATCGAAGACATCAAGAAGTGCATCCGCAAGGGCACCAACACGATGGACTTCTTCCCGACCTACTGCGGGTCCGCGTTCAAGAACAAGGGCATGCAGCTGATGCTGGATGCCGTGGTCGACTTCCTGCCGAGCCCGACCGAAGTCAAGCCGCAGCCTGAAGTGGATCTGGAAGGCAACGAAACCGGCGAACTCGCCATCGTTGACCCGGATCGTCCGCTGCGTGCGCTGGCGTTCAAGATCATGGACGACCGTTTCGGCGCCCTGACCTTCGTGCGCATCTACTCCGGGCGTATCGAGAAGGGCATGACCGTTCTCAACACCTTCACCGGCAAGACCGAGCGCATTGGCCGTATCGTCGAGATGCACGCCAACGATCGCATCGAGCACGACAGTGCACAGGCCGGTGACATTGTCGCCGTGCTGGGTATGAAGAACACCCAGACCGGTCACACCCTTTGTGATCCGAAGAACCCGGCCACCCTGGAGCCGATGGTGTTCCCGGCGGCTGTGATCTCGATGGCCATCGCGCCCAAGGACAAGGCTGGCGCTGAGAAGCTGGCTCTGGCGCTGGGCAAGATGGTGCAGGAAGATCCGTCCTTCTACGTCAGCTCTGACGAAGACTCGGGTGAAACCATTCTGGGCGGCATGGGCGAGCTGCATCTGGACGTCAAGATCGACATCCTGCGCCGTACCCATAAGGTCGAAGTGGTGGTTGGCAAGCCGCAGGTGGCTTACCGTGAAACCATTACCCAGGCGGTCGAAGACTCCTACACCCACAAGAAACAGTCGGGTGGTTCGGGTCAGTTCGGTAAGATCGACTACCGCATCGAGCCGGGCGAGCCGGGTTCCGGTTTCGTGTTCGAATCCGCCGTGACCGGCGGTAACGTGCCGCGCGAATTCTGGCCCGCCGTCGAGAAGGGCTTCAAGATGATGATGGATGAAGGCGTTCTGGCCGGCTTCCCCTTGATGGATTTCAAGGTGACCCTGCTGGATGGTGGCTTCCACGCGGTTGACTCCTCGGCCATCGCCTTCGAAATCGCGGCCAAGAGCGGTTATCGTCAGACGATTCCGAAGTGTGGCCCGCAGCTGATCGAACCGATCATGAAGGTTGATGTGTTCACGCCGGAAGATCACGTGGGTGACTGCATCGGTGACCTGAACCGTCGTCGCGGCATGATCAAGTCGCAGGAAGCCGGCGCGACCGGCGTGCGCATCAAGGCTGATGTGCCGCTGTCCGAAATGTTCGGCTACATCGGTGATCTGCGCACCATGACCTCGGGCCGTGGCCAGTTCTCCATGGAGTTCTCGCACTATCTGCCGTGTCCGAAGAACGTGGCTGATGCCGTGATCGAAGAAACCAAGGCGCGTAAGGCCGAGCAGGGCTAAGCCCTCAGGTTTTAGCGTCTCGTCATCAGGCCCCGCCTCATTGAGGTGGGGCCTTTTTTATTGGACGCCTGATTGTTCCGGGTTCAGTTCGTGGCTAGAACTTCCACCTGGCGCCGGCACTGATCTGACGGCCGGGCAGGGGCGCCGTGTCTTTCAGAACCGACAGATGGTTCTGGGCGTAGACATCGAACAGATTGTCTGCCTTGAGCCAAAGATCCAGCGCTTGCTGGCCCCGCTGCAACCGGTGCTCAAGGTACAGACTGACCCAGTTGTAGGCGTCTGTGGCGCTTTCGTTGGGGGCCAGATGGCGGGCTTCAAAGACATGTTTGAGGCTCGCCGTTGCGAGCCAATTCGAGTGCTCGTAGCGTAAACCTGCGCCCAGATTGGCCGGTGCCGTACGTGGCAGGTGACGGCCGTCAGATTGCTCCGCATGCAGTGCGTCGGCTTGCAACCAAAGCATCCAGGTGTGTTCGGCCTGGGCCTGCGAATGGTGCTCGTAGCGCACTGAGCCACCGATGAATCGGGCATCACTTTGACGCGTAAACCACACGTCGCTGAGGTGAAACGGATCGCTCAAAGGCGCGCCTTCGTCGGTGTAGCCCTGATCCTGAAAGATGTAATCCTGAAAGCGGTAGAAAAAGCCCGAGAGTTGCCAGCGATGTCGTGGCTTTGACCAGCTGAGGTCGGCGTCCAGATTGAGGCTGCGCTCGGTGTCCAGATGTGGCGTGCCGAAGATGTAACTTTCGGTGGCGTGGTGAAAGCCGTTCCAGTAAAGCTCGTCGACACTGGGCAGGCGTTGCAACGCGCTCAAGCTCAGTTCCCAGCTCAGTGGTGTGGTGTTCAATGGCTCGCGGCGCAGCCCGAGCGACACACTCCAGGCGTCCTCGCGACGCGTGTCGTAGTGGACGGCATCCAGCTGCTCGGGATAGACCCATTGTTCCTGGATGTTATTGGCATCCGGTTTCAGTTCGCGCCATTGTGTGTGCAGGCCAACGCTGATGCGGTAGTCCGCCCCCAGCGGTCGGTCCGCGACATTGGACAGCTGCCACAACCGGCTTTGCGTGTCTGGCATGGGGTGACCATGGCTGTAGGGCAGGCCAGTGCTTTCGATGTACTGCAGGATCGATTCGCCCAGCGGAACACCGCTGCGCGGAGCGTGTGAGAAATCGTTGCAGGCGCCGTGCTCATGACACACGCGCAGCTCGCTATTGCTCGCGCTTAAACGTGTTTCACCGCTCCACAGCGCGGCAGACCAACTCAGTTGCAGCGCTGCTTGTTGCTGCTGCTGGCCGAACAGGCCGTCCTTGCGACCGCCTTCTGTTTCGTCATGCAGATAGTCACTGTAGTGGGCATCTACAGTGATGCTGTCCAACCAGATGGGGGCTGGGTCGTAGCGAAATTTGAGGCTGTAATCTTCGCGCTGCATGTTGATGCGCGTCGCTTCCGCCGTGTCATTGGGTATGCCGTAGTCTTTTTCCAGCTGGGTGGTGCTGAGCAGCCATTCGCTGCGCGATCCCGGTCTCCAGCCTGCCGCCAGTTGAACCTGAGCGGTGCTCAAGTCGGAGTCGGCAATGCGTTCACCACGGCCGGATTCGTAGGCCTGGGCATCCTGGGTCAGCCCGCCAAAATGCCAGGCCCAGGTGTCATTCGACCAGGTCAGCCGGGTGTCCAGATTGTGGCTGCTGGGCGAGGCGCGCAGATCGCCCGCCACCTGACCGCGCCATCCGGAGGCCAGAAACGGATCGTCCAGCACGTCGCGAATGCGCACCACGCCACCGGCCTGAGCCGCGTAAAGCAGGGAGGCCGGGCCCTTGAGCAACTCAATGCGTTCGGATGCGCGCGGTGCGACCGCAACCGCGTGGTCCTGGCTCATGGCGGAGAGGTCGGAAACCTCGTTGTCGTTGTGCAGGATTTTGATGCGGTAACCGCTCATGCCACGCACCACCGGGCGGCCAACCGCTTCGCCGTAGCTGGCCGAATCGACGTTGGGCATGTTGTCCAGATAGCCGCCGAGCGTGGCATTGGCGGCGTCCTTGCCGAGATCCGTGGTGTCGCTGTTTTGGTTCTCGGGCGGGGGCTGGGTGACGGTGATGGGGGCCAGCTCGGTTTGCGCAGCGCTGGCCAGCGGCAGCGCCAAGCAGCACGCGGCCGTGAGAATCATATGACGCATGGAATGCTCCGATCGCCCCGGACTGCAGTGATGTCCGGGGCGATGTCAGGCTTTATTGATGCTCGTGATCGTGGTCATGCGCCTCGCCGGCGCCGAGGATGGCCACGAGGTCTGCGCGCACGCCAGTTGGCAGCAGGGCGGCGATGTCCCAGGCGGAGTGCTGGTGGTAGTCGCTGCCGTGAGAATCAACCAGGTAAATGGTTTGCGTATCCGGCACAAAGATCAGGATGCCGTCGTCGCTGGCGCGCGCCACTGTGGTGCGGCTGCAGTCCAGAATGCTGCTGACGTTGTCCAGCTTGACGAAGTTCTGCGCTTCTTCCAGACCTTCGGTTTCTTCGTGGTAGAAGTAGACGCGGCCTGAGTCGGTCAGTGCGAAATGCATAAGCTCGCCGTGTTCCTCTTCGGCCTTGGCGTGGTCGTGCTCGTGTGCGTGTTCAAGCGCGGCATAGGGATCGACAAAAGCGCGGCACAACTGCTGGCCGGCAGGCAAGGCTTCGGCCACTTCGTTATACAGGGCGTTTTGATCCGCCACATGGTCGTTGAGTCGGACAAACGCGGCTTCGACATTGCTGCCCGCTTCCGGGTTTTCGAACTCGTCGGCGGTGTGTGCGGCCAGATCATCGCCGTGGAAATGCACCAGTTTGCTGAACACGCTGGCGTCGACCGTATCGCCACTGATGTATTCCGGGAGCATGAGCAGGTACTTCATGTCCAGATGATCTTCGCCCTCGTTTTCATACACATCGGGCCAGTGCAGGAATTGACCGATGGTTGAGGTGTCGGTGATCGCGAGGTTCTGGACGCCGCTGTCCTGACTGCTGGCGGCTTCCTGATTGAGATCGGTCAGGATCAGGCTGCTGGTGTCATAGCCGTAGTACGCACCAGTGCTGGCGTCGATCAGGCTGAGATGCAGATCGCTGGGCAAGCCCAGATCAATGATGTCGGAACTCGGGTGGGTGCTGGAGTCACCGCAGGCGGTGATCAGAAGGGTCTGCGAGGCCAGCAGGGATGACAGAAGAATTTTGTAAGAGGTATTCATGGATCAAACTCATGCAGGGCAGCAGCGCGTAGCCCGCTTGCCGACGCGTGGGTCAGCGCGGCGTGGCGAACGGCCATTGCCAGAACTGGAGGTATCCCATGCATCGGCGCGCGGGCGGATCAGCATCAAGCCGATACGCTCGAAGCCACCACGGTGGCGGCAGCCGATCAGGGATTAGGAGAGGGTTTGAAACCTGAAAAGAGGCGGGGCGCGCGCCTGGAAGACGCGTGCGGCCGGTTTGATGAACTGTGACGCAAACAGAACCGGCGGCTGTTCGTCAGGCGCCTCAAGCTGGAGGCCAGTGCAGCCCTGGGTAAGCAGCGAGGGCTGCTTCTCCACGCCGTGGAAGACCCCGCAAAGCTCGCTTGAGGTGTGGAATGCATGAACTTCCGCGTGCAGCAAGCTCGCGGTCTGCGCCACAAATGAGAGCACGAGCAAGGTCGCCGCAGCCACAATCTGCTGCGTGGTCGACCGAAAAAATGGCAGGCGCGTGCGCTTCATAACTCGCGCAGATTAGGTAAGCCTGTCGTCTTGTGCAAGCACGGCGTTTGCGCTGGCGCGATGTTATCCCCGCTCGGCTTCGTCCGTTAACGGCGGATTCAAGCCGACCAGCGTGAGTGTGGCGATCACGCCGATCAACAGACCTTGCCACGGTTCAAACAGGGCCAGAGCCATGCCGGTGAGCAGGACCACGCCACGCTCCGTGGCATCGCGCGGAATCGCCATGGCCACGTAGGCGCAGGCGAAGCCGGTCAACACCAGGGTCAGAGACAGGGCAATGCCCATCAGCGGCTTCAGCCCGGTCAGCATCGGCAACAGGAAAAACATGAACGGCAGACACATGACGTAGTAGCTGCCCAGCCCGGAGAACAGGTGGTCCATGGCCTGGCCGCCGCGCTTCCAGCGCTGTACCACGATGACGTGCACCCCAGTCCACAAGCTGCCCTGGGTGGGGAAAAACGGTGCACTGATGGCCATCAGGGCGTTGCGGATGCCAACCGACAGATGTGAGCGGCTGGGGTTGATGTCCGGTGGGTCGTCCGGCCGGTTGTCCGCCGCCTGACGCAGCACCTCGTTGCCGGTGACCAGATCGCCGAACAGGATGATGTAGGCGACCAACGCCAGCGGCAGGCATTTGAGCATCAGCGCGGCATCGGGCCAGCCTATGGCCCAGGGTGAGGCGATGGCCCATACCTCGCCGACGGGTGGCAGCAGAAAACCCCACTGGATGTCGTAGTCGATCTCGCCGACCAGCGGTCCGATAACGGCCGCGAGCAAAAAGCCTGGCAGCAGGCCCAGTGCCGCGAGCAGGCCAACCGCTTTGTTGGTTTCGCGCAGCCGTTGCAGGGGCAGCGAGAAGGCCAGCAGCAGGCACACCGCGCAGGCCAGGGTGGTGCTGATCGGCTGGGCCAGCAGGTATTTGTCGGCATCATCAACAAACACGCGCTTGAGTGCAGCGATGGCCGCGCCGAGGATAATGCCGCCCTTCAATGCCGGGGGTAACCATTGCATGAAGCGTGTGCCCAGGCCGGTTATGCCCAGTAGAACTACGATCAGGGCGAAGTCCAGGGAGAGGGCGGTCATGGCCTGAAAACGATCATGCGGGCTTTCAAAGCCACCGATGACGAAGGTCAGAACCAGTGGCAGCGCCGGGGTAATCCAGCCTGGGGCATAGGGTTCGCCAAATACGAACACGGCGGACGAAATCAGGATGGAGTGGATGAACGAGGCGGCCACGGCCTGCTCAAAGCTCAGGCCGAAATAGCCCATCATCACCGGCACCAGCGCCAGACCCGTGGCGGCCGCCACCATGGTGCCCTGCAGGCCTTCGGACCAGTACCAGCGTGCATGGACAAAGGGGATGCGCAGGGTAAATGGTCCCCAGCGCAGGCCGCCGCGGCTGCGTGCGGTGTTGCTGTCGTTCATGTTGTCTCCCGGAAAGCTGCCGCATGGACGACTCAGGTCGTCGCATAA
Source organism: Oceanococcus sp. (assembly GCA_030147945.1). Taxonomy (GTDB): domain Bacteria; phylum Pseudomonadota; class Gammaproteobacteria; order Nevskiales; family Oceanococcaceae; genus Oceanococcus. The sequence continues at coordinate 28,891 of JASBUL010000096.1, read as the reverse complement.
TTTTGATCTGCGTGCAGGATCGTCTTTGTACGTCAGAATCGCATGCCGGGCAATGCCCGGGGCCTCAACATCGGCGTCTCAAAGGCGGATAATGCCGGGTTGGTTTTCCTGCTCATGGTGCACGCATGCCGATCTTGTCCGAACTGATGTACTGGCTGAGCCAGGCTGCGGTGGCCAGCATGGCGGCGGCCGCGGTGATTGAAGCCGGTCGCAAACGCTTTGATCTGTTCGGCATGCTGGTGGTGGCGGTCAGCGCGGCCCTGGGCGGTGGTTCGCTGCGTGACATGCTGCTCGATCGCCCGGTTTTCTGGGTGCGTGACCAGACCTACCTGCTGACGGCGCTGGGTGCGGCCTTGCTGATGTTTTTCATCGCCAGGCGCTGGCGCATGCCGCTGCGCATGTTTCTGATTTCCGACGCGCTCGGGCTAGCCTTGTTCACGGTGGTGGGCACGCGGGTTGCCCTGAACATGGATGCCGCCTGGCTGACAGCATCCTTTCTGGGTGTGGTGACCGGCGTGATGGGCGGCATTCTGCGCGACATTCTGTGCAACGAAGAACCGCTGGTCTTCCAGGGACCGTTGTACGCCACGGCCGCATGGGCCGGGGCGCTGTTGTACATCGTGCTGATCGATCAGGGCCTGAGTGGCGTGGTGCCGGCCCTGTTGGCCGGCAGCTTGGTGTTTGGCCTGCGTGTCGCTGCCTTGCGCTGGACCTGGCGCTTGCCGTCGTACCGCGATGCGGATGATGAGCAGGCTTAGCGGTGCAGATCGCCGGCGCGTTCCGGCTGGTAAAGAATTTCGTCGATGGTGACGCTCAGCGTGCGCCCGTCGGGGCTCGGCCACTCAATACTTTCGCCTTCGGCCAGCCCCAGCAGCGCGCTGCCTATGGGGGCCAGGATCGACAAGGTTTCACCGCTGTCGTCAACCTTGTCCGGATACACCAGGGTGTAGCAGAAGGTCGCCCCGGTGGCGTCGGCCTTGAAGCGCACCTTGGAGTTCATGGTCACCACATTGGGAGGAATCTGTTCGGGGGCAACGATCTCGGCGCGCTCCAGCTCGGCCAGCAGATCGTCGCGGCCGGGAACGGTTTTACCACTGTTGCTGTACAGCACAGCCTCCAGGCGGTCGGCGTCGAGGCTGGAAATGACGATGTCTGGTCTTGCTGCCATGATCAAAGCTCCTGAGGTGCCCGCAAGGGACACAAAAAAGTCAGAACCCCAGTTGGGTGGTGAATGGGGTGCGACACTACCCGATCCGCAGACCGAAAAGTAGATGCTCGCGTGAAGTACAAGGAATATGCCGACGATATCGCGCGTTTGATATATGGGGGCGAACTGGCGCCGGGTCAACGCCTGCCATCGGTGCGCGAATTGGGCGCTCAGCGGGGGCTCAGTCCGGTAACCGTGCTCAAGGCTTATCACCGTCTGGAGGCCCGCGGCTTGATTGTGGCCCGCCCACGTTCGGGATTCTTCGTGGCTCAGCGCGTGCCTGCACCGTTGCCGCAGCCGCAGCGTTCACGACCGGTGGCACGGGCCACGCCCGTGCACAAGGGCGATTTCATTCACGACATTCTTTACGCCTCGAAAACGCCTGAGGTGATTCCTCTGGGCTCAGCGTTTCCCAGCCCGACCTTGTTTCCGATGGCACGCCTGGCGCGCTCCATGAACCGGGCCATGAAGCGTCTTGATCCATGGCGCGCGGTGACCGATCTGACGCCGGGCAGTGCACGCCTGCGTCAGCAGTTGGCCCTGCGTTACCAGATCAGTGGCATCGCGCTCGATGCGCAGGAGCTGATCGTGACGGACGGCGCGCTGGAAGGCCTGAATCTGTGCCTGCAGGCGGTTACCCGGCCCGGCGATAGCGTGGTGATCGAATCGCCAACCTTCTATGCCGCCCTGCAGACCATACAGCGCCTCGGTTTGCGTGCCCTGGAAGTTGCCACCGACCCGGCTGGCGGGGTGGATCTGCAGGCGCTGGAAAATGTATTGCAACGTCAGCAACCGGCGGCCTGCTGGCTGATGACCAATTTTCAGAATCCCACCGGTGCGTGTATGAGCGATGCCAACAAGCAGGCCCTGGTGCGTTTGCTGGCCGCGCACAACGTGCCCCTGATCGAAGACGACGTGTACGGCGAAATTTATTTCGATGGCCATCGTCCGCGCCCGGCCAAGGCCTTTGATCGTGAGGGCGGTGTGCTGCACTGCAGTTCGTTTTCCAAGTGTCTGGCGCCGGGATATCGGGTCGGCTGGGCGGCCGCCGGCCGCTATGCCGATGTCGTACAGCAGCTCAAGCTGGGTACGACGCTGAGCACCGCGTTGCCGCCGCAGGTGGCGCTGGAGGATTACCTCGACGAAGCGGATTACGACCGTCATCTCAAAACGTTTCGTGCGGCTTTGCAGGACGGTCGCGACGCCTTGCTTGAGGCGGTGCGTGACTTTTTCCCCGAGGGCACACGGGTTACCGTGCCTCAGGGCGGCTACTTTGCCTGGCTGGAGCTGCCACGCACGGTCGATACGCTGGTGCTGCACCAGCGCGCACTGGCCCACAACATCAGCGTTGCGCCGGGTGCGATTTTCTGCGCGCGTGAAGATTTTTCACATGCCTTGCGGCTGAACTATGGGCATCCGGAGGACCGACGGATCAATCGGGCGCTGAAATGGCTGGGCCAGCAAGCTGCGGAGCTGGCCGGCACTCAGGCCGCGTAGCGCAAGGCCAGCTTAACCGCGGCCCAGAACAGGCCCGACACCAGCAGGGTCATCAGCAGGCCCACGATCAGATAATGCAAAGGGTTGCCGTGGGTGAAGTCGCGTTTGCGCTGGCGCGAGCTTTGCACGCCGAAGAATGCGGCGGCAACGCTGCGGGTCACTTCCCACAGGGAGGGGCGTTGGGATGGTGGTGGGGGCGATGTCATGCGTGTCTCTGGCATAAGTGAGCCTACAGCCTGCGCCTCGCGCGGACTCGGGTGAAGATGCAGCTTGTGCCGGAAAACCTGTTACAGACGATCATCTGTTACACAAAAATCAAACCGAGCTGATGACACCACGCCACGTCGCATTGCGGCATGCTGGTGTGGATCATTTGAAGAACGAAGGCAATCGAGTGCGCACCCTGGTTTCAATACGGTTCATCGCCGTGCTGCTGGTCATGCTCAGTCCGTCAGTGCACGCGCTGGAGCGCATGGACGAGCGCCTTGAGCCGTGTGCGGCCTGTCATGGTGAGCAAGGGCGTTCGCAAACCGAAGCGTATTACCCGTCCATTGCGGGCAAGCCGGCGCACTATCTGTTCAACCAGTTGCAGCATTTTCGCGATGGTCGACGTGAGCACCGTGTGATGGCGGCTTTGCTGGCGCCGCTGAGCGATGACTACCTGTGGCACATGGCGCGCTATTACGCCCAGCAAAGCCCGCGGGTTGCCCCTGCTAGTCAAGCTTTGGCGCCGCAGCGCATGGCCGCGACGCAGCGACTGGTGGAGCAGGGCGATGAAGCGGCTCAGCTGCCGGCCTGTGTCGACTGCCATGGTCAGGATCTGCATGGCGTGCTGCCTGCAATACCCGGCTTGACCGGGCTGGACGCGGAATACATCACGGCCCAACTCGGGGCTTGGCGTGAAGGTGTACGCCGTGCCGATGAGCCGGATTGCATGGGCGAGATTGCGCGGCGCATGAGTGCGCAACAGATCACCGAGGTGGCCCAGTGGCTGGCCAGCCGTCCGGCCAGCAGCCACGAGAGTCCGGCGCCGGCGAACGACCATGAGTTGCCCTTGCGTTGCTTTGCCCAGAGTTCGGATGAGCCAGCCACGCGTATGCCCGAGAGCGCGGATGAGCAGCTTCAGCACGGCGCCTATCTGGTCCGCGCCGGCAACTGTGCCGGCTGTCATACCGCACAGGGCGGGGCGCCGTTAAGCGGCGGGCGGGCCATCGATACGCCGTTCGGAGCGGTCTACAGCAGCAACCTCACTGCTGATCGCAAGACCGGTCTGGGCGAGTGGTCTGCGGATGAGTTCTGGCGTGCACTGACACAAGGGGTCAGCCGGGATGGACGTTTGCTCTATCCGGCGTTTCCGTACACCCACTACAGCATGCTGACGCGGGCTGACAGCGATGCCATGTGGAGCTATCTGCGCAGCGTGCCCGCGGTTACACAGGCGCCACCGCCACATCAGTTGCGCTTCCCGTTCAATACGCAACTGGCCCTTCGGGTGTGGCGCTGGCTGTATTTCGATGCCCAGCCGTACAGCGAGGATCCATCGCAGGATGCGGCCTGGAATCGAGGACGTTACCTGGTCGAGGGCCTGGGCCATTGCAGTGCCTGTCACGGCAGTCGCAATGCCCTGGGCGGACTGCAACCCACGCGCACCTTTGCCGGTAGCCTGCTCCCCGACAGGGCGTGGTACGCACCACCTTTGGCACGCAGCCGCGACGCCGAGCAGCGCGCGGATCTGGCCGCAGTGCTCAAACACGGCAGCGCGGCGCATCGGGTCGCCAGCGGGCCCATGGCGCAGGTGGTCAAGGACAGCCTGCAGCATCTGAGCGATGCCGATATCCAGGCCATGGTCAGCTATCTGGACAGTCTGCCGGAAGTGGCCCCGACAACAGTGCAGTCGCTGGCCGTGAGCGCAGCGTTGAAGAGCCGCCAGATGACCCAGGGGGCGCAACTGTACGAGCAGCACTGTGCCGATTGCCATGGTTCGGACGGGCAGGGCGAGGCGCTGGTTTTCCCTGCATTGCGGGGCAATGATGCGGTGTTGAGCGCGACACCGGGCAATGCCATGCGCAGCCTCAAGTTTGGTGGTTACCCGCCCAGCACGCAGGGCCGGCCTTATCCCTTTGGTATGCCGCCGTTCGCCCATCAGCTCAGTGCCGAAGACATGGCTGCCGTGCTGACCTACGTGCGCAATGCCTGGGGCAATGAGGCCAGTGCGGTGTCGCCGGTGGAGGTTGCGCGCTAGCCGGTACGCTCAGGTGGAACTGGCCGGATTATTGCTTGAGACAGCATCCCTCAAGCATTGTACTGTTATGAATAGTTCTGCCGGGCTGCGCGCGCAGCCCACGCCTCACAGCTGGCTGGATGACATTCAGGGTTTCATCCTGGGTACCAATCTGGTGGCGCTGGGTATTGTTCTGCTCCAGGCCAACGGTCAGATGACCGGTGGCACGGCGGGGCTGTCGTTTCTGCTCCACTACCTGACCGGCTGGAGCATCGGCGCGATGTTCTTCGTCGCCAATCTGCCTTTTTTCGTGCTTGCGTTGTGGCGTATGGGAATGCGTTTCGCGCTCAAATCGACGCTGGCGGTGTTGCTGATCAGCGTGCACATCCATGTGATGCCGCTACTGCTGCGCATCGAGGCGATTGCCCCGGTGTACTCGGCCATCGGTGGTGGTCTGCTTATCGGCATGGGGGCGCTGGCCTTTGTGCGCCACGGCGCCAGTGTGGGCGGGGTCAACATCCTCGCCGTGTACATGCAGGACAAACATCAGATCAGCGCCGGCAAGGTGCAGATCGCCATCGACATGTCGATCCTGTTCGGTTCACTGTTCGTGCTGGCGCCCACCCAGCTGGGCTATTCGGTGCTTGGCGCGGTGGTGGCCGGGCTGGTGCTGGCGATGAATCACAAGCCCGGCCGTTACATGGGGCTTTAGCTGGCGGGCTGGGCCGATTTGTCCTGCGCGTTGGCCTGTTCCTCTTCGGCCAGCAAGCTGTTGAGTTCCTGTTCCAGGGCGCGGCGTTCCGGCGAGTCTTTCTGCGCCTCCGTCATCTGACTCAGGCTTTGCTTGATCTCGTCGATGCGCTTGCGCCGCTGGGTTTCTTGGCTGGCCTGTTCGGCCTTGTCGAACACCATGTCCTCGACCTTGGTCTGCGGTTCCTCTTCATCGGCCAGTAGGGTCTTGCGTTCGGGGCGCGGGATGGCTTTCTGGCCATCTGTCTGCGGCCGCTGGTTCATGAATGTGGGCGAGACAATTTCCACCCCCGCGTCGTGCAGGGTGTCGAGCATGCAGGCGCGCAGGCGTGAGCGCGCGGTGATCAGGCTGCTCACGTCATCCAGGCGTCCGGCGATGCGATACAGCACTGAAAAATCGCCCAGCTCCAGAATCTGCACGAACGCGTCATTCAGTTCTGCGTCGGCGGCGGCCTGCTTGAGCAGTTTTTCGATCTGCTTGCGGTGCACGTCGTAGCCCAGCGAGACCGTGGCCGAGATGATGGTGCCGGTGTCGTGCACAACCGTCACCGGATTGGTGATCAGGTGCATGTTCGGCAGGGTCATCAGATCGCGGTCTTCAGTCTGCATTTCGGTGTGGAACAGGCCGCGTTCCGAGACGCGTCCGAAATGCTCGCCCACGCGGATGAAATCACCGGGGCGGAAACTGTTGACGATGCGCAGCAGCAACCCGGCCATCATGTTGGCCACCAGGGTGGTGGATGACAGCGCGATCAGGGCGGTGATGACCACACCGATCAGACTGAGTACCTGACCGCGTGTGGTGTCGGAAATGGGCAGCGCCAGGATGGTCAGCAAAAGGGCCAGCGCCCAGGCGCCCAGCACCATCATCTGGCGTGGCAGGTGTGCGTCCGGGTCGGCCGGCTGATGCCGGTGCATCCACATGTGCAGGGCACCCAGCAGCAGGGTAACCAGGCCAAGATTGATCAGCAGGGGGACAAAATCACCCAGCCACTGGGGCAGCGTCATACACAGATCCTGAGTTGTAAGGCACGGGGCGCAGCATGATTCGCATCCGGGCGACTAGCATGGCCTGCGCGTCAGGCCTGGTCCAGTTCCAGGGTCATCTCGCGAATGCGCTTGATCTCGTCGCGTTTGGCCGCGGCCTGCTCAAACTCCAGATTCTGCGCCGCTTCATGCATTTGCTGTTCCAGCAGCTTGAGATGCTTGGCCAGTTTTTGCGGCGGCATGCGGCGGTAGTCCGGTGCATCATCGGCAACCCGGGCGGCCGGTTGTGCGCGCAAATCCTCATAACCGGCGTGCATCACATCCATCACTGCTTTACGGATGCCCTGCGGGGTGATGCCATGGGCCTGGTTGTGCTCAATCTGCTTGCTGCGGCGGCGGTCGGTTTCGTCCAGCGCGCTGCGCATCGAACCGGTGATTTCGTCGGCGTAGAGAATCGCCTTGCCTTTGAGGTTGCGGGCGGCGCGGCCGATGGTCTGGATCAGCGAACGTTCCGAGCGCAGGAAGCCTTCCTTGTCGGCGTCGAGAATGGCCACCAGCGAGACCTCCGGAATATCCAGGCCCTCACGCAGCAGGTTGATGCCGATCAGCACATCGAACGTGCCGATGCGAAGATCGCGAATGATTTCCGCACGTTCCACCGTGTCGACATCCGAGTGCAGATAACGCACCCGTGCGCCGTTGTCATGCAGGTATTCCGTCAGGTCTTCGGCCATGCGCTTGGTCAGCGTGGTGACCAGCACACGCTCTTTGAGCTGGCTGCGCTCGCGAATCTCGCCAAGCAAATCGTCGACCTGATTGCCGACCGGACGAATCTCCACCTCCGGGTCGATCAGGCCGGTGGGGCGCACCACCTGTTCGACCACGGCGCCGGCATGGCCGGCTTCGTAGGGCCCCGGAGTGGCCGAAACGAACACGGTTTGCGGGGCCAGGCGTTCGAATTCCTCGAAGCGCAGCGGACGGTTGTCCAGCGCCGAGGGCAGGCGAAAGCCATATTGCACCAGGGTTTCCTTGCGCGAGCGGTCGCCTTTGTACATGGCACCCAACTGCGGCACGGTGACATGCGATTCGTCAATGACCAGCAGAGCATCGGCGGGCAGATAGTCGAACAGACACGGTGGTGGTTCGCCCGGCGCGCGGCCCGACAGATAGCGCGAGTAGTTTTCGATGCCGTTGCAGTAGCCCAGCTCCTGAATCATTTCCAGGTCGAACAGGGTGCGCTGCTCCAGGCGCTGGGCCTCTAGCAGCTTGCCGTCGTGGCGAAACTGGGCGAGCCGATCGCGCAACTCATCCTTGATGGCATCAACCATGTCGAGCTGACGCTGACGCGACGTCACATAGTGGGTCTTGGGGAAAATCGTGTAGCGCGGGACCTTCTGGTTGACCTGGCCGGTCAGCGGGTCAAACAGGGTGATGCCCTCGATCTCATCGTCGAACAGTTCCAGGCGCACGGCTTCGGCATCCGATTCGGCCGGAAAGATATCGATGACGTCGCCACGCACGCGGAAGCTGCCGCGTGAGAAGGCCATGTCGTTGCGGGTGTACTGCAGATCGGCCAGCTGGCGCAGCAGGTCGCGCTGATTGAGGCGGTCACCTTTGACGAAGTGCATGACCATCTGGAAATAGCTTTCCGGATCGCCCAGACCATAGATGGCCGAAACCGAAGCCACGATGATGGTGTCGCGCCGCGACAGGATCGCTTTAGTGGCCGACAGGCGCATCTGTTCGATGTGCTCGTTGACCGACGAATCCTTCTCTATATAAGTGTCGGACGAAGGAACATAGGCTTCGGGCTGGTAGTAGTCGTAGTACGACACGAAGTACTCAACCGCGTTATTGGGGAAGAATTCGCGGAATTCGCCGTAAAGCTGGCCAGCCAGGGTTTTGTTCGGTGCCAGCACCAGGGTGGGGCGCTGCTCGCGGGCGATCACATTGGCGATGGAGAAGGTTTTGCCCGAGCCGGTGACACCGAGCAGGGTCTGATGGCTCAGGCCATCGTGCAAGCCCTCACACAGGGCGTCGATCGCCTTCGGCTGATCACCTGCCGGCGCCCAGTCGGCGGCCAGTTCAAACGGGTTGTCGAGTGGAGTTAGTGGCATGATTTCCGTATGATTTCGGGTTCCGTTTTCCTTAATGAGCAGCCCGTGAGCAGCGTTCTTTCCCAGCGCGTTCAGCGCATCAAACCCTCCCCAACTCTCGCCGTCACTGCCCGCGCCGCCGAATTGCGCGCAGCAGGCCATGATGTCATTGGTCTGGGCGCCGGTGAACCGGATTTCGACACGCCGGAGCACATCAAAAAGGCCGCCATCGAGGCGATCAGCAACGGAAAGACCAAGTATACGCCGGTGGGTGGCACCCCCGAACTCAAGCAGGCGGTCATCAACAAGTTCAAGCGTGACAATGGCCTGGACTACAGCGCGGACCAGATTCTGGTGTCCTGTGGTGGCAAGCAGAGCTTCTTCAATCTGGCCCTGGCCATGCTCAATGCCGGCGATGAAGTGATCATTCCGGCGCCGTACTGGGTGTCGTACCCGGACATGGTGCTGGTGGCCAATGGCACGCCGGTGGTGCTGGAAACCAGCACCGCGACCGATCTGAAGATCACCGCGCAGCAGCTGGAAGCGGCGATTACGCCCAAGACCAAACTGCTGGTGTTGAACAGCCCGTCCAATCCCAGTGGCAAGGCCTACACCAAGGCCGAGTTTGCCGCTCTGGCCGAGGTGCTGCGCAAGCACCCGCAGATCTACATCGCCACAGATGACATGTACGAGCACATTCTGTGGACCGATGAAGGCTTCAACAACATCGTCACCGTGGCCCCGGACCTGTACGAGCGCACCTTCGTGCTCAACGGTGTGTCCAAGGCTTACTCGATGACCGGCTGGCGTATTGGCTATGCCGCAGGCCCGGCCGACGTGATCAAGGCGATGAGCAAGATCCAGTCGCAGAGCACCTCCAACCCGGCCTCGATTTCGCAGGCTGCTGCGGTCGCTGCGCTGAATGGTGATCAGGCCTGTGTGGGCGAGATGGTTGTCGCCTTCAAGCAACGCCACGATTACGTGGTTGAAGCGCTCAATGCGCTGCCTGGCGTCAGCTGCCTGCCATCTGATGGCACCTTCTATGCGTTTCCGGACTTCTCCGGTGTAATTGCGGCGCTGGATGGTGTCGACAACGACATCCAGCTTGGCGAGTACCTGCTGGAGAAGGCCGGTGTTGCGCTGGTGCCGGGCTCAGCCTTTGGCACACCGGGTCATATGCGCCTGTCCTACGCCACCGGTTTGGACACGCTCAAGGCCGCTATTGAACGGATTTCAAAGGCGATTCAGTAAACCGTTCAATAAAGTTGCGTTACGGGGTTGTTGCGACGAGATGACATCCCTATAATGCCGCGCTCTACAGCGTTCCCGAGTAGCTCAGTCGGTAGAGCAAGTGACTGTTAATCACTGGGTCGGCGGTTCGAGCCCGTCCTCGGGAGCCATATAAAACAAAGATGCCGGCCTTCGTGCCGGCATTTTTGTGGGCGCTGCTTTTTGGGGTGTTGTTGCCCGCGTCCACAGTGCTGTGTCCAACCGGCTTGCTTGTCGGTTTTTTTGTGTCTGTGATCCCGCGCCGGCACCTCGCCTGGCTGTCACAGCACGTGCGCGCGATGTCGATTATGCTTGGGTTCCTTCGATAACACGGGGATGGTCGTCGCCACGATGGCCGCGGGGACTCTCAAGGATGAATGACAAATCCGAGTTGTTGGGGCAACTCAAAATCGATCGCGACACCCAGCATGACAACAGCCGGCCGTGGTTGTGGCCATTGCTCATCGTCAGTGCATTGGTGCTGGCGGCGCTGCTGTGGTGGTTGCTGCACGACAACGCACCGCAGGTTGAACTGGTGACCGCGCAGACCGAACAGGCGCAGGGTGGGCAAGCAGCCGCCTCGGTGCTGGATGCGTCGGGTTACGTGATCGCCCGCCGTCAGGCCACGGTATCCGCGCAGATCACCGGGCAGGTGCGCGAGGTGCTGGTCGAGGAAGGTGTGCGGGTCGAACAGGATCAGGTGCTGGCGCGGCTGGATGACGACAATGCGCGGGCGCAGCTGGCGTTGGCCGCCGCACAGGAAGCCGCCGCCGATGCGGTATTGGCCGAGGTCGATGCGCTGATCACCGAAGTGCGCAAACGCCGCCGCCGTATTGTTGAGCTGCGTCAGCGCAATGCGGCGTCAGATGCCGATGTGGATGCAGTGCAGGCCGAGCTGGACAGTCAGATCGCCCGCCGCGCCCGCTTGATCCGTGAGGTTGCGGTGGCGGCCGGTAATCGCCAGGTGCAGCAGGAAGTGCTTGACGACCACGTCATTCGCGCGCCGTTTGCCGGCGTGGTCACGGTCAAGGCGGCGCAGCCTGGCGAGATGATTTCACCGATCTCTGCAGGTAGCGGCTACACCCGCACCGGTGTGGCCACCTTGGTGGATATGACTTCGCTGGAGATCGAGGTTGATGTGAATGAAAACTTCATCAACCGGGTGCAGGCGGGTCAAAACGTCAACGCGCGGCTCAATGCCTATCCGGACTGGACCATCCCGGCGCGGGTGATTGCGGTGGTGCCTGCAGCGGATCGCACCAAGGCCACCGTGCGCGTGCGCATCGAGCTGCTTGAACAGGACGCCCGCGTGCTGCCGGACATGGGGGTGCGGGTGGCCTTTTTGTCGGAAACCCAAGACGACAGTGCGCGCCCACAACGGCTGGTCTCGGTGCCGCAGCAGGCGGTGATCACGCAAGGCGGGCGTGCGCTGGTTTATGTGTGGCGCGACGGCAGCCTGGAACGGCGCGCGGTGGGTTTGGCCGGACGACAGGGCGAGCGACAGCTGATCAGCGCGGGCTTGAGCGCCGGTGATCAGGTCGCGTTGCCGTTAGAGGACGTGGTGTTTGAGGATGGCATGGCCGTGCGCAAGGCTGACTGAGCGCGTTGCGCATTGTGAACAAGGAACGGTTTGGGGAGATTGATGTGGCAGAAACCTTGGTAAGACTTGAGGGCGTGGCCAAAAGCTACCGCCGGGGCAATCAGGACATTGCGGTACTGGATGCGCTGAATCTGAATATCGAGCGCGGCGACTTTCTCGCCCTGATGGGTCCGTCGGGCTCGGGCAAGTCGACCCTGCTGAATCTGGTCGGCGGGCTGGACAAGCCGACACGCGGCAGCATCACCGTGGGTGATGCACGGCTGGATCAGATGTCCGGAGGGCAACTGGCGCGTTGGCGTGCCCACCATGTCGGCTTCGTCTTTCAGTTCTACAACCTGCTCGGTGTGCTCAGTGCCGAAAAGAACGTGGAGGTGCCGCTGCTGTTGACCAAGCTGTCCAAGGCGCAGCGCCGCAAGCATGTGGCCACCGCGCTGGATGTGGTCGGTCTGGCCGACCGGGCGCGGCACAAGCCATCGGAGCTGTCGGGTGGTCAGGCCCAGCGTGTCGCGATTGCACGCGCGCTGGTGGGCGATCCTGACCTTTTGGTCTGCGACGAACCCACCGGTGATCTGGATCGCAGCACGGCTGACGAAATTCTCAATCTGTTGCAGGTGCTGAACCGCGATCACGGCAAGACCATCGTGATGGTCACGCATGATCCCAAGGCGGCCGAGGCGGCACGCCAGACCCTGCATCTGGACAAGGGCAAGCTGGTCGAAGCCCAGGGGGTTGCGGCGTGAAGTATCTGCCCCTGGTATGGGCGGCGCTGTGGCGGCGCAAGCCACGCACCATACTGACCATGCTGTCGGTGGTGGTGGCCTTTCTGCTCTATGGCTTGCTGACTGCCGTCAACGCCGCCTTCAACACCGGCGTGGAGCTGTCCGGCGCCGATCGTTTGGTCACCACCGGCAAGTACTCCATCACCCAGGTGCTGCCGTATGGCTACTGGCAGCAGGTCAAAAACATGGACGGGGTGGAGCAGGTGACCTTTGCGTCATGGTTTGGTGGTTACTACCAGGAGGAATTCAATTTCTTCCCGCAGTTTCCGGTCGATCCGCAAAGTTATTTCGACGTGTATTCCGAGCTGACAATTGACGAGGATCAGCTGCGGGCCTTCGTGACCACCCGCACCGGTGCGGTGGTGTCGAAAACCCTGGCCGATCGTTACGGTTGGTCACTGGGCGATCGCATACCCATCACCGCCGGGATCTGGCCGCTGGCCGACGGCAGTAACAGCTGGGAGTTTGATCTGGTTGGCATATTCGACACGCGTGATCCGGCGGCGCGCTCACAGCACGAATACATGCTGATGCAGCATGAGTATTTCGATGAGGCGCGTCAGTTCGGCCAGGGCACGGTGGGCTGGTTTATCAGTCAGATCCGCGATCCGGAGCAGGCCGGGCAGATCGCTCAGGCCATCGATGCGCAGTTCGCCAACTCGCCCAACGAGACCCGCAGCGATACGGAAAAAGCCTTCAACCAGAGCTTTCTCAAGCAGATGGGTGATATCGGCCTGATTATTCAGTCGATCCTCGGCGCGGTGTTCTTCACCCTGCTGTTTCTCACCGGCAACACCATGATGCAATCGGTGCGCGAGCGTATCGGTGAGTTGGCGGTGCTCAAGACCATCGGCTTTTCCGGTGGCAGCCTGCTCATGATCGTGCTGGCCGAGGCGTTGTTGCTGACCCTGATGGCCGCGCTGATCGGGCTGGGTCTGGCGGCATTTTTGTTGCCAGGGCTGGCTGAGAACATGCCCGGTTTTTCAGGGCTGGCGCTGGATCTTGAGGCCTGGATCACGGCGTTGTTGCTGGCTTTGCTGCTGGCCCTGATCGTGGGCTTGCCACCGGCTTTGCGGGCCCAGCGCCTGAGCATTGTTGACGCACTTTCGGAGCACGCATGATTCAGCAAATCTATGCCGTAACCGCCATGAACCTGCGCAGCATCCCGTCGCGCCTGGGTACCTCGGCGGTGATTGTGATCGGGATCGCCGGCGTGGTCGGCGTCATGGTCGCTTTGCTGGCCATGGGCGCCGGCTTTCAGGCCACGCTGGCCTCTACCGGGGAAGATGATCGGGCCATAGTCATGCGCAGCGGTTCACTCGATGAGCTGAGCAGCGTGGTGATCCGTGAACATGCCGCAATCCTCGCAGAGGCACCGGGTGTGGCCAGCAACAGTGCCGGCGAACCGCTGGCCATTGGCGAGCTGTTCATGCTCACCAATGTGGCCAAGCACGATGCGGTCGAGCCCAACAACGTGGTGGTGCGCGGAACCACGCCGCAGGTGCTGAACCTGCGTCATGAGGCCCGTCTGGTGGAAGGGCGCATGTTCCAGCCGGGCGTGCGTGAAGTGGTGGTGGGCATTGGCGCACAGCGCCAGTTCAGCGGGCTGCAGATCGGCGATCTGGTCGAGGTGCGTGAGGGCGCCTGGCCGATCGTCGGGGTGTTCGAGACCGGCGGTGATGTTCATGAATCCGAGATCTGGGTGGATCGTGAAGCCTTGGTCACGGCCTCGCGGCGCAGCGCTTGGAACAGCGTCACCGTGCAGCTGGAAGATGCCGCCAGCTTCACCACCTTCAAGGACGCCATCACCAGTGATCCGCGACTCAAGCTGCAGGTGCAGCGCGAGCCGGACTATTACGCCTCGCGCTCCGAAGCGATGGGCCAGATGATCACCGGTCTGGGCTACACCGTGGCCGTGATCATGGGCATAGGCGCTTTGTTCGGTGCGCTCAACACCATGTATGCGGCGGTGGCCACGCGCACGGTCGAGATCGCGACGCTGCGCGCGCTCGGCTTTGGCAGTGTCCCGGTGGTGATTTCAGTGCTGCTGGAGGCGCTTGTGCTGGCCCTGCTGGGCGCGCTGATCGGCGGTGCGCTGGCGTATCTGTTCTTCAACGGCTACAGCGTGTCAACGCTGAATTTCCAGACCTTCAGCCAGGTTGCCTTTGCCTTCCGCGTGAGCGGCGCCCTGCTGGTGCAGGGCATGATTGTGGCCTGCCTGATCGGCCTGGTTGGTGGCCTGTTTCCTGCGGTACGGGCGGCACGCATGCCCGTTGCCGATGCGTTGAGAGCGTCCTGAGATGAGCATAAAAGAGGTCGTCGAGCTGGCCCTGTCGCAGCGCAAGATTCGGCTGGAAGTGCACCGTCCCGACAACGCTGCGGCCGCGCCGGGCATTTTGTACCTGCATGAAATCTTCGGTTTGCTTGATGTCTACCGCAAGGACGCCGAGGAACTGGCTGCGCGCGGCTACGTGGTCTATCTGCCGGATCTGTACAGCGATGGGGCGGCGCGTTATTGCGTGCGCGCCATGGTACGCAGCGCCGGGCGACGCAATACGGCAAGTAGCGGGCCGAACCGCGAAGTGGCTGAATTGCTTGATCGGCTGAAAGCCGACCCGCACTGCAACGGCAAGCTCGGCATGATTGGCATGTGCCTGACTGGAGGCTTCGTGATCCAGTCGGCGATGCGTGCAGACATGCTGGCGCCGGTGGTGTATCACCATTCGCTGGGTATGGAAGGCGCCGGTGTGCCACGTGATGAGGAGGCTGGTCTGGACAAGATTCAGCGCTTGCAGGGGCACTGGAGCCGGGTTGATCCGTTCTGTCCTGCGGCGCGCCGGGATCGCCTGATCAAC
The DNA here is from genome assembly GCA_030147945.1 of Oceanococcus sp. GTDB lineage: Bacteria > Pseudomonadota > Gammaproteobacteria > Nevskiales > Oceanococcaceae > Oceanococcus. Next base: position 13,630 of record JASBUL010000096.1, on the reverse strand, counting down.
AAGCTCGGTGACCGGGTTGAGGCGCATGTGTACAACATCCCGCATGGCTTTCGTTCCGGCAGCCGCCTGACCCAGGGCTCCAAGCTGGCCTGGCAGCGCACCTTGCGCTTCTTCGATGAGCACCTTGAACCACAGCCGGTCTGAGACCGGGATGAACATGCGCGTGGTTCAGGCCGACATCACCACGCTGGCGGTGGACGCCATCGTCAATGCCGCCAACACCAGCTTGCTCGGTGGTGGCGGGGTGGATGGCGCCATCCACAGGGCGGCCGGACCGGCCTTGCTTGACGCGTGCCGCGCACTGGGCGGTTGTGCGGTCGGCCAGGCCAAGCTGACCGCAGCCTATGACCTGCCTGCACGCTATGTCATTCACACCGTAGGGCCGGTGTGGCGCGGCGGTGATGAGGGCGAACCCGAGTTGCTGGCGGCGTGCTACCGCAATTGTCTGGCGCTGGCGTTCGAGTACGCGCTCGACAGTCTGGCTTTTCCCTCGATCAGCACCGGCGTGTTCGCTTATCCCAAGGCCCAGGCGGCGCGGGTGGCGGTGCATACGGTGCACAGGGAACTGGCCGGCACAGGCAGTGCGCTGCAGGTTCAGTTCTGTTGTTTTTCGGCCGAGGATGCCAGTCTTTATAACCACCTGTTGGCGGAGCATCGTGCATGAGCGCAAGGATTGAAGACAGTTTCAACTTCCGGCGGGTTTCGCCGCAGCTGACCACCTCGGGTGTGGTCGGCGCCGAGCGTCTGGCCAGTCTGGCCGAGCAGGACTACCGGGCGGTGATCAATCTGCTGCCGGATAGCAGCGAACAGGCCGTCGCCGGCGAGGCGCAGCTGGTTCTGCAGCAAGGTCTGACCTACCACCACCTTGCGGTCGATTTTGCGCAACCCAGCGTTGCCGATTATGAGCGCTTCTGCACGCTTATGGATGAGCTGGGCGAGGTCAGGCTTCATGTGCATTGTGCAGCCAATTACCGCGTCACGGCGTTTTATGCCTGCTACGCAAAGCAGCGCGGACTGTGGGGTGCCGAGCAGGCCAAGGCATTTATTCATGATGTGTGGGCGCCGCAAGCCTATCCCGGCTGGCAGGTCTGGTTTGAGGCTCTGAACGAGCAGGTGCTGATCGCATGAAAACACTACTGCTGTTGATCAGCCACGGCCTGATGCTGGCCCTGGGCTTTGCAGCCGGCATCTACGCCCTGCCGCTGCTGACTCAGGCGGAGCCGCCAACGGCCGCAGCCATGGCCGAGCACAGCCGCGAGGCAGTTTATGCCGGCGTATTGCGGCGTGAACTGGCCGGCAGCGATGCGCTGCATTGGGGCGAAGGCAAAGTCACCCTGGCCGCGCGCAGCATTGCGCTGCAAGGGCGGTTGGCTCCGGGGCCGGATTACAAGCTGTATCTGAGCCCGGACTTTGTCGAGACCGAGGCGCAATTCGAAGCCATCAAATCCCGTACGCTACGCATCGGCGATGTCACCACATTTGACGGTTTTCTGCTCAGCGTGCCGCCGGATGTGGATATCAGCCAATACACCACCGTGGTGATCTGGTGCGAAGCGTTTGGTCAGTTCATCAGCGCTGCGCGTTATCAATAAGCCCGGGCACTGGAGACCCGATATGACTCAGGATATTCAGCCCGGCGCCGCCCAGTGCGGCTGCGGCCAAACCCGCTTTCGTGTGCATGGCGCCCCGTTGCTGCGCGCCGTGTGCCACTGCACGATCTGTCAGGAATTCAATCGTGCCCCGTTTGCCGACATCGCCCTGTATCGCGGGCGTGACGTCGACATGCCGGCTGAAGGGCAGGTCAAGTTCAACGCCTGGCGCGCGCCGCCGGCCGTCCAGCGCGGGCGCTGTGCGGCCTGTGACAATCCGGCCATCGAGTACCTCAGCATGCCGTTGATGCCAACGCTGGTGATTGTTCCGGTGGCCAACTTGCCGGATGAGTTGGACTTGCCGGCGCCCAGCCTGCATATGTTCTATCACAGCCGGGTGGCCGACATTGATGATGGGCTGCCCAAGTACAGTGGGTACTGGCGCAGTCAGCTCGGCTTTGGCCGGCACCTGCTGCCACGCATGATGGGTTGAGGCGATGACGATTCAGAATCAGCAGGACCTGGACGGTATCCTGCGCACCGGTCGGGTGGTGGCCAGCGTGCTGCACAGCATGCTCGAACACATCGAGCCGGGCATGACCACCGCGGAGCTGGATGACTTTGGGCGGCGCCTGCTTGAGCAGCACGGTGCGCGTTCGGCGCCGCAGGCGATGTATGACTTCCCTGGCGCGACTTGCATCAGCATCAATGAGCAGGCTGCCCACGGCATACCGGGCGCGCGTCGGATTGAACCCAATGACGTGGTCAATGTGGATGTCTCGGCGGTGCTCGATGGCTATTACGCAGACACCGGTGGCACCACGGTGGTGCCGCCAGGTTCAGCGCTCAAGCGGCGTTTGTGTCATGCCACCCAGATGGCCCTGAGTGCGGCCCTGCAGCAGGTTCGCGATGGTGCACCGATCAATCAGATCGGCCGGGCGGCACAGAAGGTTGCGCGGCGTCATGGTTTTCGCATCATTCGCAATCTCGCCGGCCATGGGGTGGGGCGGTCCCTGCACGAAGAGCCGGAGAGCATACTCGGCTATCACGACCCCAACGACACACGGATATTGCGCGAAGGGCAGGTATTGGCGATTGAGCCGTTTCTGTCGACCCACAGCACCTGGGTGGACGAGGCGGATGATGGCTGGACCCTGGTCGGGCGACCCGGCAATTTGTCGGCACAGTTCGAGCACACCGTGATCGTGACCAAGGGCGCGCCGATTGTGGCGACCCGGCATTGATGCCCACATTGGCTTGTGCGCAATGACCCCGGCGACCAAGACGCTGGAGCGGGCAGGCAAGGCCTATCGCACCATTGAAGTGGACGACTACCAGGGCGCGGCGCGCCAGGCGCGCCTGGCAGAGCAGCTCGGTGTGACCATGGATGCGGTGTTCAAAACCCTGGTGGCGCGCCTGGACGATGCTGATCTGGTGATTGCCGTGGTGCCGATTGGCCGCGACCTCAACCTTAAGGCGCTGGCGGCGCTGGCCGGGCGCAAAAAGGCCGCGATGGCGCAAGCCGACGAAGCACAGGCCGCAACCGGCTATGTATTGGGCGGGATCAGTCCACTGGGCCATCGGCGGCGTCTGCCGGTCTTTGCCGATGAGTCTTTGCATGATCACGCGCAGGTCTTCGTCAGCGCCGGTCGTCGTGGTCTTGAACTGGCGCTCACACCGGATGATCTGGTGGCCTGCAGTCAGGCCAGGCTCGGACCGCTGGCGCCGTGATGGTGGTCGGTGCGCCCGCTCTCGTCGGCGCAGCGATCAAGGATGTGCTGATTTGATGACCTATGAGGTTATCGACGTGCGTTGATCGCTGCGTTCAAATCGTCGTTTTAGTTCACTGGACTCCGCTTCATGACGATCTTTCGCAGTTCCCTTGCGCTCGCCACCCTGGCCATCTACGCCCTGACCATCCTGGCCGTGACTACGCAAGGCTACAACTGGCCTGCCGTGGCGCTGGGCGATATCGCCAGTCTGAATTGGAGAAGCCAGTTCGATGTTGATTTCATCATCCATCTGCTGTTGGTGGCAGCTTGGGTGGTGTGGCGCGAAGGCGGCACGCCGCGTGGCTACGTGTTCGGATTTTTGAGCATTGTGATGGGCGGTATGTTCAGCTTCCCTTATCTGCTGCATGCCAGTCTGGTGGCCCGTGGTGATGTGCGCCAGATGCTGCTTGGCGTGCGCTAAGCCCGCCTTTTCCCTGTTCGAATGTACAAAAAAGGGCCGGGGCGTGAAACGCCTCCGGCCCTGTGTGGGTCAGATCTGCGGTTTAGCGTGCGCGGCGGCGCAAGCCCAGCAGACCGAGCAGCATCAGCAGGACGGGCCAGCCGGTGCTGCCGCCACGGCTGGGATCCAGACCGCGTGACGGCGTCTCGTCACGGCTGTCCACTGCATCTACCAGTTTGCCGGTGGTCAGCTGCAGGCCGGCATCGCCGTAGTCACCGCCCCACACCAGGCGCATGGCCGAGGTGTATACGCCGGTGAAGTTGAGCTGCAGGCGCAGCTGGGCGCCGGCTGGCACGCTGGTGGGCGGCAGCGTGAATGGATAGAGACCCTGCTCCGGGGTGGCGCCGACGATGCTCAAATCTTCTCCGGCCCCGATGGCCATTATTAGATTGCCTTCAGTATCAACGGCATCCAGTTGATAGTTAATGCTGGAACTGAAGGCCAGACTGTAGATCGGATAGAGCTCAGTGGCCAGATACAGGGTCAGCAACGCATCCCCGCCGATGAGCGTGTCCTGTTCCAGCGGGGCGGAGGTGAAGGTGGCCGGCACACCCAGTCCGTAATTGACCAGGTAGCCGACGGTGCCGGCGTGGCACTGCGCATCGGCATCGCCGAGGCTGAGCTGGCCGGAGGCGCCTTGCAGGTCGTAGGCGCAGCCTTCCGGTGAGGACATGCCGCCTTCACCGCCGCTCAGGCTGAAGTGCAATTCGCCGTCGGCCACATACTCGGGGCCGCTGGGCTCATCGATGTTGGCGTTCTGGGCTTTGAGCTGGTTGGCGACGACGGTGACTGAATGGCCCCACAGCAGACCCGGCTGCGAAACATGTAGAACGCCCGCGGCGTTGAGGGTCCAGGTGCCGGGTTTGCGCTCGATGCCGAGTTCGTCAAAATCGACCTGCATCAGCCCGATACCGATTTCGGTCAGTTCTGAACTGGCCACCTCGTTGCCGTCCGGGTCGATCAAGGTCAGCGACCATTCGTACAGCAGGTTGAGTCCAAGCAGGCCAAGATCCGAAGGGAAGGCGACGCCGGCGCGGATGGCGTCAGTGTCGGCGCTGACTTCAATCGGGAAGTCGTAGCTCTCCAGACCCAGCGCGGTGGCGCCGCTGGAGATGAATTCCCACTGATCGGAAGCCACCACCGAATACGGTCGAGCGGCCAGGGCGCGGGCTTCAATGTCGGCCTGCAGGCTGTCCAGCAGCTCGGCCGAGAAGTCTTCGCGCAGGACCAGATCCACAGCCCGCTTGGCGTTGACGAAACCGTAGCCTGATTGCCAGAAGGCGGCATCATCGCGCATCGCATCGGCGGTGACCTGCATGACCTTGCCGACCATGTCCGGGGTCAGTTCCGGATTGGCTTGCAACAGCACGGCGGCCAGGCCAGCCATATGCGGTGCGGACATCGAGGTGCCCGAGGCCACGGCCGAGCCGTTGGGCAGGGTGCCGGGGCACACCACCACGCCGGTCGGCGTGCAGGTTGAGGTGATGTTGCTGCCCGGCGCGGACACGTCCGGGTGCGACAGGCCCAGTCCATCACCTGCGTAGTGCACGTGGCCGTTTTCGTCCAGTTCCTTGACCGTACTGTTGTCGAACATCAGGCCGGATGAGGAGAAGCCGGATTTTTCTGCCGACAGCGTGGCCGAGCCGGACATGATGACCCAGGGGGCCATGGAATGAACGTTGGTGGTCATCTCCAGGCCGTCGTTGCCGGCTGAAAAGACCACCGTCATGCCCGCATCGACCAGCGCTTTGCTGGCTACATTGATCGGCGAGTTGGGGTCGAACACGTGGAAGCGGCTACCCCAGGAGTTGTTGACCACCCGGATGTTGTATTCCTCCTGCTTGGCCAGGATGTCATCGAAGGAGGCCAAGGCGGTGAAGATGAACAGCACTTCGCCGGTCGAATAGCCGACCATGTGGGCGCCGGGGGCGACCCCGATGAGGCTGCCGTCATCGACGCCTTCGCCGGCGGCAATGCCGGCTACATGGGTGCCGTGACCGATGGTGTCGGTGTTGTTGTAGGGCAGGTTGTCGAAGGGCAGAACCAGGGCCGGGCTGCCCGGCCAGCTGATGCCCAGCGGTTCGCTCACACCCAGAATGTCCAGATATTCAGGCGAGTACACGCGCACATTGTGGACCACCCGGTTTTCCAGGTCCGGATGCGAGGCATCGATGCCCGAATCGACGATGGCAATGCCGATACCGCTGCCGTCATAGCCCAGTTCACGGGTGATGTCGGCACTCATGGCTGCGGTGGATTCGGCCGAATGCCATTCCAGCGCCTTGTCGATGTAGACGTCGCGCGCGAGACCGCCACGCACCGCCTGGGTCAGCTGGGTCACGGTGCCTTTGGTCAGCACCATGGGCAGATGCTTGAGCGGCTGGGCCACCAGGCCCAGTGCGGCCAGTGCATTGACATCGCTGTCGCTGGGCACGGTGTCGAGCATGGCCACAGCGCGAATGGGTTCGTCGACCGGGATATTGGAGCCGAGTATGGCGCGCAGGCCGGGTGTGCTGCTGGCCGCATGGGCGTTGTGCACCAGCAGCATACTCAGCACAAGCAGGGTCATGAGGAGCGCCGCCGGATGCCATCCGCGAGGATAGGCCAGCGCGCGTGCCGTGGTCGTCATGGCAAGGTCTCTCTTTATGGGTTTTGTGACACTGGCAAGCACGCACAAGCTTGCTAATTGGTTCCCACCGGCCTTGCGGCTGCCGGATGCCAGGCACAAAAAAGCCCGGCGAACCGGGCTTTTTCACTGTGGTTTGTTGCCTAGGCCGCGTTGGCCAGCTTGCCTTGAGCCTGACGCTGCGCCTTGTCGAGTGCGGCGAGGCGGCGCAGCTGATGCGTACGATCGCCGAACAGGCTGCCGAATGCGGTCAGGCGACGGAAGTAGTGGCCGATGTCGAGTTCTTCGGTCACACCGATGCCGCCGTGCAGCTGAACGGCCTGCTGAGCCACATACTTGCTGGCTTTGTGCATGTAGGCCTTGCAGGCCGCCACGGCTTTCTGACGTGCGGCCCGGTCGCTGTCGGACAAGCGCAGCATCACCATCAGAATCATCGACTGGCTTTGCTGCACTTCGATGAACATGTCGACCATGCGGTGCTGCAGAACCTGGAACGCGCCCAGCGGCATGCCGAACTGTTTGCGGGTTTTGCTGTATTCCGCGGTTTTGGCCAGCAGGGCCTGCATGGCGCCGTAAGCATCTGCGCAGGAATAGGCGGTGGCCAGATCCAGCACATCTTCGATCACCTCGCCAGCTTCGCCGCCGAGACGTTGCGCGGCAACGTTGTTCAGGCTGAGCTCGCCGGCCACGCCGCCGCCCAGTACCTTGTTGGCTTTGAGGCTGACGCCGCTGGCGTCCTTGTCGATCAGGAACACACCCAGGCCTGTGGCCTCATCGGTGGCACCGCTGATACGTGCCACCACCAGGAACTGATCGGCGTTGGGCGCATTCAGGACCATGGATTTGTGGCCTTTCAGCGTCCAGCTGTCGCCCTGTTCGCTGGCGCTGGTTTCGCACCACAGAGCTTGATAGCGCCCGCCGAGTTCAGCATGCGCCAGGCTGATCTGGCGCGAGCCGTCCATCAGCCCTGGCAGCAAAGCGCTTTTCTGCTCGGCGCTGGCCAGCTTGGCGATGGTCTGGCCGGCCAGGACCACATTGGCCATGTACGGTTCCACGCACAGTCCGCGGCCCATTTCTTCAGCCAGCAGCAGCAGTTCGATATGGCCGTAGCCTAGACCGCCGTCGGCATCGGAAAAGGGCAGGCCCTGCCACTGCAGGTCACCCATCTGAGCCCAGGTGTCGGCGCTGTACCCCTGTTCGGTTTCGATGATCTTGCGGTAGTCCTCGAAGCCGTAGGCATCCTGCAGAAAACGCTGGAAGCTGTCTTTGAGCAGGGTTTGTTCTTCAGTGAAGGAAAAGTCCATGTGTCAGCTCCTTACAGGCCCAGGGCGAATTTCGCCAGGACGTTTTTCTGAATTTCGTTGGTGCCGCCATAAATGGTGGAAGCACGACCAATGTTGTAGGCCGCCGTGGCCTGGGCGTAAGCAGCTTCTCCAATCGCCTCGGCCTGCCACGGCAGGCTGGCGTAGGCGCCCATTTCCACCTTGTACTCAGCCAGGGCTTGCTGCAGCTCGGTGCCTTTGATCTTCAGGCCGGAGCTTTCCGGACCCGGTGGCTTGCCGCTCTCGGCGCGCTCCAGGGCACGCAGGTTGGTGTACTCCAGTGCCAGCAGGTCCACTTCCAGTGCGGCGATGTCTTCGTCGACCTTGGGGTCGTTGCGCAGATTGGGGTCGGCATCTCGCAGCACCTTGAGTTCCTCGATCTGTGCTTGGCACAACGGAACACCGGCAATCGTGGTGCGCTCATGACCGAGCAGGAACTTGGCGATGGTCCAGCCTTTGCCTTCTTCACCAACCAGATTCTTGGCCGGCACCCGCACATCCTTGAAGAACACCTCGTTGAGGTGGTGGGCGCCGTCAATGCTGCGAATCTCGCGCACTTCGATGCCCGGCGTTTTCATGTCGATGAGCAAAAAGGAGATGCCTTCCTGCTTGCGACCGCTGGCGTCGGTGCGCACCAGGCAGAAAATCCAGTCCGCGATGTGGGCGCTGGTGGTCCAGATTTTCTGGCCGTTGACGATGTAATCGTCACCGTCGCGTTCGGCACGTGTCTTGAGCGAAGCCAGATCCGAACCTGAGCCCGGCTCGGAGTAGCCCTGGCACCACAAGCGTGTGGCGTTGACGATATGTGGAAGGTGCTCGGCTTTCTGCTCGTCGTTGCCGAAGGCCATGATCACCGGTCCACACATGCTGACCCCGAAAGGGTTCACGCCGGGCACATTGGCCAGCGCGCATTCAGTGTCCCAGATGTAGCGTTGGGTCGCGGTCCAGCCGGTGCCGCCATATTGCTTGGGCCAGCCGGTGGCCAGCCAGCCTTTGCTGGCCAGCGTCTGTTCCCAGGCCAGGGTTTGTTCACGCGAATGCGTGAGGGAGGGCGGGAAATCGGGTTTGTTGGCGCGCAGCCACTCGCGGACTTCCTGCTGGAAAGCTTTCTCTTCGGCACTGAATTCCAGATTCATGGGCCGGACTCCTGCTGTTATGACGCGGTGAATGGAGCCCGCGATGTTATCGACTGGTAACATTGGTCGCAAGCGCCACGCCGCCATCTGTACTGCACATTCCGGCTGCACTCAGGTAGCGTCATGAGGCGAGGTGCGCACGCGTGCATCGCCATACGCTTTTTCGGGGCTTTTTAGATCTTGTAAAAGAGCTGAAAAACAGTGTGATAAAGAAAATACCTAAAGTTATTTATGAATATTGTTGTCGTTTGAATCGATGACAAGGGACGCGCGAAGATGCGTGTTTGCAGTGTGCGAGAGAGAATCATGCGAAAGAAAAACGTGCTGCTCTGCGGCCTGATGGCTGTGCTGTTGAGTGCTTGCAATACCAGTGGAGGGCGCGACGGATCGGGCGTGCATCAGGGCGGTGATAACGTGCAGATGCGGGTCTCCAACTTGTTGCCGCCGGGCCAGTCCGGTCACGTTTCGGTTGATGGTCAGGCGGTCGGTACACTGACCGGCAACCCGGCTGATTTCGGCGATCACATCGATGATCAGCGCCTTATGTACTGGAATTCGGAGTTCAAGGACGGTCGTTTCCAGGACATCACTGATCGTCAGCCCGACTTCGAGCCGCGTGAGGGTGTGCGCATCTACCTGGATGAGTTCGGTGTGCCGGCCGTGCACGCGGATTCGGTTGAGGATGTGTGGTTCGGCGCCGGGTACATCATGGCGGTGCAGCGTCTGTTCCTGATGGATGGTGTACGCCGCCAGGCCAAGGGCACGCTGGCTGAACTGACCGGACCGGGTGCGGTGCCGGATGACGTCAAGGCGCGCACGCTGACGTACACCGAAGAGGAATACATGGCCATGTTTGATGGCCTGTCGGAATTTGCCCAGCAGGCCGCCATTGGCTACCGCGATGGGGTGAACCAGCGTATCGACGAGGTGGTGCTGAATCCCGTGCTGCTGCCTGCCGAATTCGTCCTGCTAACCACCCTGCCGCAGGCATTTTCGCTCAGTGACATCATGGCGGCCGGTGTCCTCATGACCCGTGAAGTGGCCTCGGATGGCAGCTATGAGATGAAAACGGTGGAGGCGCTCAAGGCCTTGCAGGAGATGCACGGCAAGACGCTGGGGCGCGATATCCTGCAGGATATCCTGTGGATCGACGACCCCAAGGCAGCGGTGACCATCCCCGCCAGCGAAGGCACGTTCAGCAACATGGGCACGCCTGCCGTTCAGCGTGAAGCCGCTTTCAATGCGTTGGCGGACTTTGCTGAGACGCTGCCGGCCGAACTGGCCGAAGGGCCGGGCACCGGTGACTATCCGGAGCCGGCCGGTCTGCCCATTCTCAAGCAGACGCTGGAGAATCCGGCAGCACAGGCAGCGCACAACGTGATCGAGTATCTGCGTGGTCTGCATGGCGGTTCGTATATGGCCATCGTGACCGGGGAAAAGTCGGCCAACGGCATGCCGCTGCTGATCAACGGCCCACAGCTGGGCTATGGCTACCCCAGTTTGCTGGTCGAGCTTGAGGTGCATGGTGGCGGGGTGCATGCCCGCGGCGCCACGGTGCCGGGATTGCCGGTCATCGGGATCGGCTACAACGAACGTGTGGCCTGGGGTGTGACCACCGGCTATTCCAAAACCATCGACAGTTTCATCGAGGACACCTCGGTGGGTGATGGACCCAATCAGTATCTGCACGACGGCGAAGTCAAAAGCATGGACTGCCGCGAGGAAACGGTGAACTACCGCGAAGCGCCGCAAGGTGTGCCGGTGTTGCCAGCCCTGTTTACGGAAACCTTCGAGGTGTGCCGCACCGTGCACGGCCCGGTGGTGGCGCGCAGTGAGGATGGCAACTACGCCCGCAGCGTGCAGTACGCCATGTGGAAGCGCGAGGTGGACACCATCGAGGGCATCATCGGCTGGCAGAAGGCACGCAACTACGCCGACTTCAAGGCTGCCATGGAGAAGGTGACCTGGAACGAAAACACCATGATGATCGATGCCGATGGCAACGCCGCGTATTTTCATCCCGGCCTGCATCCGCGCCGCGCGCCGGGCACGGATCTGCGCTTGCCCAGTCGCGGAACCGGCGAGCACGATCATCTGGGCTTTCTGAGCTTTGCCGAAACTCCGCAGGTGCTCAATCCGCAGCAGGGTTACGTCACCAACTGGAACAACAAGCCGGCCATCGGCTGGGGTGAGAATGTCGGTGGCGACGCCTCCACCCGACCGGCCGGGCCGATTCAGCGCAACGTGAACTGGGAACAGCAGCTGGCGGCGGCAGACAAGATCAGTTTCGAAGACCTGATCGAGATGGACAAGCTGTCCGGCCGTCTGGATGTGCGCGCGGCGCCGTGGTTGCCGTTGATTGGCACCGCCCATCAGGCCGGTGTGCTGGAGCCTGCAGAGGCCGCTCTGGCCGAAATCCTGCTCGCTTGGGATCAGCTGCACTACAACCCGGACATCGACATCGAGGATGAAGAGGCGCGCGACCGTCCGGCCGAAACCATCTTCGATGTGTTCGTCGATGCGGTGCGCGAGATGATGTTGCAGGATCTGCTGCCTGCCTCCTACTACCGTCACATGTCCATCGTGGGTAGCCATGAATACGACGCGTCGCCGCTCGACAATCTGGTGCTCAAGGCCCTCAATCCGGGCATTTCGGGCATTCCGCTGAGGGTGGATTACCTGCAAGGCAAGAGCGTCAACCAGTGGATACAGGATGGTCTGGCCGAGGCCCGCGCACGGCTGGAGGCCGAGTACGGCTCGACTGATCCCCAGGACTTCCGCCGCATCCATCATCGCGATGATGTCTGTTCGCTGTCCGGCATCATCGGTCCGTGTCTGACCATGCCGCACCAGGATCGTGGCAGCTGGAACGAGATTATCGGTTTCGAGCGCCTCGACTGACCTTGCTGGCCGCGCCGTGCGTCAGTCTGCAGACTGGTGCGCGGTTCGGGGCCGGCTGGTGTCGCCTGAATTTCTGCCCGGATCGCGGTACATTGGTGAGACCGAGGGGAGTGAGACACCACAACAATGACAAAGACATACACCGTGGCCTGGCCACTGTGGGGGGCGCTGTGCCTGCTACTGGCCGCCTGCGAGGGGCGCAACGCAAGTGAGCCGGTGACCACGCCGGAGCCGCGTATCAAGGCCAGCGAAGCGACGTTGACGCTGTACAACCGCAGTTGCATCAGCTGTCATGCCAGCGGTGCGGCCGGCGCGCCGCGTACCGGCGATGCAGCCGCGTGGGCCGCACGGATTGATCAGGGACGCGAGATGTTGCTCAAGCGCACCAAGTCAGGCTGGATCGGCATGCCGCCCATGGGCATGTGCACCGATTGCAGTGATGAGCAATTCATCGACCTGATCGAATACATGGCGCAAACGCCGATCAGCAAGCCCTGAGTGCGCGCGCTTAAACTCCGCGGTCGCGGCGCATGTCCGCCAGCGCGGGGTAGGTCGGGATCACCTGATCGATGCGCAGAAAGCTCAGCATGTCTGCAGGCTGTCCTTTGGCGCCGACAAAGCACACCGTTTTGTCGAAGTTCTTCAGCTGTTTGTGGATGGAGACCAGGGCGCCGATGCCGGTGGAGTCAACGAAACTCACACTGCTCAGGTCAATGGCGGCGCAGTCGCCTTCATGGGCGGCCATACGTGCGCTGACTTCGGTCAGGCGGGGGGCGGCATCAGCATCCAGCGGGCCGCGTGGGTAGACCACGAAAATGCCGTCTACGGTCTCGGAATGAATCTCCATGATTCAGTTTTTCGTCCTTATTGAGGGGCGCGCGTCAGTCGCTGGTTGATCTGCCGGGTCAGCCACAGGGGCGCCATCTTAACCGCTTGGTAGAGGGCTTTGGTGGAGAATCCGACGGTCCAGTGCACCCTGGGCAGGGTGCCGCGGTAGGTGGCGGCCTTGAGCACGGTTTTGGCGACATCATCCGGGGTCAGCTTGACCCCCATATTCTTGACGCTTTGCGCCTTGTGGAGATTGTCGATCATGGCGGTGCGCACGAACAGCGGCCAGATATCGACCACACGAATGTCGTACTTCGACCATTCCAGATCCAATGCCTCGGTCAGTCCGCGGACAAAGAACTTGCTGGAAGAATAGATTGCGAGGTCGGCCTGGCCGTATATCGCTGAGGCTGAGGCCATATTGATGAGGCAGGCCTGCGGCGTATCACGCAGATATGGAAAAGCCAGATGGCAGCCGTTCATCACACCTTTGACGTTGATATCCACCATGCGGTGCTGGGTTTCAAGATCGATGTCCTGAAATTCGCCGGAGCTGAGCACCCCGGCGTTATTGAGCACGCCGTGCAGCTGCCCACCGCTGACCTCGCAAAAGGCACTGAGGGTGTTTTTCCACTCCAGCGGATCGGTGACATCCAGCCGTCCGAACGTCACGCGTTGATTGCCCAGTTCCTCAGCCAGCTTCTGACCACCGGTTTTGTCGATGTCATACAGACCCACATGCCAGCCTTCACGGTGAAAGGCTTGTGCGCAAGCTTTGCCGATGCCGGCTGCTGCGCCCGTGATGAAAATGTATTTGGTGGTCGAAGACATAGGTGCGTGCTGTTTTTCGCCAAGTTGAACAGCCGCCAAGTGTGCACGATCCGGCGCGTGAATGTCGCATCCAGGACAAGGTTCATGCGCGCTTTTTTTGGTGGCTTGTGTGAGTTTTACGCCGACGCCACGGTCTGCTGGTTCAGAGAGATGTAATCTCGGTTT